>JAIMAR010000042.1 GCA_023511855.1 Bryobacteraceae bacterium
AGCAGAAGCTGGTCGAGGTCCAGGCCCGCAAGGAGCGCGAGGTCCGCAGCCGCCGCGAGGAGCACACCGTCTCGCTGGTCGGCTACACCAATGCCGGCAAGAGCACGCTCATGAACGCCCTGACCGGCGCCGGCGTCCACGTCGAGGACAAGCTGTTCTCGACCCTGGACACGCGCACGCGGCAATGGCACATCAAGGACTGGGGCCGGATTCTCTTAAGCGACACGGTCGGCTTCATCCGCGACTTGCCCCCGTCGCTGGTGGAAGCCTTCCGGGCCACGCTGGAGGAAGTGACCGAGGCTTCGCTGCTGCTGCATGTGGTGGACGCGGCCTCCGAGCGCGCAGCAGAGGAGGCGGCGGAGGTTCAGCGGGTGCTGGCGGAGTTGAACTGCGAGAGTTCGCCGCAACTGCTGGTCCTGAACAAGATCGATTTGTTGCCTGAGGGCAGCAGCGCCGAGGCGCTGGCGGGACGGATCGGCGAAGGCCGGCTGCCCAGCGTTGCGATCTCGGCGAAGACCGGACAGGGCCTCGATCAATTGCTTGAAACGATCGACGCGATGCTCCCGGTGGACGAGGTCAGCCGCGCCTATTACCGCCTGCCGAGCGGGGATGGGTGGGCGCTGCACTGTCTTTACGAATACGGCAAGGTGCGCGCGGTGCGTTATCAAGGCGAGATCTGCGAGGTGGAGGCCGAGGCTCCCGAATCTCTCCGCCGCCGCCTCCGGCAATTCGAGGTCCGGCCATCCCGGGAGGGCTGAGTTGTAGCAACTCTCCGGGCAGTTTATATTTGTTGAGGCTGGATGAATTTCCCCAACCTGCTGACCCTGCTGCGAATCTTCTTTGTGCCGCTGCTGGTGGCGGCGCTGGTGCAGGAGCCTGCCCGCTTTCAGTGGGGGCGGCTCGCCGTGCCCAGCGAGCTTTTGGCGCTGGCCGTTTTCCTGGCTGCGGCGGCCACGGATCTGCTGGACGGCTACCTGGCGCGGCGCTGGGGTCAGGTGACGACGGTGGGAACGCTGCTTGATCCGATCGCCGATAAGCTGCTGATCTCGGCGGCGCTCATCGCCCTAGTCCAGGTCAAAGCCGTGCCCGCCTGGATGGTGATTCTGGTGGTGGGCCGGGAGTTTGCCATCTCGGGGCTGCGAAGCATCGCCGCCTCGGAGGGTTACACGATCCGGGCCAGCGAGCTGGGCAAAACCAAGATGGTGTCGCAGGTAATCGCCGTGACCCTGCTGATCCTAAGCCTCAGAATCCCGGAGCTCTCCTGGTGGGCCATGCTCTGGATGTGGTGCGTGGTGGTGTTCGCGCTGCTTTCGGCGGCGGCTTACTTCCGCAAGTTCTGGCGCAAGGTGGATGAGCGGGTGAAGCAGCGGAGGCGCAGGGAGCTGCTGCTGTTGGAGCGCCGCAGAAAGCGGCAGGAGGCTGCGGCGCGCCGGGCGGCTCAGGCCAGCGATTGAGGGAGAAAGGAACCAGTGCAGCGCGGTTGGGCCGATGAGGCTGAATCCGCCGGGCCGCAGAGCGGCTGTCAGGATCACCAGATGTCGACCGAGGCACGGCAGGTCCCGCCGGAAATCTCCGTGGTGGTGGTGAACTGGAACCGCCGCGTTGACTTGCGGCGGTGTTTGGAATCTTTGGCCCGGCAGACTTGGCGGAATTTCGAGGTCCTGGTGGTGGACAACGCCAGCCAGGATGGCTCGGCGGAGATGGTTCGCGAGGAATTCCAGGGGCGGCCGGATCTGCGCGTGCGGCTGATCCGGAATGAGACCAACCGGGGCTTTTGCGCCGCGAACAATCAGGGATTCGCAGCCGCCCAAGGGCGGCTGGTGGCGCTGTTGAACAATGACACCGAGGCGGAGCCGGATTTTCTGGCGGCGCTCCGAAAGGCGTTCGAGGGGGCCGAGGATGTAGGGATGGCTGCTTCCAAGGTATTGATGTACGAAGACCCCTCGCGAATCGACAAAGTGGGCCATCTCATATTCCCTGACGGGCAGAACCGCGGGCGCGGCGCCGGCGAGCTCGACCGGGGACAATACGACCGGCAGGAGGAGTGCCTGTGGCCGGACGGCTGCGCGGCCATGTACCGCAAGCGCATGCTGGACGAGATCGGCGGATTCGACGAGGATCTGTTCCTGTACGGGGACGATGCGGAGTTGGGCCTGCGCGCGCGCCTGGCCGGCTGGCGCTGCGTCTATGTCCCCGAGGCGGTGGTGAGGCACAAACGAGGCAGCAGCCTGGGGAAGGGCTCGTTCGAGAGGATTTTCTGGATCGAACGCAACCGAGTACTGCTGGCCGTCAAGCTTTTCCCCTGGAGCCTCCTGCTGCTGAACCCCGTCTATTTCGCGGCACGATTGGCGGGCGCTCTGCCGGCCGCCGCCGGCGATCGCGGCGAAATGGCCCATTTCCCAGGTTTTTGGAACAAAGTGCGGCTGGCCTGGACCATCCTGCGGGCGGACGCGGCGGCCCTCGGGCTGGTTCCCCGGATGCTGCGAAAGCGGCGCGAAGTCTGGAGCAAGGCCAAGCTGACTCCGGCCGAGGTCCGGAGGCTCATCCTGGAAAACCGGATCCCTGTGCGCGCCCTACTCGAACAAAGCAATTAACTTGTTCCGTACTATGAAAGGCAGAGGATAATTTGGAACCGGCACGCACGGATTCAGCCCCAACCAGTCCCAGCCACGACAGCGCCCCCGCTCAGAGTCAGGCGTGCGCGGCCTGCGGCTGCGAAGAGTTCACCGTGCTGACCAAAGGGAGCGATCGTCTCTACCGGACCACAACCAAAGAGTTCCAGATTGTGGAGTGCCGCCGCTGCCGCCTGATCCGGCTGTTTCCGAGACCAGCCCCCTCCGAAATCGCCTCTTACTACCCACCCGAGTACTGGTTCGTCCCCAACGATGAGGCTGCGGACCGGCTGGAGGAGCGCTACCGCCGGTTCGTGCTGCGGGACCATTTGCGTTTTGTGCGCCGCGCGCTGGAAGCCGCCCCGCCCGAGGGGCTCGTGCTGGACGTCGGCTGCGGCGGCGGGTTATTTTTGTCGATGCTGGCCGAACAGGGAGTTCCCGTCACGGGCCTGGACTTTTCCTTGGATGCCGCCAAGGCCGCCTGGAGCCGCGGAGTTCCGGCGGTTTGCGCCAGCCTGTCCCACGCGCCGCTGGCGGCGGGAAGCTGCCGCTTGATCACCATGTTCCACCTGCTGGAGCACTTGTACGAGCCGCAGAGTTATGTGGAGGCGGCTTATCAGTTGCTGCGGCCGGCGGGGAGGTTGATCCTACAGGTTCCGAACGCCTCTAGCTGGCAGTTCCTGATGCTGGGTGAGCGGTGGACCGGATGTGACATTCCGCGGCACTTGACAGTGTTCCGCACCGCCGATGTGGAAGGATTACTGGAGCGCTGCGGATTCACCGTTGTGCGGAAGAAGTTCTTTTCTTTGCGCGATAACCCTGCCGGCCTGGCCTCGAGTTTGGCGGCGTGGCTGGATCCCATGGCCCGCCGGGTGAGGAATCCGCGTGAGGGCGGCCGGGCGAGGCTGGCGAAAGATCTGCTTTATTTTGCGCTTGTGCTGGCCTGCTTGCCGGTGGCATTGCTGGAAGCGGCTTGCGGCGCCGGCTCGACGGTCATGATCGAAGCGAGGAAGCTGACATGAGGTCCCGTTTCCCGCGGTGGCTGGCCGGGACCGCCGTCGAGCGTTATGTTCTGGACTTTGAAGCCCGCATCGAAAGGGCCGTCTCGGAATTTGCGGCCGGACTCCCGCCGGACAGCGTAGTGCTCGACGCCGGCGCCGGCGAGGGCCGCCATCGGACCTACTTCACGCGCCAGCGCTACGTGGCGGTGGACCTCGCGATCGGGGATGCGGAATGGGATTACGGGCGATTGGACGCCGTTGCCGACCTGAGGGCGCTTCCGTTTCGCGATGCCGCCTTTGACGCCTGCCTGAACATCGTGACCCTCGAACACATCCCGGACCCGGCAGCGGCGCTCGCCGAGATGGCCCGGGCGCTGAAACCAGGCGGGAAGCTGCTGCTGGCGGCGCCGCAGGAATGGGAGATTCATCAGTCGCCCCACGACTACTACCGCTTCACGCGCCACGCGCTGGCGGCTCTACTGCGGCAGGCGGGATTTGCGACATACCGCATCGAAGCCGCCGGAGGCTTTTTCCGCCTGCTGGCCCGCCGCTGTCTGAACTCTTTGCAATTCTTCCCTGCCCCGGTCTGGCCCCTGGCGGCGGTCCTATTCGTCCCGCTGGGACTGGCGCTTCCGGCGCTCGACTTTCTCGACCGCGAACGCAACTTCACCCTTGGATACTTATGCTTCGCCGAAAAGCAATCCTGATCCTTTTTCTTTGCTTCGCGCCGGCCGTGCCCGCCGCGGAGTTCAGCGGAGAGTCGGCCTACCGCTTCACCGAGAAGGCGGTCTCCTTCGGCCCGCGGATCCCCGGCTCGGAGGCGCTGGAAAAGCTGCGCCGGTACATTCTGTCGGTACTGAAGCCGCTGGGGTGCGAAGTTACGTTGGACACCTTCACCGCCCGGACGCCGCTCGGACCGGTGGTGATGAAGAACATCATCGCCCGGTTTCCGGGCCAGTCCGGCCGCGCGGTGGCCATCACCGGCCACTACGACACCAAGGTGTTCCGGGAATTCCGCTTTGTGGGCGCCAACGACGCCGGCTCCTCGACGGGGTTCCTTCTGGAAATAGCCCGGGTGCTGGCGAACCGGCCCCGCAAGGATGACGTGTACCTCGTGTGGTTCGACGGCGAGGAGGCCTTCGTAGAATGGTCGCCCCAAGACGGCCTGTACGGAAGCCGGCACCTAGCCTCCCGCTGGAGCGCGGAAGGCGTGCTCTGGCGCCTGAAAGCCCTGATCAACGTCGACATGATCGGCGACAAGGATCTGCGAATTCTCCGCGAAGCCAATTCCTCGGAAGCGCTCACCAACTTAATTTGGCAAGCAGCCCGGGATTTGGGCTACGGTCGGTATTTCCTCAATCAAGAGATCAGCATCGACGACGACCACATGCCCTTTGTCCGCGCCGGCGTGCGGTCGGTGAATCTGATCGATTTCGACTACGGACCCAACCACTCCTGGTGGCACACCGAACACGACACCATGGACAAGCTGAACCCCAAGAGCTTTCAGATCGTCGGCGAGGTCGTGCTGGAATCCTTGCGCCGCTTGGAATCCTGGTAGCGCCTGTCCGGAAGAAGCGGTGTGACGGCTCGCGCGGGACTCACCGGCTTAGATCCACCGAGCGGCCCTCTCCGTAAGGCGGTCCCAGTTCATGCACCGTAATGCGGACCTCGCCGCCCCGCACCTCCACCAAGGCGTGCTGGTAGAACGCGCGCTTTTCGAAGTCCGGCTCAATCTTGGCCCCGGAACTGCCCATTTGCAGGTACGTCACTCCGTCCCGCTCCATCTTCAGCAGGAAATGGAGATGGCCGCTGACGACGTACCGGACCCCGTATTCACGGGCCAGCCGGTGCAGCGGAAACTCCCCGCTTTGGAACTGGAGAAACGGGATCCAGAACGGCTTATGAAAAAAGACGAACTTGGGATCCCGGCTGCGGTTGGCCTTGAGCTCGGATTCCAGAAATTCAAGCTGCTTCAGCTCGAGATCCGCGGTCTGGCTGTTGTCGAGCACCGTAAAATGCGCGTTCTGGAACCGAAAGCTGTAGCTGGGCGGCCGTCCCGTTTCGCGTTCGAAGATCTTGGCCGAAAACGTGCTCCAGATATCGTGATTGCCGGCGACGAAATAGAGCGGGTAACGGCGGTAGCGGTGGAAAAGCGGCCGCAGGGCCTGCCACTCGGCCTCGACCGTCGCATCGCTGCGGCCCTGGATGGTGTCGCCTACATTGAGGACGAAATCCGGGCGCAAGCGGTCCACCTCGCGCCAAACCTGTTCGTAGACGGCGGGCACGGCGGAGCCGGTCCGGTCGCCAATGATGGAGAAGCGAAAGTTGTTGACGGGGGTCTGCGCCGGAAGGCCCAGCGCCGTCAGGAGGAGAAGTACCCAGCGCCGCCGCAACATAGGGCCATTGTCTCACAGCGCCGCCGGTTTCCCCGCAGATTATGTGCGATTTCCCGCCTCCGGCCGCCACTATTCCATGCATGGATGTTTTGGACGGGGTGGTGGCCGCATGCCTGGTTCCTCTGGCGATCGCCGCCATCGTCAGCGGGCTGGATGACCTGGCGCTGGATGTGGCTTTGGCCTGGAACTGGCTGGGCCGGAGGCGGACACGGCCATCCATGCCCCGGCCTGGACAGGAGCGCCTCCCGGAAAAGCGGATCGCGGTGCTGATCCCGCTATGGCGCGAGGAGGCCGTCATCGGAAAAATGCTGGAGCGCAACCTGGGCGCGGTCCGCTACCACAACTACCAAGTCTTCGCGGGGGCCTACCCCAACGATCCGGCCACCATGGAAGCGGTCCGGGAAGCCGAGGAGCGTTACTCTAACGTGCATCTGGCCGTGGTGCCCCACAATGGCCCCACTTCCAAGGCGGACTGCCTGAACTGGATCGTGCAGGCCATGCGCGCCTATGAAGAGGCTTGCGGGGAGCGGTTTGACCTCGTGGTGACCCACGACGCCGAGGACGTCCTGCACCCCGACAGCCTGAGCTGGATCAACCTCTACGCGGAGCGCTACGACATGGTTCAAGTGCCGGTGCTGCCGCTGGCGACGCCCTTCCGGAAGATCACCCACGGGGTGTATTGCGATGAGTTTGCCGAGTATCAGACCAAAGACGTGCCCATGCGGACGGTTTTGAAAGGGTTCCTTCCATCGAACGGCGTGGGCACGGGCTACACGCGCCGCGCGCTGGATCGACTGGCTGAAGACGCCGATCACCGCATCTTCGATCCAAATTGCTTAACCGAGGACTACGACTGCGGGCTGCGGCTCCACCGCCTGGGCTTCCGGCAAATCTTCATTCCCTTGAGCTTCGATCAAGGCGAACCGGTGGCCACCCGCGAGTACTTCCCGCAGAAGTTCCGCCACGCCGTCCGGCAGCGAACGCGCTGGGTGACCGGCATTTGCCTGCAAAGCTGGGCCAAACATGGGTGGGGCCGGGGAGCGGCTCAGCTCTACTGGTTCTGGCGGGACCGCAAGGGCCTGATCGGCAATCCGCTCAGCCTGATGGGCAATCTGGTCTGCCTTTACGGGCTGGCCACGTTCGCCTGGAGCAAGCTCACCGGAGACCCATGGGGCCTCAGCGCCTGCGCCCAGAGCCCCAGCGAACAGGCCCTGCTGGGGTCGGCCCTACTGTTGCAGCTCCACCGGCTCCTGGTTCGGACGCTGTGTGCGGCGCGAATCTACGGCGCGGCCTTCGCCGCCGGAACGCCGCTGCGGGCCGTGTGGTCCAACTGGATCAACGGACTGGCCACGCTCTCTGCCCTGTACCAATACGCGCGGGCGCGGCTGCTCCGCGTCCCGCTGGTTTGGCTGAAGACCGAGCACACCTATCCCTCCGCCCCGCCTGAAACCGTCCAGCCGGAGGAACCCATACCGGCAGCCGCCGCCCTCACGGCGCGGCCGGAAATCGTGCGCACCCTCCCCTGGCGGCTGATGCGGCGATGGGAAGTAGTCCCCACGCAGGTCAGCGGAGGAACGCTGTATTTGGTCTCGAAAGCGCCGCCCAAGGCCGGGTTCATGAGCGAGATCCAGCGCCACACAAGACTCCGGGTGCGGGTGCAAGTTGTCCCCCAGGAGAGCTTCGAAGAGCTGCTGCGGCGCGCGGAGCCGAAGCGGCGCAAGATCTCTTAGGTGCGGTAACTGGCGTTGATCTTGATGTACTCCTCGGTCAGATCGCAGGTCCAGAAGCAGGCGCGGCCCGGCCCTTTGCCCCGGAGCACGAAGCGGATCACGCAATCGGGCGAGTCGAGCAGGTGCTTCAGATCGCGCTCGCAGAACTCCGCAGCCACGCCCCGGCGGCACACGGGCACGCCCTGAAGCCAGATGTCGACGTCCCGCGGATCAAAGGGGACCCCGGCCACCCCCGCAGCCGAGAGAATGCGTCCCCAGTTGGGATCGGAGCCGGCGATGGCGGTCTTGACTAGCGGCGAATTCGCAATGGAGCGGGCGATGCGGGCCGCGTCTTCGTCGCTGGTGGCGCCGCGCACGTGGATCGTGATCTTTTTGCGGGCGCCCTCGCCGTCGCGGGCGATCATCTCGGCCAGGTCCTGCAACACCCAGCTCAAGATTTCCTGAAAGACCAGCCGCTCCTTTTCGTTGGTTTTGACTCCGGAGGCGCCGTTGGCCAGCAGAATGATGGTGTCGTTGGTCGAAGTGTCGCCGTCGACCGACAGGCGGTGGAAGCTGCGGTCCACGGCAAACAACAGCGACCTGCGCAAGGCGGTGGGCGACATGGCCACATCGCTGGTGAGGAAGCACAGGGTGGTGGCCAGGTTGGGATGGATCATCCCCGCGCCCTTGGCCATGCCGGCGATGCGGACCGTGCCGTGACGCAGCGGCGCCTCAGCGAAAGCCACTTTCGGAATCCGGTCCGTGGTCATGATCGCCCGCGCCACATCCTCGAACCGGTTTTCGCCTAAGCCCGCCACCAGCTTCGGCATAGCCTTGGGAATCCGGTCTTCGTCCAGCTCCACGCCAATGACCCCGGTGGAAGCCGGAAGCACGCGCGCAGCGGGAATCTTGAGCGCTTTGCCGGCGGCGCGGCAACTGGCCAGCGCCACCCGCATCCCATTCTTCGTTGCGCAGTTCGCGTTTCCCGCGTTGGCCAAAATCGCTTGCGCCCGCCCGCGGGTGGCTTCCAGATGAGCCCGGGCGACGCGCACCGGCGCTGCCTGCACACGATTGGTGGTGAACGCCGCCGCCGCCGAAGCGGGGTGGCGCGAAACGATCAGGCCCAAATCGTCGCGCTTGTCTTTGCGGATGCCGGCGTAAGTCGATGAGTAGAGGTAGCCTGACGGAAGTTTCACGGGTTCACCCCAAATCTCTCATTCTCGCTCAACGGATAGCCGTTGAGAAACGCCTCCGCGCTCATCCGCTTCCTGCCCTCCGGCTGTAGTTCGATCAGCTCCAGACACGCCCCGTCCCCGCATCGCGCCAGCAGCCGGCGGCCCGAGCGCCGGACCGCCCCCGGCGGCCCCTCGATGCGGTCTTCCGCCGGGCGGCAACGCCAGATGTGCAGCAGGCCGCCGCGGTACTCCGTGTAGGCTCCGGGCCACGGAACGAAACCGCGGACCCGGTTGAAAATCTCCCGCGCGGAGAAATTCCAGTCGATTCTCCCGTCTTCTTTCTTGAGCAGCGGGGCCAGCGTAGCCTGGGAGTGGTCCTGCGGGCGCGGCGCGATCGTACCCGCGCGCAAGCCTTCCAGCGTCTCGATCAGCAGCTCCGCGCCCATCGGGGCCAGGCGGGCCGCAAGCTCGGCGGCGGTCTCTTCAGCTCCGATCGGCGTTTCACGCTGCAAGAGGATGTCGCCCGTGTCCAGCCCCGCGTCGATGCGCATCGTCGTGACGCCGGTCACCGTCTCGCCGCGGGCGATCGCCCATTGGATCGGCGCGGCGCCCCGGTACTTCGGAAGCAGCGACGCGTGCACGTTGATAATGCCCATGGGTGGAATGTCGATGATGCTTTGCGGAATGATCTGCCCGTAGCCGACGACTGCCATGACTTCCGGCGCCAGCGCCCGTAGTTCCTCCACGGCCTCCGGCCTCCGGATCCGCTCTGGTTGCCGCACGGGGAGGCCCAGAGCCAAGGCCGCCTGCTTCACCGGTGACGCGGTCAAAGTCCCTTTTCGGCCTGCGGGCTTGTCCGGCTGGGTGTAGACGGCGATCACTTCGTGGCCGGCCTTCACCAGCCGTTCCAGCGAGGGAACAGCGAACTGCGGCGTACCCAGAAAGACGGTTCTCATGGTTCGCAGCGGACCCGCGGCGCGCGGGCCGGGACGCCTACCACTCCCCTTCCTTCTGTAGCTTGCGGATCTTGCGCCGGATCAGGTCGCGTTTGAGCGGGCTCAAATGCGACAGGTACAGCTTGCCATTGAGATGGTCGGTTTCATGCAGCAACGCCCGCGCCAGCAGATCTTCCCCGGTGACTTCGAACATCTCGCCCTTGGCGTTCTGAGCGCGGACCGTGACGCGTGCGCCGCGCTTGACCGGCTCGCGGAAACCCGGCACGCTGAGGCAGCCTTCTTCGGAGACCTGGCGCCCTTCGTTGCGGATGACCTCCGGATTGATCAGGACAAGCCTCTGGGACGGATCCTGGCCGGCCGAAACGTCGATGACCGCGATGCGGCGCGAAATGCCGATCTGCGGCGCCGCCAGTCCCACGCCCTTGTGAGCGTACATGGACTCAAACATGTCCTCGATCAGTTTGTGCAACTCGGGAGTGTCGAACTCCGTGACGGGTTCGGCCGGAGTCTCCAGCACCGGGTCGCCGTATTTGACAAGCGGATAGATCATTAGTAACTTCTCAACTGTTCGATGTAACCATCATAATTCCGGCGGGTTTCTTCGAGCGAATCCCCGCCGAACTTCTCCAGCATGGCCTCGGCCAGCACCAGCGCCACCATGGCCTCCGCCACCACGCCCGCCGCCGGCACGACGCAGACGTCGCTGCGCTCGTAGGCCGCCCTGGAGGGCTCCTTCGTAACCAGGTCCACCGACTCCAGCGGCCGCCGCAGCGTAGAGATGGGCTTCAGATAGCCGCGGATCACGATGTCCTCGCCGTTGGTGATGCCGCCTTCGATCCCGCCGGCGCGATTCGATCCGCGGGTGAAGCGGCGCCCCTCGGCATCATACTGGATCACGTCCTGAACCGCCGAGCCGGGACTGGCGGCGGCCAGGGCCGCCTCTCCGATCTCCACGCCCTTGACCGCCTGAATCGAGACCACCGCCTGCGCCAGCCGGCCGTCCAGCCGGGTGTCCCAACTGATGTGCGACCCCAACCCCGGCGGCACGTTATGTGCGATCACCTCGAACACGCCCCCCACCGTGTCGCCGGTCCGGTAGGCTTCATCCACCACTTCCTTCATGGCCGCCTCGGTGGTCGGATCGACGCAGTTGAGCAGAACCTCCGCGCGCCGGCTCAGCTCCTCCACCTCCTCCCAGCTCGCGCGCCGCTCCAGGCGCGCGGCGCCCACCGCGACCACGTGGCTCAGCACGCCGATGCCGAACTCGCCCAGAAAGGCCTTGGCCAGCGACCCGGCCGCCACCCGGGCCGTCGTCTCCCGTGCGCTGGCCCGCTCCAGAATGTAGCGCGCGTCGTGCAGGTTGTACTTCAACGCCCCCGCCAAATCGGCGTGGCCGGGCCTCGGCCTGGTGACCGGACGCTTCAGATCCTGCGCCCCTTCGGAGTCCTCCACCGGCAGGGCCGTGCTCCAGTTCTGCCAGTCGCGGTTGCGGATGAGCAGTGCGATGGGGGCGCCGGTCGTTCGGGAGTGCCGCACGCCCGAAACAATTTCCGCCTCATCCGTTTCGATCTTCATCCGGCCGCCGCGCCCGTAGCCTTGCTGGCGGCGCCAGAGTTCACGCCGCATGGCGGCCAGCGAAACGGGCACGCCGGCCGGCAAACCGGTGACGACCGCCACAAGGCAGGGTCCGTGCGATTCCCCGGCTGTCTCAAAGCGCAGCATAGTTTGGCGGAGTCTTCGGCCCCGGCTGGGCTTACTTCGACCCCTTCATCTTCTCCAGAATGGAATTGGCGAAATAATTCACCACCTTGGCCTCATTGCGGGCCCTTTCGTAATAGGCCGCGCGGTATAAGCCGTCTTTGCGGTTCACGAGCGTATCCCGGATGATCTGCTGCACGCGCGGATCGCTCAGCTCCCTCTGCCCGGCCGGTTCGCGCGAGATCAGCCGGAAGATCCGGAAGCCTTCGAAGGTCTGAATGATGGGCGAGACCTGTCCTGGCTGAAGCTGCGTCAGGATCTTGCGGATCTCCACGCTGGCTTTCTCCAGCGACGACTCGGGAATGAAGCCCAGATCGCCGCCGTTGGGCGCGCTGTCCGGATCCTCCGAATAGTTCTGCGCCAGCATGGCGAAATCCTCCCCCTGCTTCAACCGCGCCGCGATCATCTGGATCTTCTTGCGCGCCTGGTCCATGTTCTGCGCCTTGTCGCTTTTCAGATTGCGCACGTTGGGGTCCGGATTCGGCGTCACCAGGATCTGCGCCAGGTGCAATTGCGGCTCGGCCAGGTTGAAGCTGTCCTTGTTGGCGTTGTAAAAGTCCGCCACATCCTTGTCGGTGATGTTGATATGGGAGGTGATCTCCTTGGTGAACAGCCGCTGAATGCTCAGGTCCTTGCGGATTTGAGCCTTCAGCTCCTCGGCGGTCATCTTCCGGCTGGCCAGTTGCTTCTGGAACTCCTCTTGGGTGTATGGGGCCTTCAGTTCGTTGAAACGCGCCTCGACGTCCGCCTCCTGCGCCATCAGTCCCAGCTTCTCGGCCCGCTGGAGCATGATCTCGCCGTCGATCATGGTCCGCAGGACTTCCAGCTTCTGGAGCGTCACACTGTCTTCGTTGGCGCCTCCGCCGGGCGCGGAAAGCTGCGCCGCCGCATACTGTTTCTCCAGATCGGCGTAAGTGATGACGCGGTTGTTCACCATGGCCGCCACGTCCGGCGACGGCGATCGCTTGCAGGCGGAATCCAACAACAATCCCGCGCAGATCAACACAATGAGATAGGACACACTTTTAGGCATGGCGTGAAATCCTCATTCTAGCCAAACGCGCCGCCGAGGGCGGAGTCCGTCCGCTCCCGGGCGCGGCCCCTTCCTGCCAAGGGGCTCACCGTTCACCCCATTTCAGCTTGGCGCGCAGCACATCAAAGAACTTCTGGTTCGGCGGACGCACCAGCCGCACCACGTGTTCGGAGCTGCGGCAGATCACAACGTCGCCGTGCCGCAACGGCTGGCCCGTCTGGCCGTCCACGGTGAGGAAGGTCTCGCCATCGGCGCTGAGGACCCGGATCCGGATGGTGCTCGTATCCGGCAGAATGACCGGCCGGTTGGTCAGCGTGTGCGGGCAGATCGGCGTCAGGCACAGGCACCCCACCGAGGGAAACACGATCGGTCCCCCGGCCGAAAGCGAGTAGGCAGTGGAGCCGGTGGGCGTGGCGACAATCAGCCCGTCGGCCTTGAACTGGCAGACGTAGTGGGCGTCCACAAAGGCCTCCAGGTCCGCCATCCGCGCGATCTGGGATTTATTCACCACCACGTCGTTGAGCGCCTCGTAGGCCGAGATGGTCTCTCCGCCCCGCTCCAGCTCGCAATGCAGCATGCGGCGGCGGCCGATCCGCAGCTCCCCGCGCAGCGCCGCCTCCAAATCGATGAAGATCTGGTCCGCCGGAATGGTCGTTAGGAAGCCCAGTCCACCCAAGTTGACGGCGAAGACCGGCACATCCCGGCCGCCCACAGCCCGCGCAGCCGTCAGTAAGGTGCCGTCGCCTCCCAGCACGATGATCAGGTCGCAGCCTTCCGCCACCTGCTCCGGCGGCAAGCCCGGCCCGCGCCCCGCGTACCCCGCCGTGACCGGATCCAGCCGCAATTGCAATCCCCGGGCCTCCAGCCACCGGACCAGCTCCGGAACCAGTTCGGCCGCTTTGACTGCATTCGGTTTGGAGAACAGGCCAACCGTCTCAATGCCGGGCATAAATCAAGAACTCCTTGTTCCCTTCCGCACCGGCCACCGGGCTCTCCATGAGCTGGGTCTGGAAGCCCATCCGATGCAGCGCAATCTCCACCTTCTCACAAGCGGCCGCATGCAGCGCCGGGTCCCGCACGATCCCTCCCCGCCCCAACTGTCCGCGCCCCACCTCGAACTGCGGTTTGACGAGTATAACCATTTCCCCATCCGGACGCAGCACCGAGGCCAGGGCCGGCAGGATGAGCGTGACCGAGATAAAGCTGACGTCGCACGCCGCCAGCTCCACCAGCTCGCCCAGGTCCTCCCGCCTCAAGTAGCGCGCATTGATCCCTTCCCGCACCACCACGCGCGGATCGTTGCGCAAGCGCCAGTCGAGCTGGCCTGCGCCCACGTCCACCGCGTAGACGCGCAGCGCGCCGCGCTGAAGCAGGCAGTCCGTAAATCCGCCCGTGGAGGCGCCAACGTCCAGGCAAACGCGCCCGCGGACATCGATCTGAAAATGATCCAGCGCCGCTTCGAGCTTCTTGCCGGCTCGGCTGACGTAGGGCAGGCCTTCCAGCACCTCGATCCGGCTGGCGACCGCCACCCTGTGCCCGGGCTTCTGCGCCCGCTCACCTTCAACCCGCACCTGGCCCGCCAGCACCAGGGCTTGCGCCTTCTCCCGGCTCTCGGCCAGTCCGAGCCTCACCAGCAATACGTCCAGCCTTTCCTTTTCCACCCGCTTGCTGCCGGTCATGCCGGATGATCTGGCCCGCCGCGGCGAACCTCGCGCCCTCCGCTTACGCGCTGCGGTCGACGATCAGCCGGGCCAGCTCCCTCAACCGCGCCGCCCGCTCCCCGAATCGCTCCAGGGCTGCTTCCGCCTGCGAAGCCTCCCGCTCGGCCATCCGGCGGGACTCCTCCAGCCCGTACACCGCCGGAAAGGTAATCTTGTGCTGCGCCGCGTCCTTGCCGGGCGTCTTCCCGAGCTGCTCCGGCGTGGCTTCCACATCCAGCAAATCGTCCACGATCTGGAAGGCCAGCCCAACATGCCCCCCGTAGCGCGACAGCGCCTCTAAGTCCTCGGCGTTCGCACCCGCGCAAATGGCCCCGATCCTCACGCTCGCCTTCAATAGCGCCCCCGTCTTGGCCCGGTGGATGCGCTCCAGCAGCTCGGCGCTGGGCGTTTTACCTTCTCCTTCCAGATCCCACACCTGTCCGGCAATCATCCCGCCCGGAGTCCCGGCCGCCGCCGCCAGCTCGTAAACCATTTGCGCCCTGCGGCCGGCGTCCACTCCTTCCAGTTCGGATAATACCCGGAACGCCAGCGTCAGCAGCGCATCTCCGGCCAGGATCGCCATCGCCTCCCCGAACACCTTGTGGCACGTCGGCTTGCCCCGCCGCAAATCGTCGTTGTCGAGCGCGGGTAAATCGTCGTGAATCAGCGAATAGGTGTGCACCATCTCCAGCGCGCAGGCCGCGGCCTCCACGCCTGCCGCTTGCGGGGAGATCACCCGCGCCGCTTCCAGGCAGAGAATGGGCCGGATGCGCTTGCCGCCCGCAAAGAGGCTGTAGCGCATGGCGCGGTGGATGGTTTCCGGCGGCGTGGCTTCCTTCGGAACCAGCCGCTCCAGTTCAGCGTCAATTCGCTGCTGCTGTTGGGTTAGGTATTCGCGAAAGGTCATTCTTTGCTGTCAGGGAAGGGTTCCGGCTGAATCTCTCCGTTCCGTTTCTTGAGCAGGATCTCGACCCGGGTCTGCGCTTCCAGCAACTGCCTGCGGCAGGCGGTGCTGAGCTCAATGCCTTTTTCGAACAAGGCCAGCGCCTTTTCCAGAGGCAGATCGCCGCTTTCCAGCTGTTTGACGATCCGCTCCAACTCCTCCAGGCTGGCCTCGAAACTGGCAAGGGATGGCGCGCCGCTGTTCGTCTCTGACATCGCCCCATTCTATCGCAAGGCCGCGCGCAGCAGCGCCGCCGGCATTCTACAGGAGACGCCGTTCACCTCAACCTTCGGCTCGAATTCGGCCCCGTCGCCTCACAGCCAGTGCACGAACTCGGACAGAGGACGCCGGCCGGTCGGCTCGGGTGTCTCCCCCGGGCAGCCGATGGGCAGAATCGCCACCGGCTGCTGGCCCTTCGGCGAGCCGATCGCCCTCCAGACCTCCTCGTCCCGGAACGCGCCCACCCACACGCTTCCCAAACCCAACGCCGTCGCCGCCAGCATCGCAAAGGTGCAGGCGATGGTGGCATCCTGAACCGTATACAGGCGGCTGCCGCGCTCCCCATAGCGGGAAGACGACCGCGCCGCGTGGGTGCAGAACACCAGCGCCACCGGGGCCTGCCGGATGAAATCCTGGCCCAGGGCCGCCGCCGCCAGCGCCGAACGCACCTCCGGGCGCCTGGCCACATAAATCTCGTACGCCTGAAGATTTCCGGCCGAGGGGGCCGCTCGGGCCGCCTCGAGGATCTGTTCCAGCTTGGCGTCCTCCACCGGCTTGCGCGCGAACACCCGCACCGAGCGCCGCCGGCGGATCAGCTCGAAGTAGTCCATGACCCTATTCTGCACCCGCCGCGCTGAGTTCGGCCAGCAGGCGCTCCACGAAACTGCGCATCCGCCGGTAGTGCGAGCCATCCCAGTACAGTTGGCCGCAACTCTTGCACCTCAAGAAGCGGCTGGCGTAGCGCCGGCTCATTTCCGGCACATCCGAAGCGGCGCTCCGCCGACTGATCCGCCCCAGTGGGCCGTTGCACCGCAGGCAGCGGGTGAAGGGCTTAACCGAACCGGCCAGATCAAAGCGGCGCAACACTTCCAGCAACTGACGTCGCGGAGCGGTCTCGCGCACATAGTAGCCGTGCGTGATGCTCTTGTGTTTGAGCAAGTCCCGGTCCCGGGTGAGCAGGATTCGCCGCTCGCTCACGGATACGGCCGTGAGTTCCGGGTCGGTGAAATCGTTGCGGTAAAGAGTATCGAAGCCCAGCATGCGCAGGTAAGAAGCGAGCCGCCCCAGGTGGGCGTCGGCCACGAACCGGCTCCGGCGCAAAGGCTTGGACCGCACGCGCGAAACCGGCCTCACATCCAGCGCCTCAAACACCGGGTAGACGCTGACCCGGTCGCCGTCTTGCACGATCCGGGAAAAGCCGCACGGCTCGCCGTTGATCAGAATGAGATCCACTTCGGTGTGCGGCACGCCCAAAGACTCAACCAGATGCTTGACGCTCTGCCGGCCGCGGAATTCGCAAGGAAACTCCTTCTGCCGCCGCTCCGCCGGCAAGAAATCGTTCAACTCGGCGTAAAACCGGAACCAGGCTTGCGGCATTTCTGTCCTGATCTTAAACCAGCCGCGCCGCAGCGACGTCTTCTCTTGTGCGCGGTAGAATTGGGGGAAGAGTCATGAGGATTGGGTGGATCGCGGCGGCGGCCGTTCTCGGTGCGGCGCTCTGGGCGGGCGCCGCGCTGACCGCAAACTGGCGCCACTCCAAGGTGCCTGCGGCCGAAGACGGCTGGTGCAGCATCGAGGGCCGCATCGTCAGCAGCATGGATGGCCGGCCCCTCAGAAAGGTCCGGCTGGTCCTGCGGCGCCAGGGCGGAAGCCGGGCGGAGCGGCTGGAGGCGCTGACGGACTCGGCCGGCAAGTTCCGCTTCGAGCGCCTGCTGCCGGGCGACTACCAATTGACAGCGCGCCGCATGGGCTACCTTTCTGCGGTCTCGGATGCCTCCGCCCCAGCCGGCGCGCAGTCGGTCCGCCTGAAAGCCGGGGAACATGTACGAAACCTCCAGATGCGCTTGGCCCCCGCCTCCCAAATCCGCGGCATGGTGCTGGACCCCGATGATAAGCCCGTGCCCCAAGCCCGGGTGCTGATCTTCCGCCTCAACCGGGCCGGCGAATCCGAGGAGCCCGTCCGGCTGGCGCGCGCCGACTCGGAAGGAAAGTTCCAGGCCGGGATGTTGAGACCCGGCGAGTACCGGCTCACGGCCCTGCCGCAGGGCAGCGCCGTTCCTTCCCTCAGAACCTGGCAAGCGCCCTCGCCGGGCGGCTCTCAGCATTTCTGGCGCAGCCGCAACCGGGCTGCCTTCCTGGCGGTGGAAGACGTCGTCGTGGACCTGCAACCGGGCGAAGATCTGTCGGAAGTCAAGGTGTTGCTGATGCCACGAGCCCCGGCCGCTTATGCCATGCTGGCTTCCCTCGCGCTGAAACAACCTTGTCCGCCACGCGCCGAGCCCTGGTAAGTTTCAGCCCTCGCGCTCAGTCGTCGCCCCCCTGCTTCCCACGCTCTGCCGTGTCACGCCGAGCCGGCGAGCGGCCTGATTGGCGCCTTCTCCGTTCCGGTCTCGGCAAGCGGAGATTGGATGCTTTCGCCAGGCACTGCTGCTTCAACTCCGGGCCTGGGCGCGGACCACGCTCCCGCTAGAAGCCCGCGCTCAGGAAATTCTCCTTCTCCGGTTCGCCGTTCTGCTCCAGCCACTCCAGCAGGTCGCGCACGCTGGCGCGCGCCAAAGCGATGCAGGTGTCCGCTCCCCCGTAATACAAGTTCAGCGTATCGCCGTCCGGGGCGAGCGTGTACCCGCATGGAAACACCACATTGGCCACGTCCCCCTGCCGCTCGTAGGGCGCCTCCGGGCCGAACACCCACGTCTTGCCGCGCCGCAAGCAGCGCTCCGGGGTTTGCCGATCGAACAGCGCCAACCCCAGCCGGTAGAGCGCGCCGGAGGCCGTGTGGCGCACCCCGTGATAGATGATCAACCAGCCTTGCGGCGTCTCGATGGGCGGCGGTGAAAGCCCGATCTTGTTGGCGTCCCACCAGCCGCCCTGCCGCGCCCGCAGGATCAGCTTGTGGCTCCCCCAGTGGCGCAGGTCGGGCGAGTACGAGATCCAGATGTGAGCCCCCTGCCAGGTGGTCACCGGGCGGTGGATCAGCGCCCAGTGCGCGCCGATTCGCCGGGGCAGCAGCGCCGCGTCCTTGTCCTCAGGCGGCATGATGACGCCGTAGCGTTCGAAATGGCGGAAGTCCTCCGTCAGCGCCAGCGAGACCCCGGGGCCGCCGCGCGAATACGAGGTGTAGACCACGGCGTATTTGTTCAACTCGGGCACATACGTAAGGCGCGGATCCTCAATCCCCCAAATCTCCTCCGGATGGCGGTGCACGTCCGGAAGGAGTGTGGGCGCCGGGTCGATCTGCCAGCCGGTGACGCCGTCCCGCGAGCGGGCCGCGCACAGGTGCGAAATGCCGCTGCGGTCCTCCACCCGGCACAACAACAAGGTCGTGCCGTCGGCCAGCAGCGTGGCCCCGCAGTTGAAGACCGAGTTGACCGGATAGGGCCAGTGCGCCGCCGTGAGAATCGGGTTCCCTTCGTACCGCTCAAACAGCACAATGTGTCCGTTCTCAAAAACCGGCATATTGAATCTCCCGGCTAAGAAACCAGATGCGCCCCGTAGACGGGTTGAATCAAATTGGCGGATTGCCGCATTTCGAGCAGCGCCATTAGGAAGGCCAGCGTGGCCTCCGCGCCCTGATTCTGGTTGGCGCGGTCCGGATGCAAGCCGTCGCGGCACCCCCCAGTTCCGGGGTCATAAAGAGGCAGCCGCAGATCATTGCGTCCCAGGAACCACTCGAACGCCCGCCGGGCCGCCTGGAGCCAGTACGGATCGGGATCCACGCGGTGCGCCAGCAGGCACGCCGAGACCATGTCGCCCGCCTCGACCGGCTGCTGGTCAAACCGCGCCTTTTCACCTCCCCGGCGGTAAAAACCGTTCGAGCCGACCGGCACAAAGTGGTCCTGTTCGGAACGCTGGATCTCCACCAGCCAGCGCAGCGAGCGCAGGCCGGCCTCCAGGCAGTCCTCGCGCCCCGCGGCTCCCACCGCCAGCAGGGCCTGCGGCAGCCGCGCGTTGCAGTACGCCACCACGTCCTCAAACCACACCCAGTCCGGCGCACTGTTGGCCCGGAATAGCCCAAGCAGCTTGTCGGCGAGCGCATCGCGCGCCGTCTGCGCCGCCCGGTCGCCGGCAAATCTTCTCAGGTACTCCTGGCAGCCCAGAATCGTGAAGGCCCAGGCCCGCGGGCTGGTGAAGGCAGTGGCGACCGGCAACGCCATGTCGAACAGCCGCCCGGCGAGCCCCCGGGCGCCCTCATCCGAGCTCCGGCCGATCACCGTTCCCAAAGCCCACAAGGCCCGGGCGTGAGAATCCTCCGAGCCGCACGCCTCCAGCCAGCGCCGGTCGTAGCCCATATAGTTGCGGAACCGGCGGTTCTCAACGTGGAACGCGTGCCAGAGAAACGACAGGTAGCGCTCGGCGCCCGGCACGGACAAACCCGACTGCTCGGCCAGCACTGCCAGGATCGCCGCGCGGGCGTTGTCGTCCGTCGTGTAGCCCTCGCTGTAGTTGGGAATCGTGAACACCGCGTGCTGGAGCACGCCGGTGGAGTCGGTCAGCCGGAGCAGGTGGTCGGGATTCCACTCGGGCAGCTCGGCGGGACGGTCGGCCAGAGTCGCAGCGATGAAGGCCGGCCGCGGAGTCCGCAACCGGTCTTCACAAGCCCGCACGAAGCTCCGCATATAAGATCGGGCCACCTTGGGCCAGGTCATCCTCCGCGCGTACAGGTACGCCCGTTTGCGCATCGAGTGCCTCAGCACCTCGTCATCGAGCAGCTCAATGATCCGTTGGGCCAATGCCGCGGGGTCCCGGAATGGCGCCAGCACGCCACGGCCGTCGCTCAGCAGCTCCTCGGCGTGCCAGTAGGGCGTCGAGATGACCGCTTTGCCGGCGCCCACCGCATAGGCCAGCGTGCCGGACACAATCTGCGCCGGATTCAGGTAGGGTGTGATGTAGATGTCGGCGGCGCCCAGAAACTGAGTCAACTCATCCAGGCTCACAAAGCGGCTGTGAAAACTCACGTGGCGGTCCACGCCCAGCGCCCGCGCCAGACGCTGAAGAGAGAGCCGGTAGGATTCGCCTTCTCGACGGTGTACGTGCGGATGGGTCGCGCCCACGATCACATACATCACATCCGGGTGCTTCTTCAATACGGCCGGCAAGGCTTCGATCACGTGTTCGATGCCTTTGTTGGGCGACAGCAGGCCGAACGTGAGCAGAACTTTTTTGCCCTCCAGTCCGAACTGGTCTTTGTAGAAGTTCGGATCGACAAAGGGGACGTCTGGGATTCCGTGGGGAATAATGTCGATCTTGGAGGCAGGCGCGCCGTAGATGCTGCGCAGGAATTCGGCCCCTCGTTCGGTCATCACCACCAGCCGGTCCGATAGGTGGATGATCTCTTCCAGCACGCTGCGCTGGTTCGGGTCCGGCTCCCGCAGCACCGTATGCAGCGTGGTCACCAGCGGCATCCGCAGCTCCCGCAACAGCGCCAGTATGTGGCTGCCCGCCGGCCCGCCGAAGATCCCGTACTCGTGCTGGAGGCACACCAGGTCCACATTGCTGATGTTCAGGAAATCCGCCGCCGCCGAGTAACTGTTCAAGTCATCCTGCTCCAAAGCGAAGCGCACCCGCTCTGGATACGAGTAGCCTCCGGGAATGTCATTGACCGGCAGTGCGATGCATTCGGCCTCGGGGAACTCCCGCCCGAGCGCTTCGCACAGGTCCGTGGTGAAGGTCGCAATCCCGCATTGGCGGGGCAGGTAATTCCCAATCACCACCACTCGCCGAACCTTGGGCGTCGCTTCCAAACCTACCCCATCGGGAAGCTGCGTCTGCGCCATGACGGCCTTGTCCTCCATCCGCTCCGTCCGCTCCGGCTGTTGCCTCATCGCTCTCTTCTCCTGCTGGTGGACAGTTTCCCCGTCCGGGCATCCCGGCTCACTGCGTGCACGGCTCTCCGTGGGGACGAACCGCCCCAAGCTGCCATGCCACCTCACGCTTGCCCCGCCAAGCGCACGGGAGGCCATTCGGGTTCGAGTGAAAGGGTCTCCGCAACGCTGCGCCGGGCTGATTCGCGCAGAAAGCGACAGCGGCGTGCAGTCTCACCAATTGGCTGATGGGGACATTCATTTCC
>JAIMAR010000043.1 GCA_023511855.1 Bryobacteraceae bacterium
GATACGGCAGCCCTCTTCATATCCTATCTAGTCTATCAGATCTGACCTAATAGGTCAGATGAGCCACCCCTGGCCCCCGCCCCGGTCAATGCCGGAAATGCCGAATGCCCGTGAAGACCGTCGCCAAACCCAGACGGTTGGGGTTTATGCGCCACGGCTGAACGGAGTTGTTCTTGTGTTCGTTGGACAAGTACCACATACAGCTCTCACTGCCCCTGAGGCAATCTCTAAGCGAAGCGTCAAACGGGTAAGGCTTCTAATTCTTCGGTCGAATGAAGTATCCTCACACGACTTCCTCCCGCTCAGCCAAAGCTTGGAAGGAGCGGCGGTTGGAGACGGTCTTGGCAGTTACAGGCTGTTGTTCTTAGACCACAGCGTCTTGGCCCTCAAGCAGCAATCTTCCCTGCTGTATATGGTGGTTCTTGAGGGCTCCAGCAGTAGGCCGAGTCTTCTAGCAAAGTACGAAGCGTCTTGGCATCGGTGCCCCCGATCCCGAGAAATTCGCCGTTAATGAAGCGAACTTGAAAGTTGTCATCGGCGATCTCTTCAATCCGGACGACAGCGTCCAAATTGATCGTATTCCGACCAATTCTTGCCAATTGGGGCTTCATAGGAAGATTATAAAGGCGTTTTGTTTGTTGGGGACAACCCAAGTTCAATGCCGGAAGTGCCGCACGCCCGTGAAGACCATCGCCAAACCCAGACGGTTGGCCGCCGCAATCACCTCCGCGTCCTTCACCGAACCGCCCGGCTGAATCACAGCCGTGATCCCGTGCCGCGCCGCCTCCTCAACCCCGTCGGGGAACGGGAAGAAAGCATCGGAAGCCATCACGGCCCCCTGGAGCGGCAACTGCGCCTTCATGGCCGCCACTTTGACCGAATCCACACGGCTCATCTGCCCTGCCCCCACCGCCACCGTCTGCCCGGGACGCGCGAAGACGATCGCATTCGACTTGACGTGCTTGCAGACCTTCCAGCCGAACTCAAGCGCAGCCCACTCCAGCTCGGTGGGCGCGCGCTCTGTCTTGACCTGTGCGGCGGTGCGGTCCAGCCTGTGCAGATCCGCAGTCTGCACCAAATAGCCGCCGCTGATCGACTTCACCACCAGCGGGTCCGGCGTCCCATCCGCCACCTTGAGCAGGCGCAGGTTCTTCTTCGCCGCCAGAATGGCCAGCGCCTTGGCGCTGTAGTTCGGCGCGGCGATGGCTTCGATAAAGGTCTTCGAGATCTCGAGCGCCGTCTCCTCTTCCAACGGGCGGTTGAAGGCCAGCACGCCGCCGAAGGCCGACACCGGATCGCATTCGAAGGCCTTGCGGTAGCTCTCCGCCTGAGACTCCGCCTCGGCGCAGCCGCAAGGGTTGGTGTGCTTGATGATGGCGGAAGCGGGCGAATCGAACTCCTGCACAAGCTGCCAGGCCGCGTCCAAATCGACCAGGTTGTTGTAGGAGAGCTCCTTGCCCTGAAGCTGCTCCGCTCCGGCGATGCCCCGGCGCCGGTCCGAATACAGCGCCGCCGCCTGATGCGGGTTCTCCCCGTAGCGAAGCGCCTGCGCCAGAGGCGCGCGCAGGTCCAGCCACGGCGGCAACTCGGACTTCACATCCTCGAAGCGGCCGTCCACACATGCAATCGAGGCCAGCCTCAAACTGATCGCGCGGTCGTAATCGGCGGTCAGGCGGAATGCCTTCTGGGCCAAGCGCCAGTGTGTCGCCGGCGAGAGGCTCCCGCCCCCTGCTTTCATCTCCTCCAGAATCCCCGCGTAGTCCTCCGGCGAGATCACCACGGCCACGTCCTGATAATTCTTGGCCGCGGCGCGGATCAGCGTCGGCCCGCCGATGTCGATGTTCTCGATCAGCTCGGCCATCTCGATCCCTTCTTTGGCTGCCGCCTTCTCGAACGCATACAGGTTCACCACGACCATGTCGATCGGGGGGATGCCGTGTTCCTGGAGCGCTCGCATGTGCTCGGGATTGGAGCGGATGGCGAGCACGCCGCCCGCGATGCGCGGATGGATGGTCTTCACCCGCCCATCGAGCATCTCAGGAAACCCCGTCACTTCCGCCACATCGCGCACGGCGACGCCCGAATCGCGCAGCAGACGCGCCGTCCCTCCGGTCGACAGAATCTCGACCCCGAACCCCTGCAATCCGCGGGCAAACTCCGCAATGCCGCTCTTATCGGTCAGGCTGATTAAAGCGCGTTGAATCTTGGGCATGGCAATCCATTTTGACATAGCCCCCGCGTGCGCTGCTCTCCAGCTTTGACCCGGCTTTGTTAAACTCCGCACTATGCGTGGGCGAACTCTTGCATTGTTCGTGGCGGCCGTTCTTAGCATGGCGGCCAAGGATCCAGTGACTCACGAGGCGCTCTACCTGATGAAGCGGGTCGGCGATCCCGTTGTGAGTCCCGACGGCAAGTGGGTGGTCTTTTCGGTGACCGAGCCGGCTTATGACCCCAAGGATCAGGTCTCGGATGTGTGGATCGTGCCGGCCAACGGGAGCGCAGCTCCCAGGAGGCTGACCGCAACCAAGTCCGGCGAGAGCGGGTTGGCTTGGAGCCCCGATTCCCAGCGGCTGGCCTTCTCCGCCAAGCGCGAGGGGGATGAGGTCAACCAGATTTATATTCTCGATGTGGCCCTGGGGGGAGAGGCGCTGCGGGTGACCTCGATCTCGACGGGAGCACACTCGCCCCGTTTCAGCCCGGATGGAAGCACGCTGCTGTTTACTTCAAGCGTCTACCCGGGGGCGGCCGACGACGAAGCCAACAAGAAGATTGCCGCGGAGCGCAAGGCGCGGAAGTATAACGCCCGACTCTACGACGGCTTCCCGATCCGCTACTGGGACCAGTGGGTCGGGGAGCTGCGCCCGCGGCTGTTTGTGCAAGCGGCGACTCCGGGAGCCAAGGCCCGGGACCTGCTGACCGGCACGCGGCTGGCTTCGCTGGCAGGGTTTGGCGGACGGCCCCGGACGGATGGCGGAGGCCAGGAGGAATCCCTGGATGCGGCCTGGGCTCCTGATGGCAAGTCGATCGTGTTTGTGGCGACCGTGGACCGCGACGCCGGCGCGTATCGCTTCCCGCTCTACCGCTTGTACGAGGTTCCAGTGACGGGAGGCGAGCCAAGGCAGATCTCGGCGGACATGGCCAGCTATTCCTCACCCACCTTCAGCCCGGACGGCAAGCAGCTCTACGCCGAGCGCACACCCCGCACCGAGAAGGTGTACAACCTCGCGCGGCTGGCGCGCTGGAGCTGGCCCGCCCAGGGCGACCCGGAAATCCTTACGGCCGGCTTCGACCGCTCGGTGGAAGCATTTGCGGTGGCCCCAGGCCGGATTTGGCTCACCGCCGAGGACGCCGGTCATGTGCGGCTATACTCGCTCGAAGCGGGCAAGGTGCAGCCCGCCGAGCCGGCCCCGGCGGGGGCCTACTCGGGCTTGTCCATTTCGACCAAGGCCGCCGAGCCGGTGCTGGTTGCCTCCTGGGGCAGCTCGGTCCATCCCGCGGAGATCTTCCGGATCGAAAGCGGCTCCCGGCGGGCGCTGACCTACTTCACTACGGCGGAGGCGGAGAAGCTGGATTGGCTCCCGCCGCTACACTTCACCTTCACGAGCAAGAAGGGGCGGACGATTCACAACATGCTGGTGCGCCCCCCGGCCTTTGACCCGAACAAGAAGTACCCGCTGGTGCACATCATCCACGGCGGGCCGAACAACATGTGGCGAGATCAGATCACGCTGCGCTGGAACTACCACCTGCTGGCGTCGCCCGGTTATGTCATTCTGCTCACCAACTACACCGGCTCCACCGGTTTCGGCGAGCAGTTCGCCCAGTGGATCGAAGGAGATCCCTTCGTCACTCCGGGCGAAGAGCTGGATCAGGCCCTGGAGGAAGCCGTCCGCCGGTTCCCCTTTGCCGATGCCTCCCGCGCATGCGCCGGAGGGGCCAGTTACGGCGGCTCGCTCGCCAACTGGCTGCTGGCGACCACGGACCGCTACCGCTGCCTGATCAACCACGCCGGCATCTTCAATCTGGAGTCGATGTGGGGCACGACGGACATCGTCTATTGGATGGAGGCCCGACTGGACGGCCCGGTGTGGGAGCAAGGCGAGGTGTGGCGAAAGCAAAACCCGGCCCGCTACGCCGCCAACTTCAAGACCCCGATCCTGGTGACGCACGGCGAGAACGACTTCCGCGTGCCGTTAGGGCAAGCGCTGGAGCTGTGGAGCGTGCTTCAGCGCAGGCGCGTTCCAGGCCGGCTGATCGTCTTCCCCGATGAAAACCACTGGATCTTGAAGCCGGAAAACAGCCGTTTCTTCTACCAGCAAGTACACCGCTGGTTGGCCGAACATCTGCGCCCGTAAGCCGGCGCAACGCGGAAGCCGGAATCCGCCCGGCGCGGCCCGGCTGAGCGCCGCCGGACCGGGATCCGCTCACCACGCCGCTACGGACCCGTCTTCGTGAAACGGGCGCGCCATCGCCCGCGTCCCGGCGAAGGGATACTTCTTCAAGGCGTCCTCGGTCAGATCGAAGCCCAACCCCGGCTTTTCGGGAAGCGGGAACCGTCCGTCCACCATGCGCATGGCCGGGAATCCCAGCCACTCTTCCCAGATCTTGTCTTCCTTGCGCGGCGTCACCCCCGAGCAGACTTCCTGCACCAGGAAGTTGGGCATCGCGGCATCCACGTGCAAGGTAGCGATCCCCCCGATGGGTCCTTCGCAAGCGTGCGGCGCCATCGAGATGCCGGCCGCGTGCGCCAATGCCCCGACCTTCCACAGAGCCGTGATGCCGCCCACATGATTGATGTCCACTTGCAAGATGTCCACCACGCCCATCTCGATCAGTTCCCGGCAGCCGAAGCTGGCCACCAGGCGTTCGCCCGTCGCGATCGGGGTGGTCGAGCGCCGGGCGATGCGCGCCATAGCCTCGATGTTCTCCGGCGGGCACGGCTCCTCGACGAACAACAGATTCAGCGGCTCCAGCTCCTTGACCAGCACCGCGGCCACCGCCGGCCCGGTCTTGGCGTGGAAGTCGACGGCGATGTCGATGTCCGGCCCCAAAGCTTCCCGGGTCATCGCAAGCTGCCGGACCGCCCGGTCGATCTTGGCGTGCCGGTCCAGCCACTCCCAATAGCCCGGCAGTCCCGTCTTGAAACAGGACACGCCTTGGGCGTGCGCCGATTCCCGCAGCTTCAGAAGCTGTTCCCGCGTCCCGGCGTAGGCATGGTAATAGCCCCGCACCCCGCGCGCATCGAACGGCCCGCCCAGCAGCTTGTACACCGGCATGCCCAGAATCTTGCCGCGCAAGTCCCACAGCGCCTGGTCAATCCCCGAGATCGCCGAGCCCATCACCGGACCCGCGCGATAGAAGCTGTGCACGTACATCGACTGCCACAGATGTTCCACTTGGATGGGATCTGCACCGACGATGTGTTCCCGGAAGTCGTTCACGCAGGCGATCACGGCCCCGGCCTTGCCTTCCAGAGTCGCCTCGCCCCAGCCCACTAGGCCTTCGTTGGTTTCGAGCTTCACGAAAACATAGGGACGGTCCGACTTAGGATCGATCGTTACGCCGATGGCCTTCATCCCGGTGATGCGCACCTTGGACCCAACTCCGTCAAAGGGGCTCTTCGCGGCCGCCGCCCCGGCGGCCTGCGCCGCAGGCTCCGGCTCCAGCGCGCAGGCGCAGCCCGCCCAGGCTTTCCCCCCCAGCGCCAGCGCGCCCGCCATTCCTCCAAGCCACTCACGCCTTCTCATGCCTCACCTCCCCGGTATTTCTCCAGCGCCTTTTCGTTGACGGCAATGCCTAACCCCGGCCCTGTGGGCAGAGCAAAAAATCCCTCCCGGACCGCCTCCACCGGGCCGCCCGCGATCTCCGCCCGCATCCGCCGGTCCGCCTCGGCCTCCGGAAACGGAACCTGTTGGATGTAGAAGTTCGGCAGCGAGGCCGCCAGGTGCAGCGCCGCCGCCGTGGCCACCGGGCCCCCGTCGTGATAAGGCGCCGCCGCGATGTAATGTGTCTCGGCAATCGCCGCCATGCGCCGGATCCTCGCGATCCCACACCGCGAAATGCTCGGCCGGATCACGTCGATGGCGTCCTCGCGTAACAGGTCTTGCACTTGCCGCTCGGTGTCGATCGTCCGCCCCAGTCCCACCGGCGTTACGGTCTCCATCGAGATCCGTCTTATGGCGGCCAGATTCACCAATGGGCAAGGCTCGTCGAACCAAAGCAAGTGCAGCTGTTCCACCGCCGCCGCCGCGCTGGACGCGTCGCCCGGCGTCAGCGCCGCGCCTCCGTCCAGTACAAAATCGGCATTCTCTCCCGCGGCCTTGCGCAGCGTCTCCAGCCGCTTCCGCACCGCCAGCACCCAAGCCTGCCCTTGATTCCGGTAATTGGCGGGCGGAACCGGAACGACAAAGGCCCGAAAGCCTGCCTCCGCCGCCCGCTGCATCGAAGCCGCCAGCGCTTCGTCGCCATCGCCTGGGAGCGGTGCAAGCGCCCGCGCCTTATGCCGGGTGGGCCCCCCCAGCAACTGATAGACCGGCGCCCGGGCAGCCTTGCCCATAATGTCCAGCATGGCCATGTTGACTGCCCCGTCCAGGTTCGCGGCCCCTGTCTTCTGGAGGCGCTCCGCCGCCACTTCATAAGCGCTGGCCGGAAGTCCATCAAGGGCCTCCCGCACCCGGCTGATCTCAGCCGACGGCGCGGCCCGGCATTCGCCGTATCCCGTGATCCCGCCTCGTGTCTGTAAGCGCAGCACAGCATAACGCCGTCCTGAGGCCGGCTCACGCACCGGATGTACGGTCAACCCAGTGATCTCTAGGGCCGGATCACGGGGCTTCTGTAGGGCGCTCTGAGCCGCGAATCCGGCCAGTTTCAATTGGCGGAGTCTTCTGTTGTCAAGCATGAATTCCTCCCGCAGACGGTGGCATCATTTTATCCAAACGGCCCGGTTGCGGCACGCAACCGCTTTCACTCTCCTCACATCCCGTATGGCTCGATCCTCACCGGCGGCATCCAACCCCCGCCGCCCCTCCCGCCGGCTCCCCCTCGAAAATAATAAGGTCCGATGCGGAAACTGCGGCTCCATTCCGCAGGTGCAATCCACAACAGCACCGAAGAAAGCATGGTCTGGAGCAGCGCTAGCCCCCACACCGAACGGCAGCGCTCGAATAGCAGACTGGAGACCATTCCCCACACGAGGGTGGCGGGAACCAGGATCGGATTCGGAGCATGCACGGCGGCGAACGCCAGCCCAGCCAGCGCCGCCGCCCGCATTCTGCCCCCAAGGCTTTCGCGCAGCGGCAGGTAGGTCATCGATTGGTAAACCGCTTGTTGCAACGCGCTCCAGGCAAAGTAAGCCCCGCCATCGGTTAGCGTCCGAAGGTGAAACAGCCGCCCATAACCCAGCGCCAGCATCAGCGCGGCGCTCAGGATCCATAGCGGCGCCCAGCTCCGCCAGCACGACAAGAAGGGCCCCCAGCTCAGGCCCAACTCGTGTGCACTCAGCCTGCGGCGCCGCCAGGACAGCGCCGTCGCCGCAAGCAACAACACCCCGGTCCAAGGCAGCGGAATGACGAGCAGCCACAAGTAGGCCAGCACCGCCACAAAAAACGCGGCGGCTTCCGCAACGTCGGCTGTACGTCCATCGCGTCCACCGAGTGGCATGTACGTAGAATACCCCCTGCCAAACCTCGGCCCCCGTTGCGCTAAGCTAGAACCATGCCGGTGTTCAGAGGCCGCCGGCAATCGGGATGACACAAGCGGCCTGGGCTCGGCCGGAGGGGTTGTGAAAAAATGGGACGTCTTCCCCGCCTGGGGACGCCTGCTGGCGGGCCGACGGCCACTGCTGTCCATCGAGATCACCAAAGAATGCCCCCTGCGCTGCCCGGGCTGTTACGCCTACGAGCCGGAGCATTTGGGCGGCGAGGTCCTGCTGCGCCAGCTTGCCGACCACCGCGGGGATGAACTTGTCCAACGCGTCTTGGCTCTGGTCCGCGAGCTGCGCCCCCTGCACGTCTCGATCGTGGGCGGAGAACCCCTGGTCCGCTACCGCGAGCTCGACCGCCTGTTGCCCGAATTGGACCGCATGGGTGTCGAAGTTCAACTGGTTACCAGCGCGGTGCGCCGCATTCCTCCTCACTGGGCTCACTTGAGTTGCCTGCACATCGCGGTCTCGGTGGATGGACTGCCCGCTGAACATGACCGCCGCCGAGCCCCGGCTACCTACGCGCGGATCCTGGAGAACATCGCCGGCCATTCGGTGATTGTGCACTGCACCATCACCCGTCCGATCGCTCACGCCGATTATCTGGAAGAATTCAGCCGCTTCTGGTCCGGGCGTCCGGAGTGCCGCCGGATCTGGTTCAGCCTCTTCACACCCCAGCAGGACCAGGATTCGGTGGAACGCTTGCTTCCGGAGGACCGGCAGCGGGTCGTGGAAGCTCTCGCCAACATCCGCACCCAATTCCCCAAAATCCACCTGCCCGACGGCGTCTTAAAAGGCTACTACTTGAAGCCGCCCGCTCATCCGGACGAGTGCATTTTCGCCCGGACCACCACCTGCATCTCCGCCGATCTAAAGACACCGATCACGCCCTGCCAGTTCGGAGGACGCCCGGCCTGCTCCGAGTGCGGATGCATGGCGTCGGCAGGTTTGGCGGCCATCGGCAACGTCCGGCTCGCCGGATTGATCCCCGTGCATCAGATCTTCCGCTGGAGCTGCCAGATCGGGCAGATCCTCGGCGGCAACGGCCGCGTGCGCCATCTCCCAGCAGCACCCCGGCGCCCTGAATCCGCTCCCGCCACGCCGGTCGCCGTCCCTTCGGCCTCCAAGCGCTAAACCGGACGGTGCCCGCTTTGGCGGAGCCTATCTCGAGAACCCCCGCTCAGCGGAGGCCGCTTCTTCAGCCGTGACTGCGGCTCTTGGTAAACTGCCGTTGGAGACCTATCGCCTCCCGATGCGCCGCAGGGAATCCTTACAGTGTTTGGCTTGCCTCCTGCTCGCCGGCTGCCGGCACAACCAGCGCGAGCCTGCCATTGGCGAGGGTTTCGTCGCCGCCGTCAGCCTGAATCTCTACCGCGATCTCGGCCCAAACGAGCCCGTCGCCGCCGTGGCCGCGCACGGGGAGCGCCTGGAAATCCTGGCGCGGCGCCGCAAATTCGTACGGGCCCGCAGAGCTTCCGGCGAATCCGGCTGGACCGACGGCGATCTGCTGTTCAGCCGCGAACAGATGGAGGAGCTGCGTTTGCTAGGCCGTTGGGCCGCCGGACTCCCCGTTCAAGGGCGCGCCTCGGTGCTCGCTCCCTTGAACGTTCACACCTCTCCCAGCCGCTCGGCCCCGAATCTGGCGCAGATTCAGGAAGGACAAAGCGTGGATGTTGTCGCCCACAAGCTCATCGCCGAAAACGGGCTCTCCGAAGACTGGTCCCTGGTCGTGCTGCCGGGCGAGGTGGCAGGCTGGGTGCTGACCCGGCGCCTCGTGATGAACATCCCCGACGAAGTGGCCCAGTATGCCGAGGGACGCCGCATCATGGCCTACTTCCCCTTGGGCGAAGTCCGGGACGGCCAACATAGCCGGCATCACTGGTTGTGGGCCACACTGAACCGCCTCGGCCGGCCGTATGAATTCGACAGCCTGCGGTTGTTCGCGTGGAGCCTCCGGCGCAAGCGCTATGAGACCGCCTTCTTGGTCCGCAATCTGCGAGGCTATTACCCCATCGAGGTCACGCCCGAACCTGCCGGAGGGTACCGTTTCTCGCTCGTCGCCAGCGAAAAAGATGGTCCGCTGATGCGCATCACCTACCTGTGGCAAACTCAGCGCGTCCGGGTGCTCTCCCGTGTCCCGGTGGAGGCGCCGCCGCCCCTGGAGCCGCCACGCCTTGCGCCGGCTTCGGCGCCTGCGGAGACTTCTCTGCTCAGCCGGTGGCGGCAGTTCCTGGCGGAGCGCTTGGCAAGGCGTAAACGGCAATAATGCTCCCAAGCCGCTCAGATGCCGGTTGGATGCACCCGGTCCATATTCAAGAATTCCTGAATATGCGGGTGATCGGAGCGCTCCAGTTCCTCCACCGCCCCAAAGTAGATCACCTTGCCATCGTGCAGCACCACCACGCGGTCCGCCACGTTCCTCATCAAGTCCAGATCGTGCGTCACCACCACCGACGTCAGCCGCAGTTCGCTCTTGAGCCGCAGCATGAGATTGGTCAGCAGATCCGACATGATGGGGTCCACCATGGTGGTGGGCTCATCGTAGAGGATGCACTCGGGCTGCGCCGCCAGCGCCCGGGCAATTGCCACCGCGCGGCGGTAGCCCGTCGAGAGGTCCGCCGGGTAGGCGTCCTTATATTCCAGTAGCCCGACCATCGACAGCAGGCCGTCCACGACCTCCTCACGGTTGGCGGCGTTGTAGTCGTCGCGCAACTCCAAAGAAAACAGGATGTTTTCGCCGATGGTCAGCGAATCAAACAGGGCGCCCGACTGGAAAACCAGGGTCACTTTGCGGCGGATGCGGCGCAGCTGGGATTCATTCCAGTCGGTGATGTCCTCGTGGGCGACGATGACCCGCCCTCGGTCCGGCTTGAGAAAACCCATGATGTGGGCCAGCGTCACCGACTTGCCCACGCCGCTGCGGCCGATGATGGCCACCGTTTGGCCGGCATCCACGTGAAAACTGACGTCGTCTAAAACCGGGGCGTCGAACGTCTTATAAACGTGGCGGAATTCAATGTAATGCGGATAGAGTTCGCTCATCGCTCCGTCGGAAATTCTGCATTCCGTGCGACAATTGTAATGGTAACATCGGCGATAGAGGCAATCGACGGGAGGCTGTGCGAGAAGAATTCGTAAAAACAATTCCATGCGTTTACGTTTGATTCGGACCGTCTTGTTCCTGGGGATCACGATGGGCGCGCCGCTGCGGGCCGAAACAGCGGGCGCGGTCAAATCCACCGTCCGCGTGGACCCGCGCACGGGCCGGCTGGTTCGGGTTGTGGTCGTTCCGCCCGCATGGAAAACCGATGCCCGTTCGGCGGCGAGCCGATTCCAGGAAGCGGTCGAATCCGCTGCCCGCCGCTACGCCTTGGACCCGGCTCTGGTGCATGCCGTCATCGAGGCGGAAAGCAACTACAATCCCTACGCGGTCTCTCCCAAGGGCGCGGAAGGCCTGATGCAATTGATGCCCCCGACCGCCCGGCGCTTCGGCGTAGCCAACTCGTTCAACTTCGCCGAAAACCTCCAAGGCGGTGTCCGCTACCTGCGTTACCTGCTGGATCTCTTGGGCGATGAGCGGCTGGCAGTGGCGGCTTACAATGCCGGCGAGAAAGCGGTGATCCGTTACGGCGGCATTCCGCCTTTCCCCGAAACGCGCGCCTACGTGCAAAAGGTGACGCAGCGCTACCAGGCTAGCCGCCGGCAGAGACATAGTTCAGCCCCGGTCGCTCCGGCTGCGCAGCCGGAATACCGGCCGGTGGAGTGGGCTGTGGATGCGAACGGCAACCTCTACCTTTATACGAGGTGAAGCGGTGCCCAGGCTCCGATCACTGACAACCGTGCTGGCCGTCGCGGTGGCCCTGGCCCCCTGGACGGCCGCTTCTGCACGGCAGGCGGCTGCTTCCAGCCCCCTCCGGGTGACCTCTGTCCGTTTTTGGCCGCTGGGCGAATCCACCCGCGTCGTGGTCGAGGTCAGCGGCGAGTTCACCTATCGCTACGACCGGCTTTCCAATCCCGAGCGGATCTATTTCGACATCCCCGGCTCGCGGCCGGCGCTGAGCCGGCAACGGATCCACACGATCCCAGTCGGCGACACGCTGCTCCAGCAAATTCGCGTCTCCGAAACCCAGCCCAACGTGACCCGCGTGGTCCTGGACCTGAACGTGCGGGCGGAGTTCACTGCCGCTCAGTTGGCCAACCCCCCGAGGCTGGTCGTCGAATTGAAGCCCCCCGCCCGTCCAGTGAACCAGACGCCCAAGACAGAATCCCCCGCTCCCGGAGCCGCTCAAGCCAAAGCTTCTCCTACTCCGGCGGAGACTCCTTCGCCTTCCGCCGCTGCCAGTAAGCCGGAGCTGCCCACTGGAGGCGCGTCTGCTCCCGCGGCCGCATCGCGGGGCGCCGCTACCCCGGCGCAAGAGCGGGTCGGAGTCCCCGCCAAGCGCGGCCCGGCCGGATCCAGTTCCCTGGTCCGCGCCCTGGGCCTCAAATTGGGCAAGGTGGTCATCGACCCGGGCCACGGCGGCCACGACACCGGCACCATCAGCAAGTCCGGCCTGATGGAAAAGGACCTCGTGCTGGACATTGCGCTCCGGCTGGGGGCGCTCCTTGAGGAGCGGCTCAACGCCGAAGTTCTGTATACCCGCAAGGATGACACCTTTGTCCCCCTCGAGGCCCGCACCGCCTTCGCCAACGAGCAGAAAGCGGACCTTTTTATCTCCATCCATGCCAATTCGGGCGTCACATCGGCCACCGGCTTTGAAACTTACTATCTGAACTTCGGCGCTTCGAAACGGGATCTGGAAGTCGCCGCACGGGAAAACGCCAGCTCCGAGCGCACGATCCATGAATTGGAAAGTCTCATCGAAAAGATCCTGAAAAAAGAGAAGGCCGATGAATCCCGCGAATTTGCCACAGCGGTCCAATCGGCCCTCTTTAAGGATATGGTCCGAGTCAACCGTCAATTGCGCAACCGCGGCGTACGCAGCGCCCCTTTCCTCGTCCTGATTGGCGCCGCGATGCCCTCGATTCTGGTCGAAATCGCCTTTCTCAGCAACCCCAACGAGGAACGCCTCCTCAAGCAAGACAGCTACCGGCAGCGCCTGGCCGAAGCCCTCGCCAAGGGCGTCTCCCAATACGCCTCTACTCTCAGCCAGTTCCAGACTACCGCCTCCGGCCAGCCCTGATTCTCACTCGCCAATACGCTAACCTGATTCCATGCGGGTGCTGGTGTTCCGTCACGTCCCCTTTGAACACGCCGGCCTGATCCTCCCGGCGCTCGAAGCCGCCCGAATCAGCTGCCAGTACGTGGACGCTTTCCTAGACCAGGCGGACTCGGTCTCGGTCTCCGATGCGGATGGCTTCATCTTCATGGGCGGTCCAATGTCCGCCAACGACGGATTAGGCTATATTCACGCTGAGCTCTCGCTCATCCGGCAGGCCGTCGAGGCCGGAAAGCCCGTACTGGGCATCTGCTTGGGCGCTCAACTCATCGCCAAAGCTCTCGGTGCGCGCGTCTACCGCAACCCGGTCAAGGAAATCGGTTGGTTTCCAATCTGGTGGACCCCACAGGCAGCCTCCGATCCCCTTCTGGCGGGTCTGGAAGGCCCTGAAACGGTGTTTCACTGGCATGGGGAGACCTTCGACCTGCCGGACGGCGCAGTCTGGCTGGCCCGCTCGGAGCGCTGCCAGCACCAAGCCTTCCGCGTCGGCGAAAACACTTACGGCTTCCAGTTCCATCTGGAGGTCACACCGGAGATGATCCAAGACTGGGTCCGGCAGGACGCTAACTCCAATGACGTCAGAGAGTTGGAAGCAGAACTCGACCCATTCTACAACGCTCAGCGGCTCACTGAACTCTCATCGTTGATCTTCGGCCGCTGGGCAGACTTCCTCCAATCCCCCGCCCCACCCAAGTAGCTGGTAACGCTCCAGAAGAAGCTCCCTCCGCCCGATGTGGAGTAAGCTGCCAGGCTGGCAACGCCGACCGTCCTGCCGGTGGTTGGCTTTCGGCTGGCCTTCCCCCATTCCTTCTGTGCCACTGAGGCGCCCATATCGACAAAGTTTTGTCGATCTGAGTCCCCCGATTCTCTGCTGCCCCGAAGGGGCCTCTTTTTCTGAGCGCAGTCTCAGAAAAAGCGTGTACTACTAACCCCTGAAATCTTCCCCGCGCGCGAAGATTTTCATGCCACCACGGCAGCGAGTTCCCGGCGAGACCACAACCGCCGTCCCCGTTTCGTTGCGGCTCTCTGGCGTTGTGTTTTGTTTTCTCCGTGTCCTCTGTGCCCTCTGTGGTTGTCCTTCTCCGTGTCCTCCGTGGTTTGCCTTCTCTGGGCTACTAACCCCTGAAATCTACCCCGCGGACGAAGATTTTCATGCCGCCACGGGTGCGAATTGCCGGCCGGACCACAACCGCCGTCCCCGTTTCGTTGCGGCTCTTCCGTGCTGTGGTGCAGGCTGCTTTTGTGGGGCAGGCTTTCTAGCCTGCGGCCGGCATTCCTGCCGGCCTTGGCCCCCCTTACCCGCCGCCCTTGCTCACCCCCGTCGCGCGCCCCTGGGCTGCTCTTGTGGCAGACCCCTCAGTCCGCCGCCGCGAAAACAGCCGAGCCAGCGTGCAGGCTGGGGCTCGTCAACTCCGGCCAGTGGGGGAACATGGCGCGCGAGTTGTCGATCACCCCGGCGCGGTGCAATTCTCCGAACACCTCCACCAGCTCCGGATCTCGCCAGCCGCGCTTGGCCTGTTCAGTGAGAATCCCAAGCGCCTCCGACGGCGTCAGCGCAGGCTTGTACGGCCGCGCCGTGGTCAGCGCATCGTAAATATCGGAGAGTTGCAAAATGCGCGCCACCAGCGGAATCTGCTTGCCCCTCAACCCGTCCGGGTAGCCGCTGCCGTCCCAGCGCTCATGGTGGCTTCGGATAATCGGCAGCACCGGCCGCAGGCTCTTCATCTCACTACAGATCTCCTCACCTTTGATCGGGTGCCGCTTCACCAGCGCCCACTCGCCGGCCGTCAAAGGCCCGGGCTTGTGCAAAATGGCGTCGGGGATGCTGATCTTGCCAATGTCGTGCAGGAAGCCGCCCCGGTGCAGAGCCAGCAACTGGGTTCGCGGCAGGCCAAGCGCCATCCCTATCGCCACACTGTAGCAGGCCAGGCGTTCGCAATGCCCCGCCGTGTATGCATCCCGCTGCTCAATCGCCTGGGCCAGCGCGAACAGGATGGACTCGGCCTCCTCCAGCGTGTTGATGGCCAGCTTGTGGCGCACCATCGCCCGCACCCGCGAGCGCAATACGGCCGGATGCACCGGCTTCAACAAATACTCGTCCGCCCCGCTCTCAATCCCTTCGATTTCGTTCTCCGCCCCCTGCACGCTCGTGAGCATCAGGATGGGAATGAGCTGACTCCGGCGGTCCGATTTCAACGCCCGGCAAAATTCTGGTCCGCTCATCCCGGTAAGAACCAGGTCGAGGATGACCAGATCCACAGGTTCGTTCCGAATCAGCGCCAGAGCCTCGTTCGGATGCCGCGCCTCCAGAATCCGGTACCGCTCGGTCCTGAGCATCGACCGCAACAGCCTGCGGTTGATCTCAGCGTGATCCAGGATGAGAATTGTAGGGCACTCCTCTTCTTCCTCCAATTGGCCCTCTCTTCGGTCCTTGACCGTGGCGCCCAACTGCTCGCCGGCCTGCTTCAGCCATTCCAGCGTCATACCGTACCACTCCACCCGCCGGCCTGACGGGCGTAAACGAAATCTGAGATAGCTTATCGGCGCACCGGTACAAGAGTTTTAGGGCTGCTCCCCGATAACCGTCCTCCGCGGTTAGGATCTCCCCAGCTCTGGCCCACGCCCCCCTTCTCACTGCCTCACCCGAAGCACCACCCGCGCCGGCGCCCCATCCCCGCCTAGAATATGCAGCGGCAGACAGATCATCTCGTACCGCCCAGCCTTCACGCCCCCTAACTTCAGCCCCTCCACAATCCAAACCCCTGCCCTCAGTAAAATCTGATGCGTTTCTAAGGAATCCTTTCGATAGCCTCCAACCGACAAGTAGTCCACCCCCACAAGCCTCACGCCCCGCTCCGCCAAAAACCGGGCCGTCTCGGCCGGAATGTAGACGTATTCTGGGTCAAACTGGTCCTTCTCCCAACGCCGGTCCGCGCCCCTCGTCTTGAACAGCACCCGCTCGCCACGCCGGATCCGGTAGGGCGCCAGCTCCTCTACCGTGATCCACTTCGCGTGCCGGACCTCGATGACCCTCGCCGGTCCGATCAGCCCCTCGAGCGGCATCTTCTCCAACGGACTTCCCTCACGCAAGAAATGCAGCGGCGCATCCACGTGCGTCCCCGTATGCGCACTCATGCTCAGCCTCGAGACGTTCGAGCGCGCTCCCTCCTCAATCGAACTAATCCGGCGGATCTCAACCGGCGGATCCCCCGGCCAGTGCACCATCCCGCTTCGCACCGGAACGGTCACATCTATCCATCTGCGCCTCATCGCGTTGCTCCCTGAGTTGATCCCGCCCCGGCCGCCCTGGGATTGTATCCCAGCCTTCCCCAGCTCTCGTATCCCTCCATCGCCGGACCCGCCGGGCCGTAGGAAACCTCCACCTCCAAGCCCGCGCACCCCGCCGCGGCGCATTCTCCCGCCACTTGCCGCACAAAAGCATCCCTCTGAGCCGCACCACTCCCTGGAACCCCACCCCGCGCCACCTGCCAGATCACCTCCGCCGCTCTGTTCCCCGCCACCACCGCCGGCCTCTTCCCTTTGTAGGGAACTCCGATGCGGATCGGAATTCCGTTCTTGCGGGCCGCATCCACGGCCTCCGGCGCCAGGGCATCTCCGCTGATCTCCAGCGTCACCCTGCGCCCGGTCTCCCGCACCGCCCGCAACACCCACTCCTCCAAGAACGCAACATCCTCCGTTCTCGCCTTCTCCCCGCTCATCCAAATCTGAACCGTCCGCACCGACGGCGACATAATCAACAGGCTCTTAATCGCCAACAGGGCGCTCGGGCCCGCCGCCTCCGCGCTCGGCCCGCCCCTGGCTCTCGGCTCTTCCAGCCGAAACCCGATCGCCAATTCCAACGCGTACTCCGCTGCAATCCGGGAGATGGCCGGGATGTATTCGAGCGCCTGCTCCTGAGTAATATCCTCCAAAAGCAGCGTCAGCCGGTTGAACCGCGCGCGGGCCATGGATTGAAACCATCTCTGCCAGAACTCCGTCGAGCCCAGCCAGCCCCGGCTCGCGGCCTCCTCCCGTATGCTCATCCGAAGGCTCCGCACCCCCAGCGCCGGCCTGCCGCTCGTGGCCCGAAGCTGTCCCTGCCTGCGAATCTGCTCGGCCGCTTCCAACAGCCCGTACATCAGTCCCCGCAGATCCCCGACCGTGACCCGTCCCGGCAGGATTCGAAACGTCTCCGGCGGCTCCGGCGACACTTCGCTCTGGAGCTTCATCCTGGCGGCCGCAATCCCGCGTTCCGCCAAATCCTTCTGCACCTCCTGCCGCCCGAACTCCACCGGACCGGCTGCGGCCGCCGTCGCCGCCAAGACACAAACCAGCAGCAGGTAGCATTTTTTCATGGGGAGAATGCGACATCCGCCATTATAGTCCGCCCTGTCTCGCTCCTTTTTCACTATGCTGGAGGGTTATGCGAATCCCCAACTGGCCCATCGCCATGCAGACCGATCTCCGCCCCATCCGCGAAGTGCTCGAAAGCAATCAGTGGGGCGGATTTCACGAGTGCGTGGCCAGATTCGAAGAGCGCTTCGCCGCCTTTCAACACTGCCGCTGGGGCGTGAGCTGCGCCAATGGCACCCTCGCCCTGGAGCTCGCCATGGCCGTGGCCGGGCTAGGCCCCGGCGATGAGGTCATCGTTCCCGCCATCTCCTTCATCTCCACCGCCACCGCCGTCTCCCGCGTCGGCGCAACGCCCGTCTTCGCCGACATTGAACCCGACACCTTCAACCTCGACCCCGAACGCGTCCGCGCCGCCCTCTCCCCCCGAACCAAAGCCATCGTCCCCGTCCACTTCGGCGGATCCATGGCCGACATGCAGCGCCTGATGGAGTTGGCCGCCGAACGCAATCTTATCGTCATCGAGGACGCAGCCCACGCCCACGGCTCCGAATGGCTCGGCCGCCGCGCCGGCAGCTTCGGCCTGGCCGGCGCCTTCAGCTTCCAAAACTCTAAAGTGATGACCTGCGGCGAAGGCGGCATCCTGCTCACCAACGACGAGGATTTCGCCGCCCGCGCCCGCTCGTTCGCCAACCAGGGACGCGCCCCAGGCGGCGGCTGGTTCCACCACTACACCCTGGGCTCCAATTTCCGCCTCAGCGCCCTCCAGGCGGCTGTGCTGCTTCCTCAGCTCGACCGCCTCCCGGCTCAGATCGAACTCCGCCGCAAGAACGAACAGCGGCTCCGGGCGGAGCTGGCCGGCGTCGCGGGACTCCGCTTTCAACGAATCCCGCCCGAGGTCAACGCCCGCTCCCACTACTTATTGCTCGGCCGCATCGACGCCCAACGCTTCGGCCGCACCCGCGATGAGTTCCACCAGGCTCTCACCGCCCACGGCGTGCCTTGCACGCCCTTCTATCCCCATCCCCTCTACGGGAACCCGCTCTACCAGCGCGGCGGCTGCCGCGTCGAACCCTGTCCCGTTGCTGAAGCTTGCGTCCGGGATGCTTTCTGGCTCCCTCACCGCGTACTCATGGCCGACGAAACCACCATCGCCGAAATCGCCGCCCTCATCCGCTCCTTGCAGCGCTAACCAAGACCTCGCGCCGATCGCCGTCAGCCCCACGGCCCTCGCCCGAGTTTCGTGGGGCAGACATTCTTGTCTGCCGGCCGAACCTTGTGGGGCAGGCCTCCAGGCTTGCTGGCTTGGGCGCCCTTTACCCACCTCCCTCTCACCCGCGTCAGCCCCCTGGCAGGCGCACCCGTTCTCCCATGGCTCCGGATATACTGAACCGCCAGGAGGACCTCGGAATGCAAACCCGAAACGGCTTCTCAATCTTGGCATTGGCTGCGGCTGCCGCCTTGGGGCTCGCTGCCGGCCTGCTCGTCAACAGCTTCCACCATGCATCCGCTGCGCCGGCCCCGGCCTCTGCCGCCCAGGCTCAGCCTCCCGCTGACGGAAAGCTCCGCATTATCGTCTTCGGCGCACACCCCGACGATGCCGAATACGGCGCCGGCGGCGTCGCCATGAAGTGGGCCCGTCTGGGACATCACGTCAAGCTGGTCTCCACCACCAACGGCGATATCGGTCACTGGGGCATGGCCGGAGGCCCGCTGGCTCAACGCCGCACCAAAGAAGTCCTGGAGGTGGGTCGCCGCCTGGGCGTCACCACCGAGGTGCTCGACATTCATGACGGCGAGATCATGCCCACCCTGGAAAACCGCCGCATCATCACCCGCCTCATCCGCCAGTGGAATGCCGACGTCGTCGTCACCCACCGCCCCAACGACTACCATCCCGACCACCGCTACACCTCCATCCTCGTGCAGGACTCCGCCTATATGGTCACCGTGCCCTTCTTCTGCCCCGATGTCCCCCACCTGCGGCGCAACCCTGTCTTCCTCTACACCTCCGACCGTTTCCAGCGCCCCACTCCATTCCGCGCCGACATCGCCGTGGCCATCGACGATGTCATCGAACCCACGCTCGACGCCCTGCTCGTCATGGAATCCCAAATCCACGAAGGCGGCGCCAACGGCAATCCCAACCTCTATCCCAGCGATCCGGCCGCCCGCGCCAAGCGCCAGAAACAGGTCCGCGAAAACCTGGCCAACCGTTACGCCCGCGCCGCCGATCAGTACCGCGCCACGCTCGCCAAGTTCTACGGCGAGGAGCAGGCCAAAAAGATCCGCTACGCGCAGGCCTTCGAAATCTGCGAATACGGCAGCCAGCCGTCCCAAGAGGAGATCCGCCGCTTGTTCCCCTTCTTTGGGGACCAAAAATAGACGGCGCCTTGCCGCGCTACCGGCTGGCGGCCGTCGGCAACGCCACCGTCTTGGGCTCCAGGCCGGCCTTCGCCGCCAGCCAGTACACCACAAAGGCGGTGAGATAGCTGTAGACCACGGCCGGCTGCGTGTAGGGCTTCCATTCCGCCGGGATGGGCAGGAAAGGAAGGATGCCCACCACGAAACCTAGCGCCCAGGCCAGGTAGCCGGGAATGCTGATGCCTTCGCGCGGCCCGGCCCAGCGGCGTCCCGCCCGCAGATAATCGGCGGTCATCGCGCCGCAAATCGGCCCGAACGAGGCCCCCACGATGGTGAACAGGCCCACCAGGTTCGCCGCCACGCCCGTAATCGCCAGCACCAGCGCCACCGTGATGCCCGTCATGGTCGACGCCATCCGCGGGATCTTGGGCAGCATTGTCTCGAAGCTGTTGCCCGCGATAAAGGAACAAAAACAGGCCGGCGGAATCGAAGCCACCGCGAACAGCAGAAACATCGCCGTCGCCAAGATCCCGCCCGCCCCCGCGATCGCCGCATCGTACGTGTATCCCTGAATCCCATACACAACGTGCGCTCCGGCCACCGAGACCAGCGGCAGGCCCCCGGCCACAAAACTCGCCAAAGAGACTCCCACTAAGCCGCCCAGCCGCACGTCGCGTTCGTCCCGGTTGTTCATCCCGAAGTCCGTCCCTGCTGCGCCCGCCGTCGAGAAGAAGCCCACCACCATCTGGATCAGCAGCATGAACGCTATGTAGGGCGCATAGCTGGGCGGACTGTATTCGGCAACGCCCGGCGCCGTCCGCGCGAACACGATCAGAATCATGGCCAGCGGAATCAGATTCAAGTACAGCGCCACCCTGGCCACGTACCGGATTCCCAGCACCCCCACCAGGGCCGCCGAGTAGCCCCATAGAATCGCAGCGACAGCAAACGGCCAGCTTCCGGCCCCTGCCTCGAGCTTAAGGCCCTTCATGATGAACGTGGTCGAGACGTACACATTCACCGAATACCAGCCCACCTGCAACAGGCCCATCAGCAGGCCCGGCATCAAGTAGCCGCCTTTGGTTCCGAACGTCGAACTGCCCACGACGTAGAGCGGATAGCCGGTCTGCATTCCCATCATCGCCGGTGCGCGGTAAAACAGCGCGTAGCAGACCAGCGCGGCCACGGCCAGCGCCGCCAGGCTCAGCGCCACGCCCATCCGGTCCAGCGTCCCTTGCGCAATCTCCATGTAGAACACGACCCACAAGAACGTCCCCGCGTAGCTGGGCGCGGTGCTCACATACCACGGAACCCGGCCCGCGGCGGGACGCGGCGTTGTCTTCGCGATATAGTCCGGCAGCATCTCTCTCCCTCGTTCGCCTACCGGCGCACCAGTATACTACCTCACCCCGCCGCGCATCTATTCTGGCCTTGCCACCAGCCAAGCCCGGATGTGGGGCCCATCTCCTCTTATGGAGCAGACTCTTTCCGTGGGTCGGGCTGTTCTCGCGGCACAGACATTGTTGTCCACGCCGTGCTTCATAGGGCGCGCTGCCTTTGTGGGGCAGGCCTCCAGGCCTGTCGGCCGGCATTCCTGTCGGCCTTGGCCCACTTCACCCACCGCCCTCCATCCAACCGAACCTTGCCGAATGTACGGCCCCGGCGTCTCCGCGCCCTCTCTTCCCATC
>JAIMAR010000044.1 GCA_023511855.1 Bryobacteraceae bacterium
GAACTTCCACGAGGCGCTTTCCGTGCCTGACGCCAACGCCGGGCTCCAGCTCACGGTGCGGCTCCGAGAACCCTGCCCAGAAGCAAAACGGCGCGCCCGCCGGCCTGCGCTCAAGGAACTCCTCGAAGTTCGCCGTGTAGTCAATATCGCTGAGATACTTGGCCGGAGGGGTCACCCGTGCCCGGTTATACGCCGGGCCGCAGGGCGTCACCGATCGTCCCGAAACCTCCCAGTTGCCCGGCCCCCAGCCCTTCCCCGTGAAACCGATGTGGTAACCGGCTGCCGCCAGCGCGTCGGTGTAGGTGGTCAGCCCGCTCGGCCAAACCGTGTGGTTCATCGAGGCTTCGCGCAAGCGGTAGAAATCCTGGCCAGTCAGGAGACTGGCGCGCGAGGGAGCGCACGAAGGCGCGGAGACGAAGGCGTAGCGGAACTGCACGCCTTCCCGGGCCACGCGGTCGAAACCCGGCGTTACGAAAAACGGGGATCCGCACGCTCCTGCATGCGGGTACGACTGGTCGTCGGAGATGCAAAGCAGAATGTTCGGCCGCCGGTTTGAGGGCACGAGTTGGGCGGCCGCCCCAGCCAGCCATTCGCGCCGCGTCAAGACTGCCATGAGTTGACTCCTGTCAGAGACGGATCAGACTGATTTCCAAAATGTCCGGGTTTGCCTGGCGCAGCGTCTGGATCGTGGCCGCAGAGGGGATCGTTTCCAGATTGATGCGCGCCACCGCAGCCTCGGCGCCCTCGAAGATCACGTTTTCCATCTCCTGCACGTTGATGCGCGCATCGCTGACGGCGTCCAGGACCGAGGCCAGAACGCCCGGCCGGTCACGGTGCCGGACGATCAAAGTGCACGTGGCCGGGGTCTTGGCGGCTAGGTTCACCACGTTGGGCGCCTTTCCCGTCTCCCGGAAGCTCCGCACGATTCGCACCGTCTCGGCCGCGATCGCTTCCTGCGCCTGTTCGGTGGAGGCGCCAATGTGGTGCGTGCCATAGACCCCCGGAGACTGTGCCAGGACGCTGATGAACTCAGCTTGGCCGCCTGCCGGCTCCTGGGGGAAGACATCCAGGGCTGCACGAATGCCCTTCTCCTGAATGGCCTGCCGGAGCGCTTCGTGGTCCACAATTTCGGCGCGGGCCGTATTGATGAAATACGCGCCGGGCTTCATCGCTGCGAAGAACTCGCGGTTGCACAGGCCGCGTGTCTCCGGCGTAAGAGCCAGATGCACGCTCACGATGTCCGCCCGGGCGGCGACTTCGAGCGGCGTGTCTCCGCGCGCGACGCCCAACTCGCCTGCGGCCTCAGGCGTAAGGCTGCGACTCCAGGCAACCACGGGCATACCGAACGCCTTGGCCCGGGGAACCATCTGGCGGCCGATGCTGCCCATTCCCAGCAACCCCAGCGTGCGCCCGCACAAGCCCCGGGCTTTGGAGAACTCCGCTTTGTTCCACTGCCCTGCCCTCAGGGCTGCGACGTTGTCCGGGATCCGCCGGTCCAGCGCCAGCATGAGCCCGAACGCCAGTTCCGCCACGGCGATCGAGTTCTTGCCGGGGCAATTCGCCACATAGATGCCCCGCCGCGAGGCCGCCGCGACGTCGATGTTGTTGTAGCCCGCCCCGGCGCGCACCACGAGCTTGAGCCCGCCCGCATCCAGCGCCGCTTCGCTCACCACCGTGGAGCGCACGATCAGAACGTCCGGCTGGAGCGCAGCCAGGCGTTCGACGAGCGTTGCATCTTTGAGTCCCGGTTCATAGAACACATCGCAGCCGGCCGCCGCCAGACCGTCCCGGCCCGAGGCTTCAAACTTGTCCGCGATCAGCACCCGCATCCGCCACCTCCTTTCCCTGTCCCTTGGGATCATAACGCAGGCGAAGCGGAAAAGGAGGCGGCTCCAGCGAGGCGAACACCTTGTCGGCGGACGAGCCGAAATCCGCCGTCTAGAGTTCATACGCGCTCACGTGGCGGACCTTGGAGTCGTCGCCGGAGCCGTCCCGCACCGGCCCGCTGATCTACTTAGACACGGCGAATAGGTACACGCCACGGCTGCTGAGCGCGGCCGCGGTCTCACTGCTAAGGATCCGCTTGCCGGGGAACCGCTGGCGGAAGGCCGGGTATTGGGGCGGGGTGCGGATCCCCTTGAAGTTCTCAAACGCCGGCGCATCCCAGATGCCCTCAACCTGTTAGTTACGGCTGAGCACGTCGGGCGCCGCGACGTACCCCAGGATTCCTGTAACATCACAGGCCATTTAGCCTTATAATAAGCGTGGCCATGAGATTCATTAACTTTGTCTCTTGCCTAACGCTGCTCGTCAGCACGCTGTGGGGACAGGGCAATTCCGGCCGGGCGGCGAATACCTTAGGTTCGCCTCCGCCGTCCTGGAAGGACGCCGGCGTGGTGCTGATCGGCGAGTTCACGGGATCCATCGTAACCGCCGGACCGGCGCAACTGAGGTGCACGGGCCAACTTCTGGCGCACCGCGTCCTTCAGGGTGACGTCCCAGCAGGCGCTCAGCTCCCCATGTCATGGAACATGGAACTGGACTATTCGGGACAGATCAAGCCCGGCACGCAGGTGAAGCAGGCCTACGGCCTGTGGGCTATCAACCGGACTTCCGGCGGCAACTGGGCGCCACTGTTTTCCGGGTCCCCCATTACGATTCTGGGCCGGGCTTTCCTGCCATTGCCCCGGGCTTTTCCGTCGGGAGAGCTGGCCTATTCTCCCGAGGCGCCGCCCGGCGCCAAGTTGGCCATGGAACTGGCCGCCGCCCTGGAGGCAATGGCCATGGCCGAGGGGAACCGGCTAACCCTGATCCGGGGTCCGGTGGGAGGAGCCGCCGCAATTCTCCGAGACTCACCGGCGGTCCAGTTTTCGGCCATACTGCGGATGCTGAACGCGGCCGAATTTCAGGAAGCCGAACCGGCGTACCGGTATTTCTCGCGGTCGGCCGATCCACAGCTCCGGGCGGCAGGCATTGTGGGGCGGCTGCGCGGCGGCGACGCGAGCGCGGCTTTTGATCTGGAGCGCGAGGCTCCGTTTTTTGGATCCACTCTAGCGTCCACAGAGCTCACCGGCGCACTTTTTCGGTTTCCGGCCCGGGAACAGCCCGAGGCGCTGCACGCCCTGGCGCGGGCGGCCCTCAGCGAATCCGGGGTACCCGCTCTCGAGCAGTTGATTCCCAAATTGATCTCCGACTCGGGCCGGTTGGACTTCCTGCCCTATCTGGCCGTCTTAATGCAAAGCTCCTCGCAGCAGGTGCATGATCATGCCGTGTACTCCCTCTGCCACCTCTTGCGCCAAATCCACCGTTCTGGCCGCTCCTCCCCGGTGATCTGGCAGCCGGAGAATGACAAGTACTGCCCAGACCGCTCTCCGGTCCCAGACCAAGCCCAAAGTCAGGCTTATGTCGAATACTGGAAGCAGTGGTGGGCCGCAAACCAGGAGAGGATTCAGGCCGACCCCGCCGTTCCCAGACCAAGCGTTCCCTCCCGTTATTACCGAACGGGACAGCAGTTGGTCCAGGCTGCGAGTCTATCCAGTGAACAGGCCTTTCGCGTGTTTGTCCAGATGACCGTGGCCGCGCAGCGGGCGCGGCAGCAGCGGATCGATCAAGGGCTCACCGCACCGGAATTCTACACACCGCTCGCAGGCCGCTTGTCGACGGAAGATGACCGCAAGCTTGCGGAGATCGCCGCCACCGTATCGGCCGCGCTGGAGGCCAACGAAACAAAGGTTAAGGAAGCGGCCATGACGGCTCGGGTTCAGGGCGCCCCGCCCAGCCCGGAGCTGATTCGGAAAGTTCGCGCCGAACAGGAAGAGATTTTGAAAAATGGTCTTCTGGAAGCCCGGCGCGAGCTCTCTTTGGATGGCTGGAGCGCAATCGAGCAACACTTGCAGGAGATATCTCGGGCGACAGTGAAGATTGCATTGCCCGCAGCTCCGAAGCCCCCCGCCGCCAGGGAATAGGAACATCCCGCCCACTCGGACCTCCGCCGCCGGCCGCTGCCAGCGCTCAGCTTCTGCGTTCGTAACCAGCTACAAGCCGCTGACAACGGTCGCCGTAGCCGGCTTCAATCCCGGTGACGACGCTGTGATCCGGATCTGCCCCGGTTTGGCCGTGGCCTGCACAATCGCTAGGCACATGCCGTTGAAGGCCCTCCGCCGGTTGGATTTGTAGTCCTCGTGGCTCTGCTGGTCGCCGTTGTCAACCCCGATCAGCCGTCCCTCGCCCTGCACCTCAAAGGTCACTTCGTTGGACGCGGTGGGAACCATGCGCCCCTGAGCGTCCACGATCCGGACCTCGATATGGGCGACGTCGCGGCGATCGGCGCGGATTTGGCTGCGGTCCACGCGCAGCTCGATGCCCGCCGGCTCGCCCGTCGTGTGGACCTCGGTGATGATCTGCTTGCCATCCCGCGTATTCCCCACAGCGCGCAGCGTCCCGGGTTCATACGGAATGGTCCAGCACAGGTGCAGGTCCGAAGTCGTCCGCGTCCCCCGGGATTCCGGCGGATAGTTCCCGTAGCGCTCGGTCATGCCGTAACGCGGGAACTGGTAACCCTGCACGCCGGCCGAGCGCCCGTTGATGAATAACTCGACCGACTCGCAATTGGTGTAGGCGAACACGGGGATGAACTGGCCCTCGCGGCCCTGCCAGTTCCAGTGCGGAAAGATGTGCAGCATCGGCTCTTTGGTCCACTGGCTCTGGTAGAAATAGTAGCCGTCCTTGGGGAAGCCGCAGGTATCGATCACGCCGCTCGAAGAACCCTTGCCCGGCCAGCGGGATTCGCCGAGGTAGTCGATCCCGGTCCACATGTGGTCTCCGGCGACGTAGTCGTAAGTGGCGACAAACTTCCAAAGCTGCTCGATATTGACGTTGGGCCGCCCGCCGCCGCGCCCAAAGCCAAAGAAGCCGCCCATAGCGCCTCCGCGGCCCGGCGCCGCTCCGCCTGGGCCCGCTGCTGCGGCTCCACCCCGGCCAGGTCCTGCTGCGCCCGCCGCGCCCGCCGGACCAGGAACCGCCGCGGCGGCAGGCGCCGCGCCTGGAACCAGTCCCGCGTAAGATCCGCGCACGCCGCCCATGCTGCCGCTCTCGGTGCCGATCACTTTGCGGTGCGGGAATGCCGCCTTGTCGATGCTGTAGTACTTCTCGATGCGGTCCCGCCAGCGGTCCACGTAGTTGTAGCCCACCACGTCCAGCAGCGCCAGAAACTCCGGCCGGGCGCGGTTCGACAGCGGTTCGGATTCAATCCGGTCGCAGCCTACGGTCACCAGCCGCGTCGGATCTTCCCGGTGAAATACGTTCAGGAGCTGGCGCAGCGTCTCGGCGCCGTTGGGCGCGGACTGGTCCCCGACCTCGTTTCCCGCGCTCCACAGCACCACGCTGGGATGGTTCCGGTCGCGGCGGATGAAATCCGTGACGTCCCGCTCCCACCACTCGTTAAAATAGCGCGCGTACCCGAACTTCGCCTTGGGCACGCGCCATTCGTCGAAAGCTTCGTCCATGACGAGAAAGCCCATGCGGTCGCACAGGTCCATGAACTCCGGCGCATACGGGTTGTGGCTGGTGCGGATCCCGTTGCAGCCCATCTTCTTGAGGATCTCCAGCCGCCGCTCCCAAACGCGCTCCGGAACCGCCGCTCCCACCGAGCCGGCGTCGTGATGCAGGCAGACTCCGTTGATCTTCACCCGCTGCCCGTTGAGCAGGAAGCCCCTGTCGGCATCGAAGACGATGTCGCGGATGCCCATGGTGGTGTCGTAGACATCCGCCACCTGGTTCTGCTCCCGCAGCGTGCTGCGCACGGTGTAAAGGTATGGGTTTTCGACCGACCACAGGTTCGGGTTCTCCACCCGCAAGGTTTGAACAAACTCATACTCCCCGCGGGCGGAGATGTCCTGGCTGGTTTCGGTGCTCGTGATCTCCTTGCCGCCCCGGTCCAGCAGCGTTGTCACCAGGATGCATTTGGCGGCGCTTGTCCCTTCGTTCTGCACCCGGGTCTTCACCTGGACCGTCGCAGCCTTCTCGGAGACCTGCGGCGTGGTGACGAACGTGCCCCAGTGAGCCACGTGCACCGGACTGGTCACGTTCAGCCAGGTGTGCCGGTAGATTCCCGAACCGGTGTACCAGCGCGAGTTGGGCTGGTTCGAGTTGTCCACCCGAACGGCCAGGACGTTGTCCCGCGCGCCGAAATTTAGGTGCGGCGTCATATCGTACTGAAAGCCGATGTAGCCGAAGGGCCGCTTTCCCAAATACTGGCCGTTGATCCAGACCTCGCTGTTTTCGAAAACGCCGTCGAATTCAATGAAGACCTTCTTGCCCTTGTAGCTGTCCGGCAGCCGGAATCGCTTCCGGTACCAGCCCACGCCGGTGGGCAGACTCCCCTGTGCGATCTCCTTTTCGGAATACGGGCCTTCGATGCTCCAGTCGTGCGGCACGTCGAGCGTTCGCCAAGAGGCGTCGTTGAAGGCCGGATCCTGCGCGCCGGGGGCATCGCCCTTCAGAAACTTCCAGTTGAAATCGAACGATTCGCGGACGCGGGGGGCCGCCGGCTGCGCGCCCTGCGCCGGAGGCGCCTGCGCCTGAGTGGCCGCGCCGGAAGCCGTGGCGAGAGCGGCTGCCCCCAACGCTTGCGCCAACAGCCCGCGCCGAGAAATGGGATTCGCTTCGGAACTCATGGTTTCTTCCCTCCTGTTGTGGATCCCCGGCCGGTGGAAGAGACCGGCCGCGGGTTGAGAACTTTCACGAACACCGCTTCCGTCTGCCCCATGTGCGGAACAGAGAAACGGTGGGTTTGGTTGGCTTTCAGACTGACCACGCTCGATCCGGCCAGTTTGCCTGCGCGGTAAACCTGAACCGTGTAATCGCCTGCGGCGACGGCCCGGATTTCGACGGCGGCGTCCGCGCTGGGCGCGCTCTTCTCGGACGCCGGGCGGAAGGCCGCCTCCGGAAAATGCAAGATGCCGGCGGTTCCCGCGGGCGCGCTCAACATGCTCACCTTGGCGCCCGGCGTGGCGCTGGCAATCGATACCCTCCCCGGACCGGGCACGCCGCCGTGGAGGACATCTTCGCAAGCTTCCACCATCGCAGCCAGTTCCCTAAAGAACACACCGTAGCGGTTGGGCTTGCCATCCTCCCCCATCAGGCTTCCGTAGTCGTAAGAAGCATAGCCCTGCGCCCCCCGCTCCAAACTGTTGATCACGTATTGCTGAAACAGCGCCTCGGAGCCGAACCGGCTGCCCAGGCCAATTTCGGATGAGATAAAGATGGGCAGCTCGTAGGCGAAGTTGTAGTGCTGGTCCAGATTCGCCCAAACCTTCGGTCCGTTGTTAGGACCATAAAACATACTGCTTACGACGTCAATATTACCCTCGCCATAAGTCGTGACGTCAACCCCTTCCAAATCAATCCAGTACGCGTTGCCTGCTTCGGCGTTGGCCCCAAGGAAGTTGAAGGAGGTCAGCTTGTAAGGGTCACCCTTATGAAACGCCGTCGTGAACTGCTTCCACCAGTACTTCACGATGGCCAGCTTGAAGGCGTGCCAGTCGGATTTGCCAGTCTTGAGCTTCCACTCCTCGAAAATCTGAGCCGTCACCGGGTTGAAGTCGCTCTCCAGTTTCTGCGGCCCTGCGGTTCCGCGCGGCGTGTAATAACCGAATCCCGCCTCGTTGTCGATCTGCACGCCCAGCACGGTGGCCGAATCTCGGTAATGCTCACCGAGGCGGGTAAGCATGCGCAAGATTTTGGGGAACACCTGTGGGTGGCCGTAGGCGGGGTTGATTTCCCAGCGTCCGGGCAGCGCGGCCAGTTTCGCCATGCTGTCGTAAACCACGCCGTTTTCGTCCCGGAGCCATTGCATGGCGTAGTTCTTGCCCTCGCGCGTGTCGATCTTGTACGCCCAAAAGTCGCGCAGCTCGGGCGGGTGATCGCTCTGACAATGCAAGAACAACACCCACCAGAGCTTGACGCCGTGCTTCCGGGCCAGCTCCACGATGCGGTCCGTGTACGAAAAATCGAACTTTCCGTCGGCGGGCTCGATGTCCGCCCAGTGAATCATGAAGAACGACGTATTGGCGCCGAGGCGGCGGTAGTTGGCGAAGACCTGGTCGAAATCCGTGTTCTGGTTGGCGCGCCGTGTGTCCCAATAGCCGGTCTCAATGCCGCGGACGAGAAACGGCTGCATGCGTCCGCCTTCGTCCCGGACCAGGATCGCCAGCTTATGATTGGGCAAGCGTACGAGAGCCGTGGAAAGCTTCCACCGGCCGAGTTCTGCGTGCGGCACGATGCGGGCCGGCTGCGGCCGGAACACCGGATCGTAGAGGACATCCTGAGCGGCCAGCGGCAGGATGCCTATGAAGAACGCTGCTGCCGCGCGGAGCACGCGCCTCCCGCGGCCCTTCAACGATGTTTGCATGCCGGACTCCAGTCTACCGCCGGGTCCATTTGTCGAAAACGGTGATCACCGGCAGTACATTGCCCTCGGCGTCGAACATGCCCCGGCTGGCGATGCCGCCGCGTCCGGCCACCGCCGGTTCCCACCAAAAGATGCCCTTGCCGCGGTTGTTGGGGGTGGCCAGGACCACTTGATGCACCGACTCCAGAAATTCCCGCTGGCCTTCCGGAGTCTCCGGGTAAGGCGGGTTCTTGCCTTTGTACTCCGCCGTCCGCCAGTTATAGGCCACCTCGACCAGGATGATGTCCTTGCCGTATTCCATGGCGGTGCGGTACAGGTTATCGCGCAGCTCCAGAAGCGTGCCGTGCCACCAGGGATAGTAAGATTGGCCAATCACGTCCCAGTCGACGCCGTAGGTCTTCCACTTGTCAAAAAACGCCTTGGTGGCTTTCCAGTCTCCGCCCTTGTCGATGTGGATCATGATCTTGGGCCGCGGACCATTGCCGCGCCCCGCGTCCACCCCGTTGATTCCGGCTTTCATCAGCTCCGCAAAGTTATCCCAGTTGCCGGGCAGCCGGCCATTCGGCCAGAGCATCCCATTAGTGATTTCATTGCCGCACTGCACCATGTCTGGAAGCACGCCCGCCTCGCGGAACTTCGCAATCGTATCGCGGGTGTACTCGAAGACCGCCTGCACCAGCTCCTCCTGGGACTTTCCTTCCCAAGCTTTCGGGATAAACTGCTTGCCGGGATCGGCCCATGTGTCGGAGTAATGAAAATTGAGGAGGAATTTGAATCCGAGTTTCTTTGCGGCCTGCGCCAGCGCCAGCGTGTATTCGAAGTTATTGGGCAGTTGGGTCGGAGTGTGAAAAAGCCGCAGCCGGATCCAGTTGTACCCATGATCCTTGAAGATTTGCAGCCCGGGCTTGGGCTGGCCGTTCTCCTTGAAGACCGTTCCCCGATCTTCCGCCTGCTTCAGAAAAGAAAGATCCGCGCCGATGGCGTAATCCTCGGCCGCCGGAACCACTGACGAAGCGGCCAGCAGCAGCGCGAGGAGGATAGAAGAAGAGCGTACAAGTTCAGACAATCTCACGCAGCCTCCAAAAAAAGGGGCGGCCCAGCGGACCGCCCCGGAGTCAGAGCTACCGAAGGATCAGAATTCGAAGCGGATGACGCCCTGTCCGTTGCGGGCGCCGCTGATGCCGTTGATGGTGTTGATGAATCCCCAGCCCGAGGTGACCCGGCCCTGGGAGTCATAAGTTGTCGTTTGTGTTGGGTTGCCGGAGGTCGGCGCGGGCAGCCGGACACGGTTGAACACGTTGAAGAACTCCACCCGCACGGTCAGCCGCATCCGCCCATTCTCCCCGAACGGGAAAACCCGCCCCATGTTCATATCCTCATTAATGAGGCGCAACCACCGGTAATCACGGTAGTAAGGAGCTGAAAAGCCCCACTGTCCCTGGCCGACATCCTGCCAGGCGGCCCGGTTCAGAACCTCCGTATCCCGGTTCGGGTCGATCTTGTTCTTGTCTACATTGAACAGGGGCTGCGTGTTGACCCGGTTCATCCGCGTGTTGGGCATGAAGGTGTAGTTGCTAATGCCGGATGCCTGCGAGCCGGGAACGCTGAACAAGTTGCCGCTCCGGTACATCAGTAATCCCGCGAACACCCAGTCCCCCGTGATGGCTCGGAAGATCCGGTTCGTGGTCACTCGTGGCGTCTGATAACTAAAGGCAACCGTCAAAATCTGTGGCCGGTCATTGTTGGCCAGCGATTTCTGATTCACACGGTTGAACTGGTCGTTGACTCCACCGCCGAGCGCCGCCGCGTTGCTGCCGCCGGTGCCCCTGGCGAGGGCCTTCGAAACCGTGTACGAGGCCGACACATCCAGGCCGTGGGAATAGCGCTTGGTGAACTTCACCTGGAGCGAGTCGTACCAACTGTTGCCCAGCGGCGCCCAGACCGGCGTCACCGAAGAGGTCAGGTGCGGGAAAGGCCGCAGGCTCTGCGCCAGAGTGCGGTTGGTCGGGTAGCCGGGGTACGGCACGTCAAAGCCGCGCGCCTTGACCGCGGAGCTGCTCAAATTCGAGGTGAGCAGCGCCCGGTCCGCGGCGTTATTGATATCCAGACCCCGCGACTTCAGATACTCGGTCGACATCACGTTGAGCGACCAAAGCTGATTCGCCTCCAGCCACACGCCGCGGTTGCCGACATAGGCCGCCTCCAGCGACATGGTGCGGGACAACTCCCTTTGGAGGGCGATGTTCCACTGATTGATGCGCTGCGGACGGCCGCCGTTGCGGTCGTAGTAGTTGCCGATCGTGCTGGCCACCGTGCCGGGCGTCAACCCGGATCCGGGATCGAGTGTGGGTCTGTACAGGGCAGCGCGGTCGTACATGCCCTCCAGCCCGTTCCTCAACAGCAACGCGGGCTGAGCAAAAGCCGGGGCAGGCGTGTTGTAGACGTCGAAGCCCACGCCGCGCAGCGTCTGGTTGGTGACATACCACCAGTTCGGTCCCTGGCCGTAGGAGAATCCCCATCCGGCGCGGAACACGGTCTTGTCGTTGATCTGATAAGCAGCGCCGATCCGCGGCCCGATGGCGTAAGGATAGGTGTCGGTGAACTGCCCGCCGATGCGCCCAGGGCCGAAGCCTTCGAAAATCACCGCGCCCGGCCGTCCACCTGCGTTGGGATTGGGCACTCCGGGTCCGAACATGCTGTTCCGCCAGTGAATCTCATGGCCCTGTCCCTGAAGATCCCAGCGGATTCCCATGTCCAGCGTGAGCCGGCGCGTCGCCTTCCAGTTGTCCTGGATGTACAGCGCCCAGGTGTTTTTCCGCCACTGCGGGTCCTGCACCGCATTGACGCTGGCGCTGTTGACCAGGCCCAGCATGAAGCTGGCGTAACCGAAACCGACGCTCCCGCCGCTCAGGCTGAATCCCTGGAGCGCCGGCTGGCTGGTCTGCGTAGTGGCGAAGTTGTAGATGCCCTGCGATCCGCGGGTGTTGCGGTCCGACCACATCTCGTTGCCCCACTGGGCGCCTAACTTAAAGGTGTGGCTGCTCCGGATGTAGGTGGTGTCCAAGTTAACGGTCAACTTATTGTTGTAATAGTCGTTTGCGTTGGATGGGCCGAGATTAAAATTCATCCCGCCGTAAGTACCGCTTCCGATGCCGGTGATCCGCGGGAATCCCGCCGGGTTCGTCACCGAACCCCGCAGTTCAAGCTTGCCTACCGCATCGAAGTTCAAGACATCCTTAACGGCGCTGTCCGGATTATGGAATCGCAGGAACCCGACTCCGATCCGCGCCAAGAACGTGGGTGTGATCGACTGGTCCCAGTTCAGACGGAGCGTATTGCCGGTAGCCGTCTTATCGCGCTTGCCGCTGATGGGGTAAGGCAGCGGATCGTTGCCCGGAATATCGCGGGTGGACTGGTAGGACCAGTAGAAGCTTAGTTTCTTGTCGTAGCCGATGTTGTGGTCCAGTTTCAGGCTGGGCAGGTTCTGAACCCTGGGGTTCTCGAGATCGTAATTCCAGTTGTTGATCAACTCAGAATTGGACGGTTTCGGCAACAAGTCCTGAATCTTCAGCGCCACCGGATCGAGCCGGATCTGCGGAATGATGTTGTTGGGGAACGGGTCGCGGTACAGCACCCCGCCCACGTTGCGCTCCGTGTTGATGTCGTAAATGACGTTCTCGAGAACGGCCCTTCCCAGTCCATCAAACGCGGGCTGGCCCGAAGCCGTCAGTTGCTTGTTCGTCAAAATCGCGCTGAAGTCTCCCCTCCGCATGGCTTCGGTCGGCACCGTCCCGCGCTGGCCGTAGGTGACGCTCTTGTTGCGAAAGGCCTCGAAGTTGAAAAAGAAGAACGTCCGGTCTTTGCCGTTGTAAAGCTTCGGGATGTACACGGGGCCGCCAATGGTGCCGCCGCCATCGTGCTTGCGGCTGCGATCCCGTCGCGAGGCCAGAAAGTGCCGGTGCGCGTCGAAGACCGTTTCGTTCGTGAAATAGTCGTAAAGGCTGCCGTGAAGCTCGTTGGTTCCGCTGCGAGTGGTGAAGTTGAACATCGCCCCCAAGCCGCCCGGGTACTGCGCGGAAAAGTTGCTGGTCTGGAGCGAGAACTCCCCGATCGCCTCAATCGAAGACGCCGCCACGATGCTAGTCCAACTGGAATCGTTGGAGCTGGATACGTCCATGCCCTCGACCAGGATCTTGACCATCCCGCCCGGCAGGCCGTTGACGCTGGCCGACTGCGGGCTGCCCGTCGTGCCGTTGACGCCCGGCGCCAGCACGATAAAGCTCAACCAGTTGCGGATGTTGCCCGTGCTGCCGCCTCCGCCGCCAAAGTTCAAAGGAAGTGCGTTGATGCGGTCACGGTTCACATTGATGCTCTGTTCCGCGTTTTCCGTCCGGAGCAGGGGTGTTTCCGCAGTCACGGTCACGGTCTCCGTCGTCGCCCCCAACTGGAGGCCGATGTCGATGCGCACCGTCTGCGCCACCTCCACCCTCACGCCCGGCTGCGAGGTCCGCTTGAATCCCGCCGCTTCCACGATCACCTCATACCGGCCAATCGGCAGAGCAGGCACGGTGTAGTTCCCCGTTCCAGTGGTCACCGTCTCCCACGTCGCGCCGGTGTCCATGTTCTTAACGATGACCTTGGCTCCCGGCACAACCGCATTAGCCGGATCGGTCACGGTGCCGGTGATCGTGCCCCGGTCGCCTTGCGCCACCAGCGCCGCCGGGATCAAAACCACCAGAAGCAAAATGCACAATGGTCTCATAGAGTTAACCCCCTTTTGCACGGTTCGCCATCTTGAACCGTGTTTAACATATAGCACGGTCGCCCAGGCTTAGGACCTATCTTTAGTTTGGTCCTCGCTTTGGCCTCGAAACAGGGGCTGCGCCTTGCCCCAAGCTCTGCTCAGCCGGCTGGGGCCACGCGCCCGGTTTTGGAGGTAAGATTAGATCATATGAGGTCCCCGTGGAGCCGGGCTCGCCCCGCGCTGGCACGCGTTGTGCTCGGGTGCACGGCCCTGGGTCTCTGGTGCGCGGCTCCGCAGTCGGCATGGGCCATCCAAGGGCCAAAAGCCGAGTTTAGCCGCCGCATCTGGCAACTCCAAGATGGCTTGCCCCAAGCCCGCGTCCAATCGCTGGCCCAGACGCCCGACGGCTACCTGTGGGTCGGCACCTCCGGCGGCCTGGCACGCTTCGACGGGGTCCGCTTCACGGTCTTCAACCGTTCCAACACCCCTGCCCTGCTGGACGACAGCATCCTGGCGCTCTGTACAGGACGGGACGGTTCGCTCTGGATTGGGACCGAAGGGGGCGGCTTGGTGCAGATGAACGGCGGGATCTTCCGAACCTACGGCCCGGCCGAAGGCTTGTCCAACCGCTTCGTCCGCGCTCTGCACGAGGATCGCAACGGCATCCTGTGGATCGGCACCGACCGTGGCCTTTTCCGGATGCAAGGCGACCGCCTGGAGCGCCTGGACAATCAAGGCGGTGCGCCCGTGCTCTCCGTCCTGAGCATCCGGCAAGATCCTGCGGGCAAGCTCTGGGTGGCCGCCACTCAGGGCTTCTGGACCCTCGAAGACGGCCGGCTCACGCGCCATCCCTACCAAATCGGCAACGGCGACGCTGTGGTCCAACGCCTCGGCATCCAGCGCGACGGCACAGTCTGGCTGGCCACCGCGCAAGGCCTGTTCCAGTGGAAAGACGGCCGCGCACGCAAGCTGCCAGGCTCCGAGCGGTACAATTACCAGCACATTTGCGAGGACTCCCGCGGGGATCTTTGGGTCGCAACCCTCGCTCATGGTCTTCTGCGTCTCTCCCAGGGAAAGTTGGCCAGGTTCAAGGCTCCGGAAATGCTGCCCATGAACACCGTTTACACCGTTCTGGAAGACCGGCAGCGCAGCTTGTGGGTGGGCACGCAGGACGGATTGGTCCGGCTGAGCAAGCGAACCGTATCGGTGCTCGGGACAGACGAAGGGCTGCAAAACGATAACCTCGTGACCGTCTACGAAGACCGCGATGGCTCCGCCTGGGTCGCCACCATGACCGGCGAGTTTTACCGGGTTAAGGATGGAAAGGCGGCGCTGATCAAGCTTCCTGTCGACGACTTCCGCGCCCGCACCGTCCTGCGAAGCCGCCAGGGCGATCTTTGGCTGGGCAGCTACAACCGGGGCGTGCTATGGCTGTCTGGCGGCCATGTCCGCTCCTTCAGCCTCGGCACGGGCCTCCGCAACAACAGCATCCGCCACATCCTCGAAGACCGGCAGGGCCACATCTGGATCGCCACCGGCAGCGGCCTCTGCCGCTGGGATGGGCGCGAGCTGGTGACCTACTATCTTCCCGACGGGCTCGCCTATGGGAGTGTCCGCGTGCTGGCCGAGGACTCCCAAGGCGACTTGATCGTAGGCACCGATGGCGGCGTCAACCGGCTCCGGAACGGCAAGTTCGTCAAAGACCCCGTTCTCGACCTGGTGGGCAGCGAGCGCGTCTGGGCCATCCTGCCCCGTCACGACGGCTCCCTGTGGCTTGGCACGCGCGGCGGGGGACTGCTGCACATCAAGGGCGGCAAACTCACGCGTATCACCTCCCGCCACGGCCTGTTGAGCGATCACATCTACCAGTTGCTCGAAGGTCCCGACGACAGGCTCTGGATGAGCGGCCCGGCGGGTGCCTCTGCGGTGGCCTTCGCGGACCTGGAGGGCGTCGTGGCGGGGCGCTCTCCCTCCGTACCCGTTGCCCCTTACGGAGTCGCCGAAGGGATGGAATCCAGCCAGTTGAACGGCAGCATCCAGCCCGCCGGCTGGCGAATGTCTAACGGCGAACTTTGGTTCCCCAGCGTGAAGGGTTTGGTGCAGATCGATCCCAGGCGCTCGCCCTCGAGTATTCCATCCACCGTATTCGTCGAATCCATCCTCGTCAACGACCGGGAAATCCCCCTCGCGGATGAGATCCGCATCCCGCCGGGCCGGGGCCGTCTCGAAATCCACTATACCGCTTGCGACCTGTTGGCGCCGGAGCGGGTCACTTTCCGCTACATGCTCGAAGGCTTCGACAGCGGCTGGTTGCCCGCCTCCTTCCGGCGCACGGCCTACTACACCAGCCTGCCTCCGGGCGCTTACCGCTTTCGGGTGGCGCGCCTGGACGCGGCGGCGCCAAATTCAGTTTCCGAGGCATCCGTGGCGCTAGTCTGGGAACCCCGGTTTTACGAAACCAAATGGTTTTACGCCGCCTGCGGCTTGTTGCTGGCCGCCCTCGCCTGGGGCGGTTTCCGGCTCTATGCCCGGCAGACCCGCCAGCGGTATCAAACCCTGCTGGAGGAACGGGTCCGCCTGGCCCGCGAGATGCACGACACGGTGATCCAGGGCTGCGTCGGAATCTCCACGCTTCTTGAAGCGGCCTCCGGACTGCCCCTTACAGAAAACGGCGGCAAGGAAGCCTTGCTGGAGCGAGCCCGCCTCCAGGCCCGCGTCACCCTGGAGGAAGCCCGGCAAGCGGTCTGGGATTTGCGGCACGTCTCGCACGGACAAAGTCTCGACGCCACGCTGCGCGACTACGCCGCCCGCCTCAGCGCCGAGCGCGGCATCCCCGTCGAGGTGTCGTCCGAAGGAGACCTCGGCCCTCTGGGCGCGCGGGCCGAAAGAAACCTCCTTCTGGTCGCCAGGGAAGCCATGCGGAATGCCTTGACGCACGCCGATCCCAGCCGGGTCTGGGTGCGTCTCACGGCGGCCAAGGACGCGGTCCGGCTCGAAGTCGGCGACGACGGAAAAGGCTTTGACGTGGCCCACACTGACGCCGCCGAAAACGGCCACTACGGCATCGCCGGCATGCGGGAACGGATGGCGCAGCTCGGGGGCGTCCTCGAGGTTGTAAGCGCCCCGGGCAGCGGCACGCGCGTGGTGGCCTCCGCACCCCGACAAAATGGTTTTTTGGACCACACCTCCGAAGCCTGCCATGAATAAGATCGAGAAGATCCGAGTCCTCGTAGCCGACGACCACCCGGTCGTCTGCTACGGCTTGGCAGCCATCATCCAGACGCAGCGGGACATGGTGGTCTTGGGCCAAGCTTCGGACGGATTGCAAGCCGTCGAAATGTTTCGAAAGCTCCGGCCTGATGTCACCCTGATGGATTTGCGCATGCCCCGCATGAGCGGGGTGGAAGCCATCCGCACCATCCAGAAGGAGTTCCCCGGCAGCCGCTTCATCGTGTTGACCACGTACCAGGGCGATGAAGACATCCATAAGGCCCTCTCGGCCGGCGCCCAGGGCTACCTCCTGAAAGGCATGTCTCATGAGACCCTGATCGACGCCATCCGCAGCGTCCACGCCAGCCTCCGCTACCTGCCCCGGCCGGTGCTCGAGACCTTGGCCAAACGCCCGCCCGGTTCCAATCTCAGCGCCCGCGAACTCGAGATTCTGCGCCTGATCGTCAAGGGGCTCAGCAACCGCCAGATCGCCGATCACCTCGGCATCGGTGAGGGCACCGTCAAATGGCATGTCAACATGATCCTCAGCCGCTTGAACGTGAGGGATCGCACCCAGGCCGCCGTCGCCGCGCTCAACCGCGGCATCGTCGAACCGTAGCTGCTTTGGCTCTCTGGTTGGGCTGGCGCCCTTCTATCCGCCGCTTCTGCCCCCCCAATCCAAAGACAGGGGCCGGGGGCCTCCGTCTGAGGTATGCTAATTGCGGCGGCGGCCGAAGCGGCAGCGCCAAAAGCCGGAGCCGGACACAGATTCGGAGTTGCGCGTGGAGGCAAGATGCGTAAGGCAGCTTTTCTGACTTTTCTTATCGTAGCGGCAGTTTGGTCTGCATCGGCCTGGGCCGCCGAGCCGTTCTTTCTGAAACGCAACTTGGCGGAGATCCAGCCCAAGCCGGATGATCTCACCGCCGGCGCGCGCGGCGTCTCCTACAAGCCCGTTTTCGGCGTTGGTGACCCGGATGCCGGGCGGCTGCAAGGCGTGGTGCGCTACGGCGAGCTGACGGTGCTGCCCGGCGGCGTGAGCGCCGTCGTGAGCTACCCCGATGAGGAGCAGATCTACTACGTGCTGGAGGGCAACGGCGTATTGATCTACGGCGACCAGCGGGCGCCGATCAAAAAGGACGATTTCATGTACCTCCCCGTGAACGTGCGGCACGGCGTCGCCAACGAATCCGGCGCGCCCCTCCGTGTCATCGTCATGGGCTACCGCATCCCCGCCGGACGTCAGGCGCCGGCCCCTCCCCAGCTCATGATCGCCAACGCCGAGGACGTTCCTCTTCAGATCCTCGGCGGACATGGGCCCACCAGTCAGTTCAAATTGCTGATGGGTCAGACCACCAGCCAGCGCGACAAACTGGCCGCAGCCTCGGAAATGACCAGCCTGTTCATCATGGACTTCGCCCCGGGCGGCACCAACATTCCCCACAGTCACGCAACCGAAGAGGAGATCTACCTGGTATTGCGCGGCAGCGGCGAGATTGTCGCCGGGCAGACCCCATCCGGTGAGGACGCCCGCCATCCGGCCAAACAGGGCGATGTCTTCTTCTTTGGTCCGGGCACCCGCGTCGGCTACTACAGCCACGCCAAAGAGGGGCAGCCCCACGATCTGATCCTGGCCGTTCGTTCCCGGCTGCCAAGCGCAGGCATGGGACGCCGCGGCGGCGTCCCGCCCAAGCAATAGCCGGGCTGCGGATCCTCTTCGCCTGCTCCGCGCCGCGGTCGGCGGGTCCCGGCCTGTGTTATCAATGGAACGATGAACTTTGTCGCGGGCAAGACCGGCTGGATCGAGGTCATCTGCGGCCCGATGTTCAGCGGCAAAAGCGAGGAGCTGATCCGCCGCCTGCGGCGCGCCATGATCGCCCGGCAGCGCGTTCAAGTGTTCAAACCCGTGCTGGACAACCGCTACTCGGCCGACGAGATCGTCTCGCACGGCGAGCTGCGCATGAAATCCGAGGTCGTCGAAGACGCCTCCGAAATCCTGACCCGGCTGGACTGGCGCACCGAGGTGCTCGGCATCGACGAGGCGAATTTCCTGGGCCAGGAGCTGATCCCGGTGGTCACCCAACTGGCCGATAGCGGCAAGCAAGTCATCGTCTCGGGCCTCGACACCGATTACATGGGGCGGCCGTTTCCGCCCATTCCTGATCTGCTGTGCCTGGCGGAATCCATCGCCAAGACCTTGGCCATCTGCATGCGCTGCGGCGCTCCGGCCAAGCACACCCAGCGGCTGGTGGATTCCGACGAGCTAATCGTGGTAGGAGCGGCGGGCATCTACGAGGCCCGTTGCCGCCGTTGCTTTGAGCCGGGTGTTCCCAAACAGGGCTACCTCGAATTCGCCCGTCCAGGCGGATCGGCCGTCCAGGGCGGCTCCGCCAGCCGCTAACCCGTGCCGTCCGGACGTGTAGGAATCTCAGTCCGTGCTCTGCATCTGCCGGGCCGCCTCGCCCGGCGCCGAAACTATAATGGGGTTGGATCGGGAAGCGGGAGGACCGTGGATCGTACGGTTAAAGCACTTCGCATCGCTTTGACCTCCCCCGGCCGTCCGAGCGCAAACGCCATCATGGCAAAGAAGCCTGACAACACCCCGCGGACCAAATCTCCGGCGCCTAAAGTCCGCGGCGGCAACGGGGTCGATGTGGACCTCATCCGCTGGATGCTGTCGCTGACGCCGTTGGAGCGGCTGCGCGCCGGTCAGCAATTCGCGAATTCGATCATGAGGCTGCGTGCCCGCAAGACCAAAGCTTGACCTCGAAGCCATCCTTCGGATCCTCAACGCCCACGGCGTGGAATTCATCGTGGTCGGCGGCGTCTGCGCCCTCCTGCACGGCGCGCCGGTAGCTACCTTCGACCTCGACGTGGTCCACTCGCAAGCACCCGCCAATGTAAAGCGCCTGCTCACGGCGCTGGAGGAGATGGAGGCATACTACCGCTCGCAGCCGGCTCGCAGACTCCGGCCGCAGGAGACTCACTTGGCCGGACCCGGACACCAGTTGCTGGTCACCCGCTTCGGCCCCCTGGACGTCTTGGGGATGATCGGCGACGGCCGCCGCTACGAGGACCTGCTGCCTCGCACGAGCCAGCTCGAGTTGGACCAGGGGCTGACCATCCGGCTGCTGGATTTGGAGGCATTAATCGAAATCAAAGAAGAGACGCCCACAGAAAAGGACTGGCCTGTGCTCACGCTTCTGCGGCGGCTCCTGGAGGAGCGGCGAAAGAAATGAGTTCGCGTGCGGCGAAACTCGGGCCGCGTAAATGAGGCTGTGGCCTCCGGAGCGAAGCCCGCAGAACGTCGCAGCTCAAGTGCTCAGCAGCCTCCCGCGGTTTGTTCGCTACAATCTTCATGAATGACCCTCTGGGCGCCGCAAGCCTTCGATTTCAACCCTGATCCCGCCGCGCTCGAACAGCAACTGGTGCAAGTGCCGGATCGCCCCGGCGTCTTCCTGGTTGCCGTCGGAGGTGGCCTGCCCTACGCAGGAAAGACCCTCCACCTCCGGCGCCGCCTGGCCAGGCTCCTACGCACGGCGGACAGGCCCGTGCGGATGCTCAATCTCCGCCTGGTGGCCACGCGCATCGCCTACCAGCCGGCCGCTTCCTCGCTGGAAACCAGCCTGGTGTTCTATGAGCTGGCGCGTTCCTGTTATCCGGCCGACTACCTGCGGCGCTGCAAGCTGCGCATGCCGCCCTATGTCAAGATCATCCTCTCCAATCCCTTCCCCCGCAGCCAGATCACCTCGCGGCTGAGCGGAGCGCCCTCGCTTTACTTCGGCCCGTTCCGCTCCCGCCCCGCGGCCGAGCAGTTCGAGGCGGGTTTCCTCGATCTGTTCCAATTGCGGCGCTGCCAAGAGGATCTGCATCCCAGCCCGGAACATCCAGGATGCATTTATGGCGAGATGAGCCTCTGCCTGCGTCCCTGCCAGCAGGCGGTCAGCCGCGCGGAGTACGCCGCCGAAGCCGGACGCGCGGCGCGCTTTCTTTCTTCGGACGGCAAGTCGCTGCTGGAGCCGCTGATCCACGCCCGGGACCGCGCCAGCGAGGAGCTCGACTTCGAACAAGCCGGGCGGCTTCACAAGCAAGTGGAAAAGGTCGAAGCCGTGCTGCGCCTCCGGGATGACCTAGCCAGCGATTTGGAACAGCTTTGTGGGGTCGCGGTGACTGAATCCGTCGAGCCTGGCTGCGTCAACTTGTGGTTCATGCTGAGGGGCTGGTGGCAGCCGCCGGTCAGATTTGCCATCCGGCAGGAGGGCGAGCGGCCGGTCTCTATGGACGAGCGGCTGCGGCGGATGACCGCCTCCTTGCAACCGCGCAACGGCGGCATCCAGGAGCGCCAGGAGCATGTGGCGCTGCTGGCCCGCTGGTTCTACTCCAGCAACCGCGACGGGCACTGGATTCCGTTCCGGGCACTGGAGGAACTGCCCTACCGCCGCCTGGTGCGAGCGATCTCGAAGCTCACCACTGGGGCGGACCATTCAAAGCAACTCCCCCTGTTCGACAAGGCAACCGAATAACGAGGGTGCGTGAGCATTCTTCAGTTGCGGGCCAGGCCCTCTTTGTGGGCAGGCCTCTAGGCCTCCGGCTGCGTCTTGTGGGGCAGGTCTCCTGCCCTCCGGCCGGGTCTTGCTCTGGTTCAGCCTCTCATTGTGGGGCAGGCTGTTTTTGTGGGGTAGGCTTTCCAGCCTGTGGGCCGGCATTCCTGCCGGCCTGGGTGCCGTTGACCCGCCGCCTCTACTCTGCCCAATCGCACCCTCATGTAAATGCAGCCCGGTGTCTCCGCTCCCTCTCTTCCCATCTCCGTGTTTCTCCGTGCCCTCTGTGCCACTGAGGCGCCCATATCGACAAAGTTTTGTCGATCTGAGTCCGCCGATTCTCTGCTGCC
>JAIMAR010000045.1 GCA_023511855.1 Bryobacteraceae bacterium
CGCTGGAACCCCCATGAATAAGGACGTTGGAGGATATAACAAAGTTGCACCGAAATGTTTAAAATGGAAATCCGGGTTCAAGTAGTCGACATAGCCTTCCTTGTCGGCGTCTAGAAAAACCAGGTCGACCGGCCCACTCAGATTTGAGAGATTCCGGTGGGCATCGCCCACAACCACAGTCACGCGCGCATCCAGCCCCGCCTTCCGAAAATTCTTCCGGGCAACCCTGGCATCTGCCGGACTGAGTTCGTAAGTTGTGAACCGGCCTTGCGTGGACTCCATTCCCAGACACAGCCAAAGCCCCGACCAGCCGGTCGAGGTTCCGATCTCGACGACGTGTGAAGCGCCGATCGTTTCGGCTAGCAGCCGTAGCCTTCGTCCGTCGCTCTCCGGAACTCCGAACCGGATCCCATCCTTTCTCTTCATTTCCTCGAGGGTTGCCACAATCCGCGCTTCTCCAGGAGTGCGGGCGACGAAGGCCGCCGGCTCGCGTTCACCGCCAAAGAAGAAGTGCAGACACCATCCACCCAAGACAAGCAACGCACCGGCGATCAATGCCAGTAGTAGGGCAAGCAGATTTGTTCTCACGAAAGGACAGACGATCCAATGGCTCCTGATGTTCTCTCGGCCCAAGCTCCGCCTAGAGACCGAAAGCCGTTCTCCGCTGCGTCACTCTGGCGCTCAACGGCGCGTTCCAGTACAATCCATGAAGCCGGGCTGCACCCCGGAGGAGGAGAGATGAAGCATACCAGAAGATCGTTTTTGGTCAGTTCAGCAGTTACTGCGGCTATGTCCCGCTCGGCGATTGGCGCCAACGACAGGATCCGGTTCGCGATTCTGGGAGCGGGAACACGCGGGAGCTACGTCGGCGGCGTTTTTCTGGACTTTCCAGATGCCGAATTGGCCGCCGTGTGCGACGTCTACCGGCCCACCCGCGAGCAGGTGGCCGCCAAACTCGGCGCCAAGGGCAACAACAAACCGGAGGCCGTGAACGACTACCGCCGTGTGCTGGACCGCAAGGACATCGACGCGGTGCTGATCGCCACACCCGACCACTGGCACGGGCCGATGTTGATCGAGGCTTGCCAGGCCGGGAAAGACGCGTACGTCGAGAAGCCCCTCACCAACACCATTGAGATGGGGCACAAGATGCGCGCCGCCGTGCGCCAGCACAAGCGGGTCGTGCAGGTCGGCTTGCAGCAGCGGAGCTGGCAACATTTTCAGGAGAACGCCAAGCGCGTTCAGGACGGCTTGATCGGCACGGTCTACCACGTCGAGTGCATTTATCAGGGCAACTACACGCGAGATCCGGGGCCGCCCACCGCGCCGCCCCCGGACCTCGATTGGGAGCTATTTCAGGGACCGGCCGAGCGGCGTCCCTACACCCTTCACCGCCAGCGCACTTGGCGCGCGTACTATGACTACTCGGGTGGCACGCTGCTCGACTGGGGAGTGCATTTGACCGACGTCTCTCACTGGTACATGAACGTCCGGGAACCGCTCACGTGCAGCGCTTCCGGTCAGTACGTCCGCGCACCGGTGCTGACCGAAATGCTGCCGGACGTGTTGGCCGTCACCTGGAAGTACCCCAAGTTTGTCATGACCTACACGAATTGCGTGCGTCAGAGTCCGGAGTTCGACGTTCAGGGCAATCACTTCCTAGGGACCGTAGGCTGGCTCCAGGTCAACCGCACCGGCTACCGCTTCCGGCCGAACTTGGGCGGAGGCCGCCGCGGTCCAGCCGAGCCGGCGTTCCAACCGGTCAGCGAGAGTTTCCGCTATGACGGCGGTCCCTCGGATCACGCCCACGTGCGGAACTTTCTGGATTGCGTCAAGAGCCGCCAAGACCCCATCGTGGACATCGATACCGGTTTCTATTCCGTGCTGCCCTGCATTCTGGGCGTGCTGTCCATCCGCTATGGAAAGACTTACGCCTGGGACGGGACCAAAGCGGTCCCCGCCTGACCCCTGCAAGGAAAGGGCTGGCGGCGCAGAGGCCGCCGGCCCCCTTAGGTATCAAACCACCTCTGGCCGGGGCGCAGCATTTTGCGCACGGCCTCGTCGTTCATCTCCACGCCGATGCCGGGCTTGTCGGTGACGTAGATGTAGCCCTTCTGAAGGATGTCGCCTTCCTTGACGTAGACCTTCCACTGTTCGTGCCGGGACGCCGGATGGCCCCAATGCCATTCCAGCACCAGGGCGTTCGGGATGGCCACCATCATATGGCACGTGGCCATGGTCCCGATGGGTGAGGCCTGTGCATGCGGGGCCATCGGGATGTAATAGGTATGCGCCATGTCGGCGATCTTGCGACCCTCCAGCAACCCGCCGCACTTCTGGATGTCCGGCATGATGATGTCCACCGCGAACTTCTCGAGCAGTTGCCGGAAGCCATGCCGCAGAAAGAGATTCTCGCCCGCGCAAATGGGCGTGTGGGTGGATTCGCGCACGTCGCGCATCGCATCGACATTCTCCGGCGGAACCGGTTCTTCCAGCCACAGCAGCCGGAACGGCTCCAGCAGCTTGGCGACGCGCTTGGCCGTGCCCAAATCATAGCGCCCGTGCATGTCCACCGCCAGCTCGACGTGTTTGGGGAGCGACTCTCGCATGAACGCCACCTTGTCGACCATGTTGTCGATCTCTTGGTTGTTGGCGGTCCAGTTGACGCGGTCGAAGCGGGCCGGATCGTTGGCGTCGTCGATGTCGATCTTGGCCGCAGTGAATCCCATGTCGATGATCTGGTTGATAAACTTCTGAGCGTTGGGATCCTTGCGATTGTTCGTCCCGGAATCGCAATACATACGCACCCGGTCGCGCATCTTGCCGCCCAGCAATTGGTAGATCGGCAGGCCCGTGGCCTTCCCGGCTATGTCCCACAAGGCAATCTCCACCGCCGTCAACGCCGTGATGTACTGGCCGGCTTGGGCTCCGGCAAAGATCCCGGCCGTGCGAATCCGTTCCCAGATCGCGTCTACGTTCAACGGATCCCGGCCGATCAAGTGGCCCCGGAAGCTCTCGATGATCGGAACGGCACCGCTAATGGCATCGACGGCTTCGCCTTGGCCGAAGATCCCTTGGTCTGTGTAGATGCGGCAATGCAGCGAGCCGCCGACCACGGCTGTGCTCACCTTCGTGATCTTCAATCTGGGCCGCTGATAGGGGGTGGTCGCGGTTTGAATCGCTGCGGAAAGATCCTGCAAACTAAAAAGTCCGGCTGCCGCACCGGCGGCGCCGTGCAGAAATCGTCTCCGGTCCATTTGCCTCATAGGTGATACTCCTCTGCTCCCGGCCCTGCTGGGCCATGAGTCTCTAGCCTTTATAGTCCAGAGCAAAGGCGGGTGTCAAACTAAATCGTTAACGAAAGAAGTCCGGGGTGAGCCGCCGCCGGCTCAGCCCCGGACCCGAGGAGAGAACAGACTCCAACGCTTCGACCTTGCGGTCAAAGATCTTAAAACGGCATTCCTATCCGGCGGTGTAGATCCGCACCTCCACGCGGCGGTTCTGCTGGCGACCGTCCCGCGTCTTGTTGTCGGCGGCCGGATTCGCCTCCCCGTAGCCTACGGTGTTCACGCGGAACAAAGGGAGCTTTCCTTCCAAGGTCAGGTACCGGACGACGGCGGCAGCCCGTTTGCGGCTCAACTCAAGGTTGTACTCGGGCGAACCCGTAGAATCGGTGAAGCCCTGGACTTCGACCACATAACGCTTCAGGCCGCGCGCTTTGGCCACCACCGAGTCCAGCACCTGCTTGGCCTCGGCGGTCAGCTCATCCTTGTTCAGTTCGAACAAAACGGTGTGCGTCCCAACCAGCGTGTAGTTGTCCAGGCCTTCGATCCGGTTGGTCAGGCTGGTCTCGACCTGGCCGGCGCGAGCGATGCCTTTCTCGCCCAGAGCACGGGCGGCGGCGGCCTCTTTGTTGGCCAAGGCCGCTTGCTCGTTGGCGCGGGCGGCTTCCCGTCCGGCGGCCGCGGCCCGGCTGTCGGCGGCCTGGGCCCGCTCATCGGCGCGGGAGACTCCCTTCTCCAGTTCAGCAATCGAGGTTGCTTGCTGCTTGGTGGTCTTGTCGAGCTCGTCGACCTTCTGCTGCACGGGTGCGACGGTCTGCTGAACGTACTTCTTGGTAGCGCAACCCGTTCCAAAGGCGGCGGCTACCGCAACGGCGAGTGCAATCACGAAAACAGATCTCATATGAGGTTCTCCTTGGCGGGTCGACTGCTATACCGCTTTCTACATGGTGCTGAGAAAATTTTTCCCACCGGGCGCTGGCAATTGCCCGGCAAACTGCTGTAACATGCTGTTGAACAAGAGGTTCTGTTCATCCGGCCGGATATGGTGCACGCCGGATGCCAGAACGGAGCCCTTGCTCGGCAGCCAATCGACGGCTGAGGAAAGACACGGAGGAGAAGAATGTCTCAGACTTGGGTGATCTTGGCGTACGGCTGTTCCGGCGTTTTGGCTCTCTTGCTTCTTTATCTGAGCGGTCCCCGCCGCTGGTACTGGCATCTGCTCAGCGTTTTATTGGCGTTGGTGATCGGGCTAATCCCCATCCCCAAGGCGCTGAACACGCCGCAAGGAACGTTGTGGATCGGCGTGGTTTTCGTTTTCCTCTTTTTGTGGGGCGCGGCGGCTCCCCTCTTCCTTTCCCGCAGGCGAAGCTATTAGCGGCCCGCGCGTCGCTGCCCCCGCCTCGGGCCTTGGTAGAATGACTGGTTTATTCCGTCGCTAGGAGTTTTTTCGTGGAACATCGGACCAAGTTCCTTCTTTCCGAAGATGAATTGCCTTGCGTATGGGTCAACGTCCTGCCGAGCTTGCGCGAGCCCATGGCGATGCCGCTCCATCCCGCCACCGGCAAGCCCGTCTCGCCTGATGATTTGGCCCCCATTTTTCCCATGGGGCTCATTGAGCAGGAGTTCTCGCCCAAACCGGAGATCGATATCCCTGGGGAAGTGCTCGACATCTACCGGCTGTGGCGCCCCACGCCGCTATACCGCGCGCGGCGCCTGGAGGCGGCCCTGGACACGCCCGCCCATATCTATTACAAGTATGAAGGCGTCAGTCCTGCCGGCAGCCATAAGCCGAACACAGCCGTGGCTCAGGCTTACTACAACAAGCAGGCCGGGATCCGCCGACTGGCCACCGAAACCGGCGCCGGCCAGTGGGGCAGCGCGCTGGCGCTCGCCTGCCGCATGTTCGGCATGGACTGCACCGTGTACATGGTGAAGGTCAGCTACGAGCAGAAGCCTTACCGTAAGATGATGATGAACGCCTGGGGCGCGGAGGTCTATCCCAGCCCTAGCGACAAAACGAATGCGGGACGTGCGGTGTTAGCCGAGCATCCCGACTCGCCTGGCAGCCTGGGCATCGCCATCAGCGAAGCGGTCGAGGACGCCGCCACTCACGCCGACACCAACTACTCGCTCGGCAGCGTTCTGAATCATGTGCTATTGCACCAGACTGTCATTGGCCAGGAGACCAAGCTCCAGATGCAGCAGGCCGGCGAAGAGCCGGACGTGATCATCGGCTGTTTCGGCGGAGGCAGCAGCTTTGGAGGCATCATCCTTCCCTACTTCCTGGACAAGCTCAACGGCTCACCGGTCCGCCTGATGGCCGTCGAGCCTTCGGCCTGCCCCACGCTCACCAAAGGCGCCTTCGCATACGACTTCGGGGATCTGGCCAAGATGACCCCGCTTATTAAGATGTACACCCTGGGCCATGACTTCGTGCCGCCTGGGATCCACGCCGGCGGCCTGCGCTACCACGGCGCCGCGCCGCTGGCCAGCCATCTTCTGCATCACGGCTACCTCGAGGCCCGCGCCTATCCGCAGACGCCCGTTTTCGAGGCGGCGGTCACCTTCACCCGGGCCGAAGGCATCTTACCTGCCCCCGAATCGGCCCACGCCATCCGGGCCGCCATCGACGAGGCCCTGGCCGCCCGCCGGGAGGGACGAAGCCGGGTCATCGTCTTTTGCCTGACCGGCCACGGACACTTCGACCTGGCGGCCTACGACAGCTACTTGAGCGGCAAGTTGCAGGATTTCGAATACCCCGATGAAGAGATCGCCCGCTCCATCGCCGCCTTGCCGGCCGTAGGCTGAGGGTCCATGAGCATCTTGCGGTTCGAAGAACTGGTGGAGCTGGCGCGGGCCTTCCAGGTGAGCCGCACCTTGCTCACGGCTATCGAACTCGACATCTTCTCCGCCGTAGGCCGAGGCGCCACCGCTCCAGAGGTGGCCGCGCGCCTCAACACGGATTTCCGCGCCACCGAGATGTTGCTCAACGCCCTGGTGGCCCTAGGGGCGTTGCGCAAGCGGGACGGCACGTTCCGAAACACCGCCGCGACGGCGCGGTATTTATCGGAAGGCTCGCCGGACAACCAGCGGCTTGCTCTGATGCACGCCGTGAATCTTTGGGACGCCTGGTCGGAGCTGACCGATTGCGTCAAATCAGGCCGCCCGCGCAACCTGCAAACCAGGCGCCGGTCTAGAGAGCAAACGGCAGCCTTCATCGCCGCCATGCACAGCAACGCCGCCTCCCGCGCCCCGGCTCTCGTTCGGGCGGTGGGCGCCGCCAAGGTGAAACGCATGCTCGACGTCGGGGGCGGCTCCGGAGCGTACTCCATTGCCTTCGCGCAGGCGAACCCTGCTCTCGAAGCGGTGGTTTTCGACCGCGCCGAAGTCCTGCCGATCGCCGAACAACACATCCGCGCCGCCGGTCTGGCCGGGCGCATCCGGACCCAGCAAGGGGACCTGCGAAAGGACGACCTCGGCGAAGGCTACGATCTGTTGCTGCTCAGCGCCATCTGCCACATGCTCAGCCCGGAGGAGAATCGAGACTTGCTGCGCCGCTCGTTCCGCGCTCTGGCGCCCGGCGGCCGGGTCGTCATCCGGGACTTCCTCCTGAGTTCGGATAAGACCCGCCCCGAGCGAGGGGCCTTGTTCTCCCTGAACATGCTGGTGAACACCGAAGGGGGCGCCAGCTACAGCCGGGACGAATACCGGCAATGGCTGCACGCGGCGGGCTTTCATCCCATCCGCTATATCGCTATGGCCGATCCCGGCAGCGGCATCATGCTCGGCACAAAGCCGCGAAACTAAAAACGCCGCGCCTTGCCCGCCAGCAGCACTAGCAGACCCGACATCAGGCAGGCGCCCGCCAGCGCCAGCATCGCCACTGTCGTGCTGCCGGTGGCGTCCCGGATCGCGCCCACCGCGTGCGGTCCGGCGTAACCGCCCAGATTACCCACCGAGTTGATCCAGGCGATGCCCGCCGCAGCCGCCGAGCCGGAGAGAATGCCCGTCGGCAGCGCCCAGAATGTCCCAAAGGCGCACATGATGCCCATCACGGCCAGCGAAAGCGCCGCAATCGCCACCACCGCCGGAATCGCATCCACGCTGCTCAGCGCCAGAGCCGCCGCCGACACCACGAGCGCTACCGCCACATGCCAGCGCCGCTCGCCGGTCTTATCCGAATGATGCCCGTAGAGCACCATCGCGATCGCCGCCAGCGCCCAGGGGATCGTCAGAATTAACCCGATTTGCCAGGGATTGCCCGCCACGCGGTCCTTCACATTTTGCGGCAGCCAGAATCCCAGACCGTAGTTGCCCATGGCCATGCCGAAGTAGACCACGCAGAACAGCCAAACCCTGCCGCTTTTGAACGCGTCTACCAGACGGTGCCGGTGTTCTCCCTCTTTCTTCTTCAGCTCTTCTTCTTCCTGAAGGCGTTGCTCCAGTAGAGCCTTTTCTTCGGCGGTGAGCCACTTGGCCTTCGAAGGATTATCGGTCAGATAGTACAGCGTAAGCAACCCCATGATCACCGAAGGGATGCCTTCCAGCAAGAAAAGCCATTGCCAGGCGCGAAGATGCCAGAATTCGGTCATGGCGTTCATAATCCAGCCGGAGATCGGGCTGGCGATCAAGCCCGCCAGCGGCACCGCGGTCATGAACAGCGCCACCATCCGAGCCCGGTGCTTGCGCGTGTACCAGAAGGTCAAATACAGAATCACGCCCGGGAAGAATCCGCACTCGACCACGCCCAGCAGGAACCGGATGACGTAGAAACTCAGTTCGCCGGCCACAAACATCTGGGCGGCTGAAACAACCCCCCATACCGCGATAATCGGACCCAGCCAGAGCCGCGCGCCGATCTTTTGGAGGACCATATTCGCGGGGACTTCAAACAGGAAGTATCCGATGAAGAACATCCCCGCTCCCAACCCATAGACCGCATCGCTGAAGCCCAGGTCCTGCTGCATTTCGAGCTTGGCGAAGCTCACGTTGACCCGGTCGATGTAGGCCAGGACATAGCAAATGAACAGGAACGGCATCAAACGGCGCGTCACTTTAGCATAGGTGGCGCTCTCAAACTCGGGGGTGGCGTTCACGGCTGCCTCCTTGCGGATCTGTTGTAAGGCACCACCATACAACAAAGCAATCCCGTTCCGCCCGGCGGCGGTTGCCGCAGTCCTGGGCTATCTCGGATAGGGGTGGCCTCGCAGGAAGGCCAGCGCCCGGTAGATCTGCTCCGCCAGCACCACCCGGGCCACCTCATGCGGCAGCGTCAGCGGAGAAAGACTCAGCAGCCGGTCGGCGTGGCCGCGCCAGGTCTCCGGCAGCCCATCCGCGCCGCCCACCACAAAGACCAAGTCCTTGCCCTGCATTTCCGCCTGTTCCACCAGCCGGGCGAATCCTGCCGAGTCCAGCCGTTCTCCGCCGGGATCAAGCAACACTTTCCACGCCGGGGCGTGCTTCTCCCACCAGCGGCTGCGGGTTGGGTGGACCTCGCTCATCTGGCAGCGCGCGTAGCGGCTCGCGCGGCGGATGTACTCCTCCGCGAGGGCATTGGCATGCAAGTCGCGTGGCTTGCCTACATAATACAGCCAGATCTTCACCCCTTCAGCATAGCGGGCGTGATACAAACGAAGTTGGTGCAAATCTTATGATTCAAACGGAAATGTTCTCTTTGGAAGGCAAAACGGCGGTGGTGGTGGGCGGCGGCGGAGTTCTCGCCGGAGCTATGGCCGAAGGCATGGCCGCGGCCGGGGCCGGCATCGTCATCGTCGATCCGAACCTGCCCAATGCCGAGGCCCGAGCGGCCTCCATCCAGGCCAAAGGGGGGCGCGCCATCGCCGTCGCCGCCGACGCCAGCAAGCGGGAGGATTTGGAACGGGCGCTGGCCGAGACCCTGACGCGCTTCGGATCGGTGGACATTCTGATCAACGCCGCCGGCATCAACTCCGGAACCCCCTTCTTCGACATCACCGAAGCGGAGTGGCAAAAGATTCTCGACGTCAACTTGAAGAGCGTCTTTCTGGCCTGCCAGGTCTTCGGCAAGGCCATGATCGATGCGGGGCGCGGCGGCTCCATTATCAACATCTATTCGGTCTCCTCCGGGCCTCCGCTGTCCAAGGTCTTTACCTACAGCATCACCAAAGCCGGCGTGAACCAGATCACCCAGTTCCTGGCCCGGGAATGGGCGCCGCATCGCGTCCGGGTCAACGCCATCCGGCCCGGGTTCTTCCCGGCGGAGCAGAACCGGGCCTTGCTCAGCCCGGAGCGTACCGCGCAGATCATGGCCCATACGCCCTACGGCCGCTTCGGGGAACCGCAGGAACTGGTCGGGGCCGTGCTGTTTCTGGCCTCCGAGAAGGCCTCCTCGTTCGTTACCGGCGCCATTCTGAGCGTCGACGGCGGCTTCACCGCCATGACGATCTGAACCTGGCTCTGCTTGCCGGCAGAAGGCCTCGCTTGGTGTGAACCCTTTTCGCTCCGGCTGCGTATATGTGTACGTGATGCGCCTGGCCGGAGCGTTGTGGGAACCCGTTTGGCAGACGTGCGCCAGCATCTGGCGGCACAAACTGCGCAGCTTCCTGACCATGTTTGGCATCGCCTGGGGGATCGCCTCGCTGGTGCTGATGAGCGCGCTCTGCGACGGGTTCAAGCTGGGCCAGCGCCGCAACATGGCGCAACTGGGCGACAACCTAGTGCTGGTCTGGAACGGGCGCACCGAAAAGCAGGCCGGAGGCCAGCGCGCCGGCCGCCGCGTCTACTGGGAGGAAGAAGACGTCCGCGCCATTCGCGAGCAGTGCCCGGCGGTAAGCGAAGTCGCCGGCGAAGTCAAGCGCACGGTCAATGCCGCCAGCGAGTTCAATAGCGGCCGCTTTCTGACCGTGGGCGTCACCGAGGAATACCTGCGCTTGCGGAACCTGCCCGCCAGCGTAGGGCGCAACATCACCGCCGCCGACCACGAGCAAGCCCGCCGCGTGTGCGTGCTGGGAGATTCCGTGCGCAAGCAACTGTTTGAAAACCGCACGGACGTGCTGGGCCGTTCGGTCAACCTGGAAGGCTATCCCTACAGGGTGATCGGGCTGATGAGCGAGAAGAACCAGAATAGTTCCTACGACGGTTGGGATAACGAGAAGATCCTTGTGCCGCAGTCCAGCCTGGTCCGGGACTTTCCGCCCACCAATCCGGACTACCGCAAGGGCCGCGTGTCGCTCATCGTGTACCGTCCGGCCTCCGTCCAGCAGTGGGAGGAGGCCGGACGGCAGGTGCGCGCCGTGCTGGCCCGCCGCCACGGCTTCGACCCCACCGACGAGGGCGCAACCCCCGCGTGGGACATGGTGAAGACGGCCGAAATGTTTGACCGGGCGTTCCGCGCCACCGAACTGTTTCTGGCGATGGTGGCCCTGGTGACGCTCAGCCTCGGAGGCGTGGGCGTGATGAACACCATGATGTCCGCGGTTGCTGAACGCACCCACGAGATCGGCCTGCGCAAGGCCCTGGGGGCGACGCGGCGGCGCATTCTCGTGGATTTCTTATTAGAGGGCGTCTTGCTCGCGCTGGCTAGCGGGGCGCTCGGCTTGGCCGGGGTAAGCGCGCTAGCGGCAGGAGTGAACTCGCTGCCTATGCCGGACATGTTCGCCGGCCTGCCGGTGAGGTTTCACAATGCGCTCCTGGCGCTGGCCGCGCTGGGGACGGTGGCCGTCCTTTCCGCCTTTCCGCCGGCACTGCGGGCCTGCCGCTTGACGCCGGTCGAGGCGCTCAGAGAGGAGAGATGAAGTGGTGAACTGGCGGCAAATGCTGCGGGAGTCGGCGGCTTCGCTGAATCACTACCGCAGGCGATCCCTGGTTACGATCATCAGCCTGGCCTGGGGCGTGGCCTCCTTCATCATCCTGATGTCCTACGGGGACGGGTTCAAGAAGACCCTGGTGGACGGATTTGAAGCCGTCGGTCAGGATCTCATCATCATGTCGCAAGGACAAACCAGCCTCCAGGCGGGCGGGATGAGAGCCGGCCGGCGGATCCTGCTGGATTTGGAAGACGTGGAGGCGATCCGGGAAGCGGTGCCGCTGGTGCGGGCCATCTCACCTGAGCGGATGACCGGCAGCATTCAGGTGATCCGGGGCACGCGCGAGAAGGAGTTCGGCCTGCGCGGCGTCTGGCCCGAGTATCAGTTCATCCGCAACATCCACATGGCGGAAGGCCGCTGGATCAGCGCCGACGACAACCGCCAGCGCAACCGGGTGGCCGTGCTGGGAGCTATGGTGGCCCGGCAGTTGTTCAGCGGCATTCCTCCGGTGGGCGAGGAGATCACGGTGGGAGGCATGCGCTTCACTGTGATCGGCGTGATGGACTCCAAAGCGCAGTTCGCCAACTATAACCGGCAAGATAACGAGTGCGTCTTCGTGCCCTATAACGCGATGGCGCTGTTCGGCGACATCCGGCATCCCAACTTTATCGTTTGGACGCCGGTCGCCGGAACGCTGCGCGAGGACGCCATCCGGATGGTGCGCGCCACGCTAGCCTCGTTGCACCGTTTCAATCCGCGCGACGAGAAGGCCGTCTTCATTTTGGCCTTCAGTCAGTTCCGGCACATCATCGACGGCATGACCCTAGCGGTAAAGGTGCTGCTCGGCTTGGTGGGCGCGCTCACCCTGGGCATCGGAGGCGTGGGCTTGGCCAACATCATGCTCACCTCGGTCATCGACCGCACCCGGGAGATCGGGGTTCTGAAGGCGCTCGGCGGCCCCCGGCGCGCCATCCTCGGCCAGTTCCTCGCGGAGGCGCTGTTGATCGTAGCGGCAGGCGGCGTGATCGGCATAGCGGCCGGGGCCGCCGTGGTGAATTACATCGGCGTGATGCCGATGTTCGGCTCTATGCCGAATAGCCTCGATGGGAAAGGCGACTTGGTGATGGGGATCTCGGCCGCGTCCATTTTGATCTCCAGCGGCGTCTTGATCGCCGTAGGGCTCATCGCCGGCATGATTCCGGCGGTTCGCGCCGCACGGCTGGATCCCATCGAAGCCTTGCGCTACGAATAGCGGCCGCCGTGGCGTAGGCCTCCGGCCCGCGCCGCCCAGCAGCTACTCTGTGGTGATCACCGCCGCCCCTTAAGCCTTCCTCGACTCGAAGGCTCGGGCGATGGCGTACCAGGCCGGCTTCCGTTTGTACTCGCGGTCCAGCGGCAGCACGCGTACGCCCGCGCCGCTGGGACGCCGGTTCCGGCCCGCGAGCCAAGTGTACCGGTCGGTCAGCCCCCATGTCAGCACCGCTTTCACCGCCGGTTCCTCCAGCGCCACCGTCAGGTAATCTTCGTAGACCTTGGCGACGCCTTTGTCCCGCTCGGCCTCGTCATCCGGCAGGTCCCGGTCCCCCACATCGAGCTCGGTGATGTAAATCTCCAGCCCCAGTGAGGCCACATCCCGGAAAAAGCGCCGCAGCGTTTCGGCCTTGAAGTTCTGGAACGCCTTCCAGTCCAGGTGCGCCTGCATGCCGAAGGCGTGGATCGGGGCTTTGCGGTCTTTCAGGCCCCGCAAAAGGCGCAAGACGGCCTCGCGCTTCTTCTCGTTGCCCGGCGTGTCGTAATCCAGACCGTAGTCGTTATAGGTTAGCTTGGCTTGGGGATCGGCCGCCGCGGCCGCGTGAAAGGCGATATCCAGGTACTCCGGGCCCAGGAACTCAAGCCAAGCGGTTTTGCGCAGTCCATCCTCGCGGCCGTCGGCGACTTCAATCGCCTCGTTGACCACGTCCCAGGAATGCATCCGACCCCGGTAGCGACCCGCGACCGTGCGGATGTGTTCCTCCAGGTACTTGCGGGCGTTGGTAGCGCTTACGGTCGTCTTCAGCCAAGGCCAGCCTTGCGAGTGCCATACCAGTGTATGGCCCCGCATCTGCATGTCGTGCTTCTTGCAGAATTCCATCATGTAGTCGGCCGGCTCGAAGTTGTACCGCTCCGGCTCCGGATGAACCGGTCCCATCTTGAGCACGTTCTCGGGAACCAGAATGTTGCACTCCTCGGCGAAATGCTTGGCGTAGTCGGCGTCATCGCGCAGAACGGGCCAAGCTGCTGCTCCTCCGAAGAACAAACCCTTCTTGGCCGCGTACGCGCGCAGACCCGGTTCGGAAGATTGTGCGGACAATAGGCCCGCAAACGGAAAGGCGAATGCAGTTCGAAAAATCGTTCGGCGGCTAAACTTATGCATGCCGATAGTATAACCACTTTCGAATGTCAAGAGACGCCCCCATCGGCTGTAATCGGTTGCAGAAGGACAGCGGGCCATACACCATTCTTGGGTTTGACCGCGGGCCGGTTTGCAGCTCGGTCTTACGGCTCGATGCGTGTGCCAAGCACGCGCAGGAATTGGGCCAGCCATGCCGGATGCGCGGGCCAGGCGGGCGCTGTGACCAAGTTGCCCGATGTGTGGGCTTGGTCCATGGGCAGTTCGACGTACTGGCCGCCCGCGCTCCTGACATCCGGCGCCACCGCCGGGTAGCAACTGCAAGCCTTGCCCGCCAGTACGCCCGCCGCCGCCAGTACCTGCGCCCCGTGGCAAATGGCGGCGATCGGCTTGTTCGCTTCCGCGAAATGCCGCACAATCTCCAGAACCCGCGGGTTCAGGCGGATGTACTCGGGCGCCCGCCCCCCGGGAATCACCAGCGCGTCGTAAGTTTCGGCGCGAATCTCGTCGAAGGTGGCGTTCAGCGCGAAGTTGTGCCCCCGCTTCTCGCTGTAGGTCTGATCGCCCTCAAAGTCATGGATGGCCGTGCGCACCACCTCGCCCGCCTTCTTGTTGGGGCAGACCGCGTGGACCGTGTGCCCCGCCATTTGCAAAGCCTGAAACGGCACCATGACCTCGTAGTCTTCCACGTAATCACCGGTGAGCATCAAGATCTTCTTGGCAGCCATAATGGAAATCCCCTGGGACGTATCTTCGCACACTCTGCCTTGGGCAAGTGGGTCCTTTCGGTGCTACACGCCTTACTGAATCAGCGCCATCATCCGCTTCATGGCGTCCGCCACCGTGGCCAGGGCCTCCTCCGGCGGCAAGTTCCGGACCGGCGCGCCCAGCGGCTCGGCCGCCACAGGTCCGTCAAAACCGGTCTTGTGCAACGCGTTGATGAAGCCCGAGATGTTGATCACGCCGGTCGCCAGCGGAATCTCGCGCTGGCCATCGCGGAGCTGATCCAGCGGGACGTCTTTGGGCGCGTCGTTGACGTGCACGGCCACGATGTCCTTATTGGTGAGCGTGAGGATGTCTTCGGGCGTCTCCTGCGAGTTGTGCCAGTGCCAGCTATCGAGCAGGAAGCCGAGGTTCGGTTTGTTGATCTCGGCGATCAGTTCCTTCATGCTGGCCATCGTGTGAACGAACGGGTACATGCTCCGGCTCCAGCTTGTGCGCGGTCCGACGTACTCTAAGCCGAAGCGGATCCCGTGATCACCGAGCACCGTGGCCACCTCGCCCAGCCGCTTGGCATGCAGCCGGAAATTCTGAAGATAGGTCAGCCGGTTGTCGCCCGGGCTGATCCAAGTGCAGAAGCGCGTCATGCCGGCCCGCTGAAGCGTCCTGGCCCATCCTGTCAAGCTAGTCTTGAGCCACTCGGAGAACTTCTCCTCCGTCTGAGTCACCGGCACGCTCTGCGCCACGGAGCCGAAGACGATGTTCTTGGCGGCCATCTCATCGAGCAAGCGCTTCAAGTCGGAATCCGAAAGCGCGGCCAGCTCATTGACGTTCGGATCGTAGGCCTCGAAACCGTACTTGGCGGCGTATTCGAACTGCTGCCGCAGGTTGGCCTTGACTCCGATGTTGCCGGTGTGAAGGCACATCTTCATCGTGCGCGCAGCGGCATCCGCGCGGCCCAGGGAAAGGAAAGCCGCCGCGGCGGGCAGGGAAGCCCGCCGCAAGAACTCACGCCGATCCCTCTTTTCGCTCATGGGAACCTCCGATCGTATCCTCAAGCCCGGGCCTGTTTCCCGTCCCAGTAGTAGGTCTTGCCGTCGCGCACCGCCAGCAGCCCCAGCAGCAGCGGCAGCGTCGAATAGAAGCCGGTCTCGATGTCCGTGGTGGGCGTGCCGCGGCTCTTGATGCAATCCAGCCAGTTGCGGATATGCGCCGAATCAGAGGGCTTGCCCACGTAGGCGAACTTCGTGTTGAACGCTTCAAAGGGCGGCGCCGGCGGCTGCCCGCGCCCCGCGCCTCCGCGTACCGGCATGGGGCGGTAGGTGTAGCTCTGCCGGTTCACGTGAAGAACGCCGCGCGTCCCGAAGAAATAATTGCCCTGGTCCGCCAGGTAGTCGGTCTGCGGCATGTAGGCGTTGGTGAACGACATCACGAAGTTGTCATACTGCCAGGCGATTTGGAACGAGTCGGGCGGGCATTCGGGGTTCGGCTCAAAGTTCACGTACTGCGCGGCAGCGGAAGCGTAGCGCGGTTCGCGGACCTTCATGTACCAGTGCACGACGTCCGCCACATGCACCCCCTGGTCGGTGATGATCCCCCCGCCGTAGTCGTAGTAGCTCCGCCAGCTCCGGAAGCGCGAAGGACTGAACGGTTTCCGCGGCGCCGGCCCCTGGAACAGTTCCCAATCCAGATCCGGAGGCGGAGGCGTGGGTTCCTCCTTGGGCCGGGTGTAAGATCCCTGCCAGTGCAGCTTGCAGTGGAAGATCGTTCCAAACATCCCGCTTTGCACCAGCTGGCAGCATTTCTGGAAATGGTCCCAACTGCGCTGCTGGAGTCCGATCTGGACCACCCGCTTGTGCCGCTGGGCCACCTCCACAGCGCGCCATCCGGCCTCGATGCTGTTCGAAAGCGGCTTCTCGCAGTAGATGTCTTTGCCCGCCTGGCTGGCCTCGATGATCATCGGCGCATGCCAGTGATCCGGCGTGGCGATGAACACCGCATCGATGTCCTTGCGCTCGAGCACCCGCCGGTAGTCGGTGTAGGTGTCGGGCTTGCTCACCTTGAGCCCCGCCACTGCTTTCTCGAGGTAGGGCTTGTATACATCGCACATCGCTAGGATCTGGCAATCTTCGAACTCTTCGGCCACCGTGGCCATATAGCTGCCGCGGGTGCCCGTTCCCAAAAAACCGAGCCGGATTCGCTCGTTGGCCCCCACGGCGGACCGCGACATCGCGGCGGTGAGCGCGGAGCCGACTAGGAATGACCTTCTTGTAGCCATCGGATTCCTCTCCTTTCCGGGTCCGTGTGCTTGATTGCCCGGTCTCCAGGCAGTTTACACCCTCCGGTGCCGGGAGTGGTAATCGACTCGCCATGGTCTACCATCGGGTAAGGGCCGTTCCGGCGGTCCGAGGAGGTAAGCCACCGTGTGGCATCCGTCCAGCGACATCTTCACTCCCGCCATCCCGATCGGCGAGAAAATCCTCCGGCCGGTCATCGTCTACGTGTTCCTGGTTCTGTTCTTGCGTATCTTCGGCAAGCGCGAACTGGCCCAACTGAATCCCTTCGATTTAGTCGTGCTGCTGTGCCTGTCGAACACCGTCCAGAACGCGATTATCGGCCCGGACAACTCCGTGACCGGAGGCCTAACCGGCGCCTTCACCCTGATGGCCGTGAACTATTTGGTGGTGCGTTTCCTGTTCCGTCACCGCCGCCTGGATCAAATCCTGGAAGGCGCCCCCACGGTTCTCATTGAACACGGGAAGATCCGGCGCCAGGGGCTGGCCAAGGAATTGCTCAGCGAATCCGAACTGCGCGCTGTGCTGCACCGCCAGGGCTTTTCGCATCCTGAAGAGATCGATCGTTGCGTTCTTGAGCCGGGCGGTTCTTTCTCCATTGAAGCCAGGCAACCTCCCACCCCGGAACGACGCCACCGCGAACTGATCGAGCGCCTGGACCGCCTCGCCGCGGAACTAGCTGCTCTCCGCGCCGGCTCGCGGTGAAAACCCCAACTTTGGTTTGGCGCATTTCCCGCACGCCCGTCCTATAGTGAACTCACGGGAGTAAAACACATGCGCCTCCGGCTCTTTGCTTTTCTGATCGCGCTCTGCGCTCTGACGGTTTGGCTGGCCTTCGCCCAATTCGACGAAAGCCGCCTGAAGCCCTTCTCCATCAACCACCGTGCGGCAAAAGACTCGCCTGCGGACGTCTCTTTCTTGCTGGACCCGCCCGCCGGAAAGTACGGCTTTGTTCACGTGCGCAACGGCCACTTGGCCCTGGGCAACGGGCAGCGCATCCGCTTCTGGGGCGTCCACCTCACGGACTGGAGCCGCGGCTCGGTCATGCTCCCCTCCAAAGAGGACGCGCCCATCTACGCCGCAACCCTGGCCCGCCACGGGGTGAATCTCGTGCGCCTTCATTTCCTTGACCTGTTCGCCCCGCGCGGCATCATCGACTCCACCCGCAACGACTCCCGCGCCTTCGACGCCGGGCAGCTCGACCGCCTCGACTTCATGGTGGCCGAACTGAAACGCCGCGGCATTTACGTCAATCTCAACCTCAACGTCGGACGCTCTTACAAGGAGGGCGACGGCGTTCCGGACGCCGAGAAGATCCGCTGGGGCAAAGGCCTTGTCCTCTACAACCCGCGCCTGATCGAGCTCCAGAAAGAGTACGCCAAAGCGCTCCTGACCCACCGCAACCCTTACACCGGCACGGAGTACCGCAATGAGCCCGCCGTCGCCATCGTCGAGATCCTCAATGAAAACGGCATCGGCGTGGGGTTCCGCGCTCCCACGCCTTACTACGACAATGAGCTCACCGAGCTTTACAACGCCTGGCTCGCCAGGAACCGCACCCCGGCGCAGATCCGCCGCTTGCGCGAGATGGCCGGCGTGGAAGCCGGCGCGCCGGTTCCGAGGTTGGCCGGGCAGGAGGCGGCCAAAGCGCCCCAGGAGCGCTTCTACACGGAGCTCGATTTCTACACCAGCCTCGAGGGCAGCTTTTACCAAGACATGTACGGCTACCTGCGTTCGCTGGGTGTGAAGGTCCCCATCGTTGCCACCGCCGATCACGCGCACACTAGCAGCCCGTATCCCATGCTGCTGTCGCTCTCAAAACTGGACATCCTCGATGGCCACGTCTACTGGCAGCATCCCGGCGCCCGCGAGACCCCCTCGCCCATGGTGAACGATCCGGCTTGGTCCACCGTGGGCCGCCTTTCCCGCACTGCTTTTGCCGGCAAGCCTTTCACCGTCAGCGAAACCAACCATCCATTCCCCAATCCCTGGGCTGCGGAAGGCATCCCCATCGTGTCTGCCTACGCCGCCTTCCAGGATTGGGATGCGGTCGTCCTGTACACGTTCGAACCCAAACGGGACCCTAACTGGCAACCCTATATGGGAGATCCCTACGACATCTCGCTTGATCCCGTGAAGATGCCGGAACTCGCCGCGGGCGCGTTGCTATTCTTGCGCGGCGATGTCCGACCGGCCAAAACTTTCGTGGAGCGCACGTACACCCGTGCGCAGGTCTACGACAGCCGGCGCTTGCCCGCCAGCGAGCGTCCCTACTTTACCCCCGGCTTTCCGCCTCACCTGCCCATGGTCCATGGCTCTCGGATCCGGTCCTTGGAAAGCGCCCTTACGGCCAAAGTCGAGCTGCCGTTGACCGACCCAATCGTTTCCGACACGGGTGAGCTCGTCTGGAGCGGCTGGCAGCGCAAGCAGGGGCTGGTGTCGGTCGAAACGGATCGCACCCAAGCCCTCATCGGCTTCGTGAAAGCCGGCGGCAAGGCGCTGCGCAATCTGGCGGCCCAGATCTCAAACGACTTCGCCGCCGTCGTCCTCACTTCCCTGGATTCGCAGCCGCTCTCCCGCACCAGCCGTATGCTTCTTGTCACTGGCGCGCGCGTTGCCAACACCGGAATGAAGTGGGATGAGGCCGGCACGCGGGCTTCCACTCAGGGCGGACCACCCTCCTTGATGGAGCCCGTCACCGGAACCCTCTTCCTGAAAGGACTGGAAGGAGCCAGAACCGTGGCCGCGCAGCCGCTCGACGGCGCCGGGAACCCGCTCGGGCAGGCGATCCTCGCCAAACGGACCCAGGAAGGCTGGAGCCTTGCGATCGGTGATCCGGTAACTCCCTGGTACGTTGTCCGCGTCGAGCGCTGAGTTCCGCGCAGCCTCGGTGGGGCGGGCCGCCGGGGCGAGCGGCACGCGCTAATGGGCGCCGCGGACGCGGATGCGGATGCGGTAAAGCGAATCGGAGGCAGTGATGAACAGCCAGCGGCGGTCCTTGCCGCCGAAGGTCACGTTGGCGGTCCAGCGTTCGGGGACTTCGATGTGATCGATCTGCTCACCACGGACGTTGAACACGGTGACGCCCTTGCCGGTCAGGTAGATGTTTTCCTGCTCGTCCATGGTCATGCCGTCTGAGCCGAGGGAGGCGAACAGGCGTTTATGGCTCAGGGCGCCGTCGGGAAGGATGTCGTAGACGTAGGTCCTGCCGGCGCGGATGTCGGCCACATAGAGGCGCTTGCCGTCGGGCGTGCCAATGATGCCGTTGGGCTGCTCCAGATCGGTGGCGACGCGCGTGAGCTTCTTATGGTCCGGACTGAGATAGTAGACGTGCTGCCCGTCCTGCGGCATCGCGGTGTGGGTCCAGTAGTCGCGGCGGTAGAAGGGGTCGGTGAAGTAGATCCCGCCTTTGGGATCGATCCAGAGATCGTTCGGCCCGTTGAGGCGCTTGCCTTCATACTCCTTCACCAAGACAGTGATCTTGCCGGAGGGGTCGATGCGCCAGAGTTCGTTGTTGAGGTCGGCGCAGGCGTAAAGGTTTCCGTCTTTGCCGAAATACAGGCCGTTGGCGCGTCCGGCATTGTCGTGGAAAACCGTGAGCTGATCGGCAACCGACCAGCGGTAGATGCGGTTGTAGGGCTGGTCGGTGAAGAAGACGTTGCCCTCGGCGTCGGCGGCGGGGCCTTCGGTAAAGCCGAAAATCTCTGCCAGCAGTTCAAGCTTCGCTCCCGGCTCGATCACTCCCTGGTTGGCCGCGTAGGCTGGAAACAGTAGCAAGGGCGCAAAGACCAAGGTCCGAAAAGGCAGGGGCAGGCGCAAGCGAAACCCCGGGGCGAAGTTCTGAACTGGCATCGGCATAAACATCCTCCTGTGGCGTCTCAACAGCGTGGAACTCACCAACACCTTAGCAAATCCCGTGTGAGCCGTTCCGGTGGGGCGATAAGGCTCCTTCGCTGCCGGATTTGGCCGCCAGGGAAGTAGTACTGAGCGCCAGGCCGAGCTGGAGTGCTTACGCAGCCTTACCTATACCCGGATCTTAACCAGCGGCACGCCCTGCTGGCAGAGCTCGCAGGAGGCGGCGTCGCGGTAGCGGATGTCATCTAGTTTCGCGAGATAGTAAAAGGGCAGCGGGCGGAAATCCGGCGCGCCGGGGGCCGGCTGGTATACGAGGATGGCGATCCCGACGACCACTCCCCCGTTGGACTCCACCAGGTTCTTCAGCTCGGTTAGTTTCGAACCGGTGCGCATGATGTCATCGACGAGGAGAACCTTTTCGCCAGGCGTCAGCTCGAGAAACTGGCGGAAGCGCATCGGTTCACCGGGATTCTCGCGCTCGGCCCAATAGACCTGGTGCGCGCGGAGCGCCTCGGAGACTCCGTAGGCTACGGGGAGCCCTCCCGTGGCCGGAGCCACGATGGAGAGCTGGGGGATCATGGCATGCAATTCCGGGTTGGCCCGCACCAGGCGGCTCAACCCTACGCTCAGGGTCTTGGCGTGCTGGTAGTAGCGCATGGCGAGCGCCACCTGCAAGTACTCGTCGGCGTGCAGACCGTTGGGGTATTCGAAGTGGCCGCGCCGCAGAGCGCCGGTCTGCTCGAACAGTTTCACTACCTCTTCTTTTGTGGGCACCAGATGCATGGGTCAGTACGCTCCTTTGCCGGTGATCACCTTCGGAATCGTTTGTAGCAGAATCTTGCAATCCAGCGCCAGCGACCAGTGGTCGATGTACTCCAT
>JAIMAR010000046.1 GCA_023511855.1 Bryobacteraceae bacterium
GGACACGGAGAAGGTCAAACGGTTGGGGAGAGGCTCTGGGTGAGGGTTGGCGGTGTGCGTTGCGAGGGCAGTGGGTGAAGGGGGCCAAGGCCGGCAGGGATGTCGGCCGACAGGCCTGGAGGCCTGCCGCACATCAGAAGGCTTGGCCGGTGAGAATCGGCCGCGGGCCAAGAACGCTGCGGCGGGGCTAGGAAAGCTTTAAGACGTAGTAGACGACGTAGCCCCAGCTACAGGCGATGTGCACAACCAGGTTCGGCATGGCCGTGTTCTGGGACATCGATAGCACGCCGGCCACAATACAGCCCAGAACATAGATCGTGGCGTAGCTCAATGATTCGATTTTGGTGGTAGTCTGCATAGCCCGCCTCCGCCGCCCGCGCGGCGTTGCCCTCCGTCTGCGCGCCAGTGTACCATGACGCTAGCCTTGCTGAGCTACCCGGAAACCGTCCAGTTCCTGTACGCCCTGGGCAACGAATCCCGCAGCGCCAAACTCGGGCTGGACCGGATGCGCGCCCTGCTGGAGCGGCTGGGCCACCCAGAGCGAGGGCCGGAGTTCGTGCATGTGGCCGGCACCAACGGAAAAGGCTCCGTGTGCGCGTTGATTGAGTCGTGCCTGCGGGCCGCCGGCCGGAAGACGGGGCTGTACACCTCGCCTCACCTGAAGGAGCCGACCGAGCGGATTCAGATCGAGGGGCAGCCCGTTCCGGCGAATCTGTTCAGCGCTGCTTTCGACCGGGTGCACCGGGCCGCCGAGGCTATGCTGGCCGAAGGAGAACTGGATCACCATCCGACCTACTTCGAGACGGTGACCCTGATGGGGCTGCTGTTGTTCCACGAACTGGGCGTCCAGACCGTGGTGCTCGAAGTGGGCTTGGGAGGAAGGCTGGATGCGACCAACGTGGTTTTGCCGCAAGTGGCGGTGATCACGCCGGTGGACTACGATCACGAGGCGTATTTGGGCAGGAGTCTGGAAGCGATCGCGGGCGAAAAGGCCGGGATTATCAAGCCCGGCGTGCCGGTGGTATTGGGCCCGCAGCGGCCGGAAGCGGAGGCGGTGCTAGCGGAGCGGGCGGCGCAGCTTGGGGCTCCGATTTCGAGATGGGCCGCGTGGCGGGCCAAGGACCTCGCGTTGACGGCTTACGGGAGCCGTTTCGTCGTGGATGGCCGCCGTCAGTTCCGGATCGAGTGCCCGCTGGCAGGGGAGCATCAGGTTTCGAACGTTCTGACGGCCATTGCGGCTTTGGACTTGCTGGAAGTTCCGGCCGAGGCGATCGAGGAAGGGATCAGAACAACTCGCTGGCCGGGGCGATTGGAGCGGGTGAGCGAGAAGCCGGAGATTGTGCTGGACGGCGCGCACAACCCGGCTGGAGCGGAAGCGCTGGCGCGGCACCTGCGGCGGTTTTATTCGGGGCGGCGGATTTGGCTCGTCTACGGGGCCATGCGCGACAAAGCAGTGAGCGAAGCCGCCGGGCATCTGTTTCCGCTGGCTGAGGGCGTGATCCTGACGGCGCCGCGGCACCCTCGCGCCGTGCGCCCGGAGGCGTTGGCGCAACTGGTGGAACACCCGCGGCTGTTGGTGGCGAGCGACGTAGAGAGGGCGATCGGATCCGCCATGGAAATGGCGGCGCCGAAGGACGCCATCTTCATAACGGGGTCGCTGTTCCTGGTAGGCGAAGCGCGGAGCCTGCTCGTACAATAGACGCTTGATCACTAGACTGCGAGCCTGGCTGGTGACCGCTCCGCTTATTGTGCTGGCGACGGCGGTGATGGGAACGCTGTCGTGGCTGGCGTCGCTGGCCGATTCGAGCGGCAACCTTCCGCACCGGATCGCGCGCGCCTGGTCGCGCATTCTCATTTGGGTAAGCGGGCTGCGCGTGACGGTCGAGGGGCTGGAGAGGATTGATCCCAAGCGCAGCTACGTCATTGCCTCCAATCATTTGAGCCTGATGGATACGCCGCTGGTGCTGGCGTATTTGCCGCTCCAGTTCCGCTTTCTGGCCAAGCGGAGTCTGTTCCGGGTGCCGTTCATCGGTGGGCATTTGAAGCGGGCGGGACACGTAGCGATCCCGAGGGAGGATGCACGCGGGTCGCTGAAAGCCATGGCGGAGGCGGCGCGGATGATTCAGCAGCGGGGCGTCTCGGCTTTGGTGTTCCCGGAAGGCGGACGCTCGATGGGCCGGTTGCAGGAGTTCAAGGAGGGCGCGGCATACATCGCGATCAAGGCGGGGGTGCCGCTGGTGCCGGTGGCCATCCAGGGAACCCTGGAGGTTTTGCCGATGGGGTCGGTGACGGTGCGGCCAGGCCGGGTGCGGATGCGGATTGGGGAGCCGATTCCCACCGCCGGGATGCGGCTTCCGGACCGGGTGGCGCTGACGGCGGAGCTGCGCGCGCGGGTCGAGCGGATGCTGGCCGAGGACGGCCCGGCATGTGAAGACAGCCGGGTTTTGTAAATTCAGGTTCGGAACTCTGAACCGAAATTGACAAGGCCGGAGGGAGACGGCCATACTCCAGATAGGAGAGGCATCTCTCAAACCAGGAGGGTAGATCATGTCGAATCCCTATTCGCGCAGGAATCTTTTTCAGCTCGCATCGGCGGCCGCGGCTTCCATGCTGGCCAATCGCTGGGCCCTGGCGCAGCAGGCGCCTCAAGCCGGAGCGCAGCAGCCGGCCCGGGTAAAGCCGCCCGGAGGGGGCACAGCGCTGGGGGGCGGCCATCCCGACCCGTTCCCGCCGCTGGAACGCCGTTCCACGGTCGCTTTGGTGCGGGGGGAGGACCGCCGCAAGATGGTGTACGAGTCGTTGAAGGCCATCGACGACCAGCTTCAGCCGCGGATGAAGAACAAGAAGTATGCGGTGATCAAGCCGAACAACGTGAGCACGACCAACCAGCTGGCGGCTACGCATGTGGACGCCCTGCGCGGCATTTTGGACTACTTTGAGGAACGGTTCCGGAAGCCGGTGGTGATCGCCGAGTCGTCCGCGGGCGACACGCTCCAGGGTTACGAGAACTTCAAGTACACGGTGCTGCCCAATGAGTATAAGAAGCTCAAGGTCAGCCTGGTGGACCTGAACCGGGAGGCGAAATACGTTCTTAAGCCCATCATCGACTACAACCTGCATCTGGCCCCGGTGCGGCTGGCGTCCCGTTTGTTTGATCCGGATGCCTTCGTGCTCTGCTCGGCGGTGATGAAGACGCACAACATGGCGATTGTGACGCTTTCGGTAAAGAACATGGTGCTGGGCGCGCCCCTGCACTATGCTCCCGAAGAGAAGATCCGCTGGAACGACAAGCGGCGCTACCACGTGGGGATCCGGCAGAGTTTGTACAACATGTATCTGACGGCCCAGTTCATGCAGCCGCATTGGGGCGCGGCGATCATCGACGGCTACGAAGGCATGGAGGGCAATGGTCCGGCCAGCGGCACGCCGGTACCGCACCGGATTGTGTTGGCTTCCACGGACTACATCGCCTTGGACCGGGTGGGCGCCGAGTGCATGGGCGTCGACGCCAACTGGCTGGGCTGGCTCAAGTTCTGCGGCGAGGCCGGCGTGGGGCAGTGGGATCTGGCGCGCATCGACATCCGCGGGCCGAAGATTGCCGAAGTCCAAAGGAAATACCGGCTGCATGCCGACATCGAGCGAGAGCTGAAGTGGATGGGGCCGATGGAGGAGTTGCCGGTCAACCTGGGCTGGGTGACGCCTTTCCGCGAGCACAACACCGAGGCGTACGGCTAGAAGGCCGAGCAGCGGCGCCGCAGAACTGCACCGCACGGCAGCCGGGTCTGAGGTGGGGCGAAAATGCGCCTGAGGACCAGCCAGGGCAAGCTGAAGGTGGAACATAGCATCCTGGGCGGAGTTCGTGAGCTATTGGAACGCCTGCTGGCGCAGACGCCCGAGATCCGCTCCGTGATACCCGGCGTGATCCGGCCGGTGCGGGACGCCCGATGGGCGGTGCGTGTGTGGGTCACGTTGCCCACGGTCAACGGCTGGAAAGCCATTGCGTTGAGCGATGGAGCCCGGCAGGAGCTTTTCATCAGCACGGACCTCGGCAAGGAACAATTGGAAGCCGCGCTGGAGAGGGCTTTGGCTTCGTTGCGCTGAGCGAGGCCGCAGGTGTTAGAGTGATCGTTTGCCGGGCGGGGCTCACCTGCCGGCTGCCCGGAGGGAACAGGAACAGGAAGGAGGGACAGAAGTCAGACATGACTCGAATCAACCGACGCACATTTCTTGGCGCTGCCGCCGCTCTGGCGGCCCCCGCGGCGATGTCGGCCGCCCGGAAGAAGATTCCGGTCGGGGTGCAACTGTACTCGGTGACGAAGATCGCCGCCGGGGACTTGGCGGGCACGCTGGCCGGGATCAAGAAGATGGGTTACGAGGGTGTCGAGTTTGCCGGTTACTACAATTTCGCCAACGATCCCAAGGGGCTGCGCAAGCTGCTCGATGACAACGGGCTGAAAGTCTGCGGGACGCACATTCAGTTGCGGACCATGGATGGGGACGGACTCAAGCAGACCATCGAGTTCAACCAAACCATCGGGAACCCCTATCTGGTTGTGCCTTCGCTGCCCAAGGAAAACACGGCGACGCTGGCGGCCTGGGCGAAGACGGCCGACCGGTTCCGCGAAATCGCCGAGGTTGTAAGGCCGCTCAAGATGTACATCGGCTATCATAATCACACCGCCGAGTTCACGCCGATGGAAGGGCAAATGCCTTGGGATGTGTTCATGACCAAGGCCGGTCCGAACGTCTTCGGCCAGCTCGACATCGGCCACTGCCAGCGTGCGGGCGCCGATCCGGCGGCTTATCTCAAGAAGTACCCGGGGCGCGCCATCACGGTTCACATCAAGGAGTTCCATCCGGACCGCCGGGACGCCCTAGTGGGCGAGGGCAAGGTCGACTGGCCCGCTGTGTTCGCCGCCTGCGAAAGTGTGGCGGGCACCCAGTGGTACATCATCGAGGAGGAAAGCCGGGCTTATCCGGGGCTGGAGGGCATCGAGAAGAGCCTCCAGAACCTGAAGAAGCTACTGGGCTGAGGCCAGCGGGCGGCGGGGATCCGGCCGCGGGTCAGTCCAGCGGCCGGATGAGGATGTTCTTGTAGTAGACGGTGCTACCCGGATCGTGCCCCTGCAAGGCGATCGTTCCGGAGTCGATTCTTCTGGCGGGGAAGCCGCGCGTTCCTTTCCAATCCGGGGGCTGGGTCCAGCGGACGACTTCCTTATCGTTCACCCGCACCACGATGGTGTCGCCTTTGACGACGATGTGCTCGGTGAACCAAACGTTGTCGGGCACGAGCTTCTCGGTGACATCCTGGACTTCGTACAGGCTGCCGGTGCGGCGGGGATCCTTGTCGTAGGAATTGTTGACTTGGATCTCAAAGCCCTTGGCCGGCCAGCCTTTGTCTTGGTATTCCGTGTGGATGTAGATGCCGCCGTTGGCGCCGGGCAGGGTCATCACGTCGACTTTGAGCTCGAAGTTCTTGAAATTGGCGTTGCGGACGGGGCCGACGTAGAACAGGTGGCTGCGCGGGCCTTTGGCCACGATGGCTCCGTCTTGAACGCTGAACGTGGAAGGATTCTCGTTGGCCTTCCATCCGTCGAGGTCCTTGCCGTTGAACAGTGAAACCCACCCTTGGTCCGCGGCAGGCAGAGGCATCAGGGCAACCGCGAGAACAAGCAAAGAGACCAAATTCGCCATAGCGATGCCCATTCTACCGGAAGCCGCCTGGCCCCCGCCAACCGTTAAGCGATCGGGATGCGAGATTTGTTCAGTTCCAGCCAGGCGTCGAAGGTTTGGAGCGAAGGATTCAGGCGCCGGGACAATTCGATGCTGCGAGCTTTGCAGAAGTCTTCGGCGAATTCCCAGTTGAACTGAAACATATTACCCAAGTCCTGGGCTCCAGGGAAGCCGAGGTTGCGATAGGCTTCGGGCTCCAGGGCCTCGTAGACCACCTCCGTGCCCAGCGCGCGGCTCAGCGCGGCTGCCATTTCTGCTCCGCTCAGGTGCTCGGCGGCGACCCCCACCGTTTTGCCCTTGAATTCCGCGCCACTGCGGAAGATGCCATAGGCGCATTTCCCAATGTCCTCGACGGCGATGCCCGGCAGCTTCTCGCTGCCCATCGGAAAGGCGATGACGAGTTTGCCATTTGGGGTTCTGCGGGGTCCCATGCCGAAATAGATGAAATTCTCAAAATAGAACGAGGTCAGCAGGAGGGTCACCGGCAGGCCGGCTTCGAGAAAGAAGCGGTCCGCTTCGCCTTTGGCGTCAAAGTGCGGGACTTTGTACTTTCCCATCAACGTGGGCATGCGGTTGTCCTCCAGGGGGATCCACCGGCGGGTGTCTTCGAGGGTGGACCAGATGACGTGATGCAGACCGACCGATTTGGCGGCGGCGGCCATATTGGCGGCTTGAGCGGTCTCCCGTTGAGGCGAGAAGTGCTCCCAAAAATTGGTAACGCAGAAGGCGCCGTAAGCTCCGTCAAAGGCGCGCCTGAGGCTGGCGGGGTCGTCGAGGTCGGCCTGGACAACCTCCGCGCCGAGCTGCGCCAGCTCCTGCGCCTTAGGGCTGGAAGGCTTGCGGGTTAGAGCGCGGACGGCAAAGCCGCCCTCAGGATCGTTCAAGATGGCGCGGGCCAAGCCGCCGCCTTGGGCGCCTGTAGCACCCACTACGGCAACGATTCTTTTGTGCTGCATTTCCCCTCCTTGTTATGGGATGCGCGGCCAAGAGCTGGGATGCTTCTCTTAAGACCCGCCGCCGCGGAAACTTCCGCCGATGAGTCTAGGGAAGAGCGCAGCGGGCAGGAGGCGGCAAGCCAGTGAGTAGGAATTGTCCCATCGCAAGGGCGCTGAAGGGGGCATTGGGAAAGGTAGCCAGGTGGCGCGGGCTGCAACCTTGGCACAGGAGCTTCGGCAAGATTGAGACTCGGTGTTTCCAAGAGTTGTTCTTTCAGTCGCCGGCAGCCCAAATGTTGGTGGTGGGTGAAACGATCGCGGCTTGCAACCCGGCTTGCGAGGTATTATTCGGCGCTGCGGCGGGAGGTTTGAACGGGAAGCCCTTCGCTGATTTGGCGCCGGAGCGTCAACCGGGAGGGATGCCCACCCGGGCCGCGATGGATCCTGTACTGAAGCGGGCCGCCGAGAAAGGCTTGGCGCGGACGGAACTACAGTGCCGACGCTGGGATGGCTCTCATTTCTGGTGCGAAGTCACGGTGAAACCCACGACGGTGGCGGGGGAGCAAGCCGACTTGGTGACGCTGTGGGATGTGTCCGTTCAGAAACGGACCGAGGATGCTTTGAGGAAGGACGAGGCGCGTTTCCGGTGTTTCGCCGAGATCATCCAGCATCCGGCCGGCACGCTGAAGGAGTTTCTGGGTTTCGCCCTCGACCGGGCGGTGGATCTGACCGGCAGCCGCGTGGGCTTCCTTTTCTTTTACGACCCGGCGAGCAAGACGTTTACGCTGAACACGCATTCCAGCGAGGCGGAGCGCGAGTGCAAGGTTCCGGTTTCCGGCCCGGTCAAGCATTTGGACAAGACCGGGATCTGGGGCGAGGCGGTGCGCCAGCGGCGTCCGATTATCGTCAACGACTTTCAGGCTCCGAATCCGCTCAAACGCGGCTACCCGGAAGGTCATGTTCACCTGGAGCGTTTCATGGCGGTTCCGGTGTTTCGCAACAGTGAGATTGCCGCGGTAGTGGGCCTGGGCAACAAGCTCGAAGACTACGGTCCGAGCGACATCGAGCAGCTACAGCTGCTGATGGAGATGGTCTGGAACGTCGTGAACCGCCTGAAGGCGGAAGAGGCGCTGCGCCGGAAGAGCCAGGAGCTGGAGGATTTTTTCCAGTCTAGCCTGGACCTGTTGTGCATTGCGGACTTTGAGGGCCACTTCGTACGGTTGAACCCACAGTGGGAGAATGTGCTTGGGTACCGCCGGGAGGAACTGGAGGGACGGCTGTTCTTCGATCTGGTGCATCCCGAGGACATTCCGGCCACCCAGGCCGCAATGGAACACCTGAAGCGCCAGAAGCCGTTGCTGAACTTTGAGAATCGGTATCGCTGCAAAGATGGCAGTTACCGGTGGATTGAATGGCGGTCTCAGCCGCGCGGGAATTGGATCTACGCCGCGGCGCGGGACATCACCGAGCGGAAGCGGATGGAAAGGGAGCTGCGGGAAGCCAACCGGCAACTGGAACAGGCCATCGAACGCGCCAACCGGCTGGCGGAGGAGGCAGCGGCGGCTAGCGCGGCCAAGAGCGATTTTCTGGCCCACATGAGCCACGAGATCCGAACGCCGCTGAACGGGGTTCTGGGCATGCTCCAGTTGCTGATGGTGACCGGGCTCGATGAGGAGCAGCAGCGGTTCGCGCAGGCGGCGGCCTCCAGTGCCGAGAGTCTGCTGGCTCTGCTCGAGGACATTCTGGATCTGTCCCGGATCGAGGCGGGGAAACTTCGGCTGGAACCGGAGGATTTCGAGATCCGGAAACTGCTGGAGAGTGTGACGATAGCGATGACGCATGGCGCCGACCAGAAGGGGCTGGGCTTGCATCTGGAGGTGGATCCGCAAATGCCGCGGGTTCTGCGTGGGGATCCGAAGCGGCTGCGGCAGGTTCTGACCAATCTGATCGGCAATGCGATCAAGTTTACGCCGGCCGGCCGAGTCCGGATCTCGGCCAGGCTTCAGTCGGAAAGCGAGGCCGAGGTGGTTGTGCGCTGTTCGGTGAAGGACACCGGCATCGGCATCCCGGAGGAAAAGATCGGGCTGCTGTTTCAGAAATTCACCCAACTAGACAGCTCCACCACGAGGAATCAAGGCGGAGCAGGGCTAGGACTCGCCATCGCGAAACAGCTCTGCGAACTGATGGGCGGCGAGATCGGTGTAACCAGCAACGTGGGGGAAGGCTCGGAGTTCTGGTTCACCGCACGTCTTGGGAAGGTCTTGGAGACAGCAAGGAGCGGCGAAAGCGCGCCCATGCGGAGCACGGCTGAATCGCAAAATCCGGGCGTTGCGGAAGGAAGGCCGACGCTGAGCGGGGAGAGGATCCGTGTCCTGGTGGTGGAAGATAACCGCGTGAACCGGGAAGTCGCACTGGAGATGCTGAGGCGCCTGGGGGTGGCCGCTGACGCGGCGGAGAATGGCATGGAGGCGCTATACCGGTTGAGGGAACGCCATTATGACCTGGTGTTGATGGATGTGCAGATGCCGCGGATGGACGGCTACGAAGCCTCGATGAGGATACGGACGCCTGGGTCTGGCGTTCAGAACCCAAACGTGCCGATCATCGCTCTTACCGCCCATGCCCTGACGAGCGACCGCGAGCGGTGCCTTGCGGCCGGGATGAACGATTACCTTTCCAAACCGTTGCGGTTTTCCGTGCTGGCGGAGACGGTCCGGCGCTGGGCGGGTCGGTCCCACACGCTGCCAGCGAACGCGGACGGAGAGCGCCGCCGGCAAGCGTCCGGAGCGCTGCGGCGGAAGGCGCTGTTAGCCCGGTTTGGTCACGACAGCGAATTGGTTAGCACCACGATCGAAGCCTTTCTGTCGGACACGCCTTGCCAACTGCGCGCCCTGCGGGAGGCTTTGGAACGGCAAGACCGCGCGGAAGCCGAACGGGTGGCGCACACGATCAAAGGTTCGGCGTCCTACGTGGGCGGGGAAGAGCTGAGCGCAGTGGCCGGCCGGATCGAGCAGGCGCTGCACTCCGGCGGTTGCATGAAGCCAGAGGAGTGGCTGGCGGAGCTGGAGTCGCAGTATGCGTTCCTTCTCGCCGAGCTGAGCAGCGAGCGCCGGGAAGACGCCGGCGGCGCGGAGACCGCGTCGGAAGCTAATAGCGCCGAGGAAACCGCGCACCCGCGGGCTGACTGAGCTCAACCCAGCAGGAACCGCCTTCGCAGGGCCCGGAGCCGGCCATAGAGGGAGGGGCAGTACTGAAAGAAACGGTGCCGGGCGCGGACATATGGGTGGGCGAAGTTGCGCGCGAGTTCCCGCGCCTGTTGCTTTTCGGGGCCTTCATGCCGCCGGGCCAAGGCGAAGATTCCGGGCAAGCAGCGGCTGTTCTTCCGCCAATCCCACGAGGTTTCGGCCAGCGCCCGGGCGGCGCGTTTGCGGGCTGGGATCTCTTGCGGGCTCTCGACGCAGCGCCGCACCGCGCCGGCGAAGGCGGCAAGATCCGGCTCGCACTGGGGCCAGTAATAGCCGTCGGCGCGCTGCGAAGCTGAGGCGGCAGGAACTAGCCAGGAGCAACTCGGGTCGGTGAACTCATTCATGGGAGGGACGTCGGTGGTGATGACCGGAAGGCCTGCGGCCAGCGCCTCGCATAAGGTCAAGCCGATGCCGTCCAGACGGGAGGGATAAAGGTAGACGTCTCCCCGGTGATAGAAGCCGGGAAGCGGGAACGTGCCCGTGATAAGCTCCAGCGTGCCGCGCTCTTCCAGCTTTCGAATCAAGGGGCGCAGGGAAATCAAAGCACGGCGCAGGTTCACCTGGGAGTGGATGATCAGGCGAGCCGTCCCGGCCACGGGTTCAAAAGCGCGCAGCACAAGGTCGGTCCCTTTGCGCAGAGGATCCATCCCGGCGGAGTGAAAAAAGGTGACCTGGGGTGGTTGGACGAGCTCGAAGGTTGAAGGACGGATAAGGCCGACATCCGTGCCCCAGGGAACATGATGGCAAGCGGGATGCCATTCAAAGACGCTGTGGTGGCGGCGGGTATTGGCGATCAAAAAATCGTACAGTCCGAACAGGGGGATCGTATCGCGGGTGTAGTAATCGAGGTAGCAGCCGGTTATGATGCCGAGTTCGTCACACCATTGAACCGGCGGCCACCAGCGCTGTTCGTTGAAGAGCACGACTTCAATGCGGTTGGACCGGATCCAGTCGAGAAAAGTCTCCCGATTTAGGGCGTTGGGGATTAAGAGGGGCGAGCCGGGATCCCAGGTGACGAAAGGGCCGTCCCAGCGGGGATCCCCGCGGCCGCTCAACTCCCCGCCGCGTCCGTAGATGAAGACCTGGTGGTCGGTTTGCAGCGCTTCCAGGAATTGGCGGGAGACGTAGGCCGCGCCTCGCTCAAACCAGGTGGTGACTATGCCCACTCGCCGCATGAAAATCTCCACGTCGGTTTATCGGCCCTGCGGCTGCGCGGCTGTAGAGCAGGGCAGTTGCCGCTGGCGGCTGCGCTGTGGTGTCATGTCTTTTCCCATGAACGCCACGAATGCAACTCCTCCCCGCGCGGAAAAGCCCACGCGGGTTCGATACTGGGTGATCTTCTTTTCGGTCACGCTGGCTATTCTGGCATACATCGACCGGGCTTGCATCTCCATTGCCGCGCCTTTTATCAGCAAGGACCTAAACCTGACCACGGTCCAGATGGGGTGGGTGTTTTTCGCCTTCGCCCTGGCCTACGCTCTGTTTGAGATTCCTGGCGGCTGGATGGGCGACTGGCTGGGACCGAAGCGGGTGTTGATCCGCATCGTGCTCTGGTGGAGCTTCTTTACCGCTGCTACCGGCTGGGTCTGGAACTACGCCTCGCTGCTGGTGACTCGGTTCCTGTTCGGGATGGGAGAGGCGGGCTGTTTTCCGAACCTAACCAAGGCCATGACCATCTGGCTGCCGCAGCGGGAACGGGTGAAAGCACAGGGGATCATGTGGACCTTTGCACGTTGGGGCGGGGCGTTTACGCCGCCGTTGATGGCGGCGACCATCCTCTGGATGGGCTGGCGCAGGTCGTTTGTGTTTTTTGGGAGCCTGGGGCTGATTTGGTGCGTGATTTTTATCGCCCTCTTCAAGGACAACCCCCGGGAGCACAAGCGCGTGAATGCGGCGGAACTGGCGCTGCTCGAAGGGGCCGAGAAGGTCGCCGCGGGCCATGCGCGGCCGCCTTGGCGCAAACTGGTGACCACCCCCACGGTCTGGATGCTCTGGGCTCAATACTTTCTTATCTCGTATCCGTTCTATTTCTACTTGACCTGGCTGCCGACCTACCTGATGCAGGGCAGGGGGCTGGATTTGGCGCAGACGTCCAAGTTCGCCATCTTCCCGTTGTTGTTCGCGGGCGCCGGTTCGCTGTTTTCCGGGATGATCTCCGGCCGGGTGGCGCAGTGGTTAGGGAGCGTGAGCTTGGCCCGGCGCGCACTCGGATTCACGGGCTTTCTGGTCGCCGGGCTGTTCGTGCTGCTGCACATCCAGATCGGGAACATCTGGCTGGCGATGCTGGCGCTGGGGGTTGCGACCTTTTTCCACGACATCACGACGCCCGGCGCGTGGGGCGCTTGCATGGACGTGGGGCACAAGTACGCCGGGACATTGTCCGGCTCCATGAACATGATGGGGAACTTTGGATCGATGATTTCGCCGGTGGCGATGGGCTACATCCTCCGTTACACGGACAACAACTGGACCATCTGCCTTTACAGCGTCGCGGCGGCATACCTGCTGGGAACCCTGTGCTGGCCCTTCATGGACCCGGTGACACCGCTGGAGCAAAGGGGCAAACCCGCGGCCAGCCCTCGCTGAAACCGCGCGCAGGCTGAATCGTATCTCCCGAAAGGCTCTGAGGTCTCTCTGGCACAGCGCGGCAGGGCCACAACCAAACAGCGATGGCGGTTGTGGTCTGGCCGGCAGCTCGCTGCCGTGGCGGCATGAAAATCTTCGCCCGCGGGGAAGATTTCAGGGGTTAGTCGTCCAGAGAAGGCAAACCACGGAGGACACGGAGAAAACAAAACACAACGCGAGAGAGCCGCAACGAAACAGGGACGGCGGTTGTGGTCTGGCCGGCAACGCGCTCCCGTGGCGGCATGAAAATCTCCGCGCGGAGAGAAGGATCTTCTGTGGATTAGTAGCACAGGATCCCGGGCCTGCGCAGGCCCTACCGGGTTGTGCCTGGAAGCGCAAGGTTGGAGAGTTCGCCGCTCCCGGCCGGCGTGGTTCAGCTCCCGTACAATCAGCGAAGCAGGCGGCGAGGCTTGGGGACTTCAACCAACCGGGACCCCGATTCCGACTCTGGCAGGGCGGCTGCCTCGGTCACCATGTCCAGCTCGCGCTCGATCCATTGCGAGAGGGGAATGTTGCGAAAACAGACCCGTTCCTGCAAGACCAGGCACTTGCGCCGGGCGCCGGGGGCGTCCAGCTCCCGCATGAAGCGCCGCTCCTCGACCCGGACATCCGCCAGAAACTCGTCTAAGGCCTGTCTGCGCGCCTCCGCGCGCGCCGCCCGGAGCCGGTCCTCAACCGTCTTCTGCTGGTTGAGCAATTCCGTGCGCACTTCCGCCAGTTGTTCCCGCTCGCGCGCCAGCGCGGCTTCGTGCTTGGCTTGGGCCACAATGTAGGCCAGCGCGCCGGATCCCAGCGCCGCTACAAAAGGCAAAGCGATCCACAAGACTTCGGTCATGGGACGGGTGGGGCCTCCCTGTTCTACATCGGACGCGGCGGCCGCCAGCGATGTCAGATCAGTGAGATTGCAGGCTGGCTTCAGGTACACGCCTTAGCGATAGGGGGAGTCAAGGGTTGGCGCATTGAAGTTGCAGGACTCTCGGCCGGGCGCCTCGGACCGGGCCGACATCAGCCTCGACTAAAATGACGGGAAGGTTCTCTCGTCAGGAGCGGAAGATCTGCATGTCATGGAACGGAACGAATATGGGAAATCCGAGCAGAGGATCCCATGCCTGAGCACGGCGCGCGAGAGGGGAGGCACGGGCTGCGGCGGGAAGCCTGGATTGTCGCCGCTGTGTCCCTGATATTGACTTATTTTTTCTTCTGTGAATACTTACCGCCGTTTAAGAGGGTGTATTTGTGGTCGGATATTGCTGGCTATCATTACCCGCTCCATTTATACGCGTTCCAATCGCTAAAAGAGGGACGTTTTCCCGAATGGGACCCCTCGATTTATTGCGGGATTTCCTATATCGGCAATGTCCAAGCGGCGCCGCTTTACCCGATGACGTGGCTGATGTACGCCGCGGTATGGGGCTCGCAGCGGTTTCCTTTCAAAGTCTTTGAAGCCTTCACCTTCTTGCATATCTGGATCGCTTTCCTGCTGTGTTATCTCTGGCTGCGGGATAGAGCCGGCGCGACGGCCAGCGTCTTGGGGGCGATGTCATTCGCCTGCGGCGGGTACATGATGCATCAGTTACTGCATCCGGGCGTGGTGGGCGCGCTGACGTGGCTACCGTTGGGTTTGTGGGGCATCGATCAAGCCACACGGGATCGGGACTGGCTTGCCCTTTGGAAGGTGTCCGCAGCTTCGGCGCTTTCGCTTTTGGCGGGTTACCCGGCAGCCTGGATCGTCAACTGCGCCGCATTGCTGCTGTACGCCGCAGCGACGCGCCCGTGGTGGAGCTTGTGGCGGGTGTGCGCAGCGCTGGGGGCTTCGCTGGCCTTGGCGGCGGCGCAGCTCGCGCCATCGATGGAGGCAAGGTCCCTGATGGCGCAGGAGTTCAAGTACGGCCCTGGGGCTTATGGCTGGCGCGCTCTGCTTGCCTCTTACTTTACCCCGAACTTTTTTGACTACAACCCTGGGCATGCGACGACCTACGAACCGGGGTGCTTCTACTTCTATTTGGGCATCCCGGCGGTCTTCGGGTTGATTTGGGCGGCGTGGCTCCGGAGGCCCAGGCCCTACCTCCCGGCTCTGGCGATGGCGGCCGGAGCGCTGGCGCTGGCGAATCCGCCCCACTGGTTCATTGGGCTGATTTCACGCGTACCGCTGCTCAACACCACCATGCAGCCGTTTCAATTCTATGGCGCTGTGGCTGCGGCTGCGGCGCTCATGACGGCGCTGGGCGTCGAGGATTTTCTCGCGCGGGCCAGGCGACGGGAAGGACGGAAGCTCGAGTGGACGGCTGGATTCGCGATTGCGGCGCTGGGGGCATGGGCGGGCCGCCAGCTCTGGATCTGGGCGCAGGGCGGGCAGCTTGCCGCCGGTTGGAGGTCGGCGGGGGAAATGGCCATGTTGCTGGTCGTCTTTTCGGTAGGGATGTTCTGCCTGCGGGAAAGCACCGGCCGAGCGCGGACGGCGCTGGCGGCGGCGCTGCTGGCCGCCGTGGCGGTGGACTACCGGGTTTATGGCTCCGGGCGCTGGTTCAACGCCATGGAAGGGGACGTGGACGAGCAACAACCCATCGAAGGGATGGGCGGCGTGGATGATGCGGCCTACCGCGAGATGCGGGCTAACCGCCACTACCGGGTCATCTCAGCGGAGGGTGAGGGCCCGGCCGGGACAGATTACCGGCGATGGGGCCTGGCGACGCCGGAAGGATTCGATCCGTTTCTTCCGGCGCAATACAAGGCAACGATCGAACAGTGGGTTCTCTTTCACACCAACCGGCTGTTCCACACGGACTGGAAGAACCGGGAGATGATGCAGGCGCTCGGAGTACGTTATGCGCTGGCCCGCAGCGGCAGCGCGGTAGACCAAAAGCTAGCCGCGGATCCGGATTATCGACGGATCGGCGCCGAAGACATTTTCTGCCACGTTTACGAATACCGGTTCGCGAAGCCGCCCTACCGCTGGGAGCAAGCCGACACGGAGGCGACGGTCCGGCTGCTGAAGTGGCAGCCGGCCCGGCGGGAGTTCGAGGTGGACTCGCCGCGTGGCGGGCGGTTCATGCTCGTCGAGCAGTTCTTTCCAGGATGGCAAGCAAAGGCCAACGGGCGATCCGTCAAGATCGAGCGGGCGAGCGGCGCCTTTCAATCCGTGGAGCTGGGGCCCGGGCGCCATCATCTGGTCTTCGAATTCCGTTCCCGCGGATTCCGGCTTGGGTCGGGGATCAGCCTTGTGGCGGTTCTGGTTTGCGCTGCGGTTGCGGTAGAAGCCAGGCGGAGGAGGAAACAGCGGGCGACGCCCGCCAATCCACCGGTACTATAGACCTCTTTGGGAACCATCGATCTTCTGGCCGATGATGAAATTGGCCAAGAGCGCCAGCCGGAAGGAGGCGTCCCGGAAGGTGACAAGGCCCAGCAGTGCGCCGCTCAGAACGCGGGCGAGGGCGCGCAGGCGGAACCTCCAGCCTTGCCAAGCGCCGTAGTGTTTGCCGGTCCAGACGGCTGCGCCGAGGAAACGGTCCGCAGCGAGCAGCGCGCGAATGCCGGGGGACGGCGGGAATTGGCGCTCCTCAGCCGCGAGCTGGACAGCTAAGGAGGGAAGCAGCAGGATCTGCTTCCCCGCTTTCCGTAGGTGCGTACAGATCTCGAGATCCCACCAGTGCTCTCCGTAACGCTCGTCGAGAAAGCGGATGGCTTTGAGGAAATAGGCCCGGATCAGCAAAATGGGAGGATGGAAGAAGTCCACTTCGGAGGGGCGGTCCACCGGCGGAGCGGCCCAATCTGCGAAATCGCCGTTGTCACAGGCCCGGAAGAGCTCGTTGGGGAGCGGCAGCGGATGAATGCGGGTCAGGGGGTGGCCGTCCGGCGAGGCAACCAGAGGACAGATGGCAGCGGCGCCGGTTTCTTCCAACTTCGCCAGCAAGGCCGGAATTGTGCCGGGATCCACCAGCGACGGCGGGTGGAGGATCAGGAAGAATTCCCCGCGGGCCGTGCGCATGGCGATATTGAGCGCTTTCACCATTCCGAAGTTGCGGGGCAGCCGGTGCAGATGGAGAGATGGAAACTCAGAGTCCAGCCGCGGGGAGTCGTCCAGTGAGCCGTTGTCGACCAGCAGAATCTCCAGTTCGGGGCGGTTGGCGGAACGTTCGAGGGACTCCAGACAGGAGCGGATGGCGGGGGCGTTGTTCCGGGAGACCAGGATGACGGACACTCGGGGTGAGGCGTCTTGTGCGGGAGTTTGTTCCATGGGAAGAGAAATGATACCGCAAAGGAGAGCCGCGTGAGGCAGGCGCGGGGGCCGGGCCATGTCATACGGCTGGTTTTTTTGTGCGCTCTGGCCGCCGTTTGGGCCATCCGGGGCGTCGCGGCGGCCCCTGTCGTTCAGGCGATCCGGGTGGAGAACCCTGCGGGTTCCATTTCGGCAGCGCCTACGCCGGCGGATCAGGTCAGCTACCGAATCGATCCGCCCGAGGCCCGCGCTGCCTGCCGGGAGCAATGGCTGGAGGAATCGCAGACCTTGCTGGTGCGATGCCGCGAGGGTGGACCGGCGCTGGAGGTAGCGGTAGAGCTGCCCATCGGGACCGGATTCGCGGCTGTCACGAAGAACGGCGCGATAACGTTTCGCGGCTTGTCGCCCGAGGTCAGCTTGAGCACGGACACGGGGGACCTGCGCATCGCCGTGCCTTGGTCCTTGATGCGCTTGAGCGGGTTTTCCCTGAGCCGCCCCAAGCGCGTTTCGGCGGCGCGGGGGATCTCTGTGCGGACCTTCGATCAGCCGGGACAGTGGCTGATCGTCGCCGGCAGCAGCCCCACCCCGGAGTTGCCGCTCGAGGGGGCTTATTTCGGCGAGATTCGGATCCGCGGAGGATCTCCGGGCCGGCTGGAGCTGGAGCAGTTGGCTGTGCCGGCCTACTCCTGGGTGAAGCCTCCCTCAGAGGCGGCCTCGATGCTTCAGGCTTGGCTGAAACGGGGAGGACGACCGGTAAGGCGGGGACAGGCTGCCGCGCCTCCGCCCAAATCCGCCCCATCCGGCGCCGATGCAGGATTGCCCGTTTTCTCCGCAGAGGTCCGCATGGTAAACCTCACGGTGTCCGTGACCGGCCGGGACGGCCGCCCGGTGACCGGATTGAACCCGGAGGACTTTGAGGTTCTGGAGGACGGGGCTGTTCAAACCCTGGCCTCGGCCCAGTCCGGGGAAGCGCCGTTCAACCTGGCGCTGCTGTTGGACTTAAGCGGGAGCACCAGAGGCTACCGGGAGGCGATGAAGGAAGTGGCGCGGCGCTTTGCGGGCATCGCGCGGAACCAGGATAAGGTGGCCGTCTACGCCTTGGGCAATACCCTCTTTTATGTTCTGTCCCGCCTCACCAGCGACCGCGAGGCGCTGCTGGAGAAGATTGACACGATCCCGCCTGTGGAGGGGCAAACGCCGCTATATGACACCATCTATCTGGCGTGCGCCGAGGAGCTGCTGGAGAGGAACGCGGAGCGGAACGCCCTGATTGTAATCACCGACGGCGTGGACAGTTCCCTAAGCAAGATTCCGTCGGCGGGCCGATCCCGAATCGCGCCGGCGGCGCTGAGAGATGCGGCCACCCGCATGAATGTGCTGATCTACCCGGTGCTGACGGGCACCGATGATTGGCCGTTGTTTGCGACGGCGGCGCGAAGGAACTTGGCTCAGTTGGCGCAAGCCTCGGGCGGCCGGACCTTTGAGGCGAAATCCGTCGAGGCCATGGATCCGGTATACGCGCAGGTGGAGGAAGAGCTGCGCAGCGTCTACACTCTCAGCTACTACCCGCGGAATCAGAACTTTGACGGGCGGTGGCGACGGGTCCAGGTCCGGGTCAAGGTCCCGGGGCTTAGGGTAAGGACGCGCGACGGGTATTACGCCTGGTGAAGGCAAGATTTACTTCACGGCCAGAACGGAATCTTCGGGATCGAGCAACACGGCCTGAGGCGCCTGCCGCACCGCTAGCGAGAGCGTCACCGGCTCGCTATCGGTGCGGACCCAGCGGGTGAGCGGCTTGGCGCCCCGGAAGCGGACCTCGAGAGGAACCAGGGCGCTGAAATCATCGTCCACGCCGGATTGCGTCACCTTGATCTCCAGCCGCAGCGCCGGCGCCTTGCCGCGGAGGTTGTGCGAGAGTTTGATCGTGGGGATGCCGGTGGAGTAGACCCAGTTGTCAAAGAAACTCTCGAGTTTGGGGTCCGGGTCGCCGGGCGGCGTGAATTCGGCCGCCAGAGCCCGGAACTGCTCGGTGGAAAAGGAGCTCTGGCGGTGGCGTTTCACCAGCTCCCCGAGCATCGCCAAAAACCGCTCATCGCCGAGGCGGCGGCGCAGCATGTGCATGATCCAGGAGCCTTTCTCGTACGTGATGGCGCGCCAGGCATCGGGAGCCGTAGAGCTGACCAGGCGCGGTCCCCACACGATCGGCCCCATCGACTCCAGCGTCCGATCTGCTTCCACCTTGGTCAACAGGCGCTTCCGATACTCAGAGAGCGCGGTTTCCACAGCTTTGGGGCCGCGACGCTTCTCCAGGTACAGCAGCGCGGAGTAGTTGGCTAGCGCCTCCATGATCCAGGCATCCTGCTCGCTGGCGGAGGCTACCGTATTGCCCCACCACTGGTGGGCGATCTCATGGGCCTGGAGGATATCGGAGTAAAACAATTCCTGGAACTCGCCCCGCGCGCCGGCAGGGCGCAAGTTGGGATGGAGGTAGGCGACGGTGGACAGATAGACCAGCCCGGGAAAACCTTGCCCGAACGCGCCGGGGATGGGCGAGACGGTCAGGGTGCGGGTGGGCGGCGGGCCAAAGACGGAGGCCATGAACTCGAACGCCGCAGCGACCTCCTGAGCAAGCTCCCTGAGCCTCGCCGCCGGATTGGGCTGCGGCGGCGGAGGCGCAATGAGATCGACTTGAACGGGGGTCCGGACGCCGGAGCGGACCGTGGGGGGCCAGGCGGGCGTCAGGACTACGGTCGGGGGCGGGGCGGGGGGCCGGAGACCCGGCTCCACTTTCTTGTTGGCGTAGACTTCGATGCGGTAGGGATCACGGTTGAGGGTGACGCGCTCATAGTCGCCGAGGTTGAAGCCGAGCACCCGCACCGGCGTAGACAGGACGCGCCGCACTACGTTCCAGTCCCCCTCTTCGCGCTCCTCGGCGACGTCGCCTGCCACCACCAGGTTTAGGCCTTTCGGATAGCGGAAGGTGACGTCATACTGGGCGAAGTGCGCCATGACGTTGGGATACCAGTTATCGCGGGATCCGACGTAGAAGACGTTGTTGCCAGCCGATTGGATCACTGTTCCTTCGTTGCGGAACTCCACCTCGTAAGCGCGGCCGCGCTCCAGGGGAGCGTCAAAGACCAGCAAGAAGATGCCTTCCCCGCCCCGGAGCAGGTTTTCGCGGACCGTGTCGCGCTGCACGAACTGAGCGGGACGGCCGTCCACGGCGGCCGCGGTGAGCTGCATGCGAGGAGACAGATTGAAGGCGGCTACACGGAGGCCGTCCACAACCGGGGTGAGCCGGACGCGGGTGTGCACCTTCAACACCAACTCCGTATCGAGGACCGCATCGAGCCGGTAGTTGCTCAGTTGGAAAGGTTCGGGGGTGCGGGAGCGGGCGTTCTTGCGGAACGAGCGGGATTCGAAGCTGGTCCAGATGTCGAAGAAAGGGTGGTTATCGCGGTAGCTGACGCGCCCTAATACGATTTGCTCGCGGCGCTCCGGGTCGTAAACGACGTCGAAGTTCCCCAAGGTGTCGCCGCTGATGGCGGCGTAAAAGAAGCCCCGCTCGGGCGGCGCGCCGCTCAAGGTGTCGTACAAGAGGCGGGTATGGAAGCTGGACGTCAGGTTGCGGAGCACGCCGTTCCAGCGGTCCCGCAAGGTGTGCCCCATCTCGGGGCTTTGGATCGGGCCGCCTGCGCTGTGGATCTGCCGGAGCAGCAGCCCGGCCGTATCGTCGGTGAAGAGCATCAGGGCTAGCCGGAAATGTTCGTTGAGGTTCGGCGCGCCGGTGGCGCGGGCCAGGCTGAGCCGCTCACTGCGGGTGGGAGGGAAGAGGAGAATCTCGGCATCTCCGCCGTCTTCCTGAGCCACAAAGACGGCGGCATGGCGGCGGCCGTTAATCTCTTCGCCGAAGGCCAGGTAGCCGTCGGTGAGGTAGATGCGGATGTCTTCTTTAGCGAAGTTCAATTCGCGGACGCGGTAACAGTGTTCCGGATCGATTCCAGCGTCACGAATCCGGGCGGCCACATCTGTCGCATCCGGCTCGGAAGCCAGCAGAAGCGGGCAGAGAGCGAGAAGCGACAGGCCCAGCCACCTCATACTTCCAGTGTAGCGGAAGGGCCCGTTCTCAAAAGTTCAGCGCCAGAATGCCCACCAATGGCGGCGCGCGGGGGAGACCGGCAGGCGGCCGGCGGAGATGGGTTCCCCAGAAAGCACCGCTGCGGGATGCTCGACGAACAGCCGCGCGGCGGTGGCTTTGCCCAGCTCCTGGGAGACCCACTCGAAGGCTTGATCCAGCCGCGGCGGGCGGCGGCGCAGGTCGTGGCCGTCGCTGGCCACAAAGTGGACCAGGCCCCGGCGGAGCAGCTCTATCGCGCAGCTCTTTGCATTCCGGCCGAAGGCTCCGAACAAAGAC
>JAIMAR010000047.1 GCA_023511855.1 Bryobacteraceae bacterium
GCGGGCTCTGCGGGGACGCAACCATGCCGAGGGATAGCCTGGTGGGCTCATCGAGACGATAAGGCGGGGGCGTGCGGCAGAAGCTTGCCATAGTTCTTTGCGCTGTTGAATTACCGGCACCCGATCAGTCGCCACCCACTTTTGTGCATTTAAGACGAGGCCTGCCGCTCAAAGACTACCTTGGAAGAAGGCTCAATGTTCGCGTGAATGCCGACTCCTTCAACGTGCTGAATGTGCCGGGCTATCCCAAGCATTGGCGCGGGTGGCATGCCCATCCGGCGCAACTCGGGCCAAAGGCCTGGAGCTTGCAGGGGGCAAAGATTCTTTGGTAGGATCAGCCTTGCATTCGGGGAGCCGCCCGTGGGCGGTTCCCGGATTGCAACCACACGTAGAGAGGCTGCCGATGGGAATCGCTTTTTACCTGCTTGCCTTCCTCGCGCTCTTCACTTTGGCCGCCGGTTATAGCCAGCTGGAAACGCGCCCGTCGTGGTTCGCTTTCCAGCCCTCCAAGGACGACTTCCAGCCTAGTGCGCTCGATTGCAGCGGGCTCATCGAAGCGCCCACCGGCAAACATGGCTTCCTCACCGTCCGCGGGGACCGCTTCGTGTTCCAGGACGGTACGCCGGTCCGCTTCTTCGGCGCACAGATGAACATTTTCCAGCGGCCCCAGCTCGACTACGCCATCCAGCGGATGCGCCGCCAGGGAATCAACATCACCCGGCTGCACGGACTGGAGTTCCTCAACGACCGCGCAGGCAAGACCGCCTTCGATTACAGCGCCTCCGGCTGGGACCGGCTGGATTACCTCATCCACAAGCTCTGCGAAAACGGCATCTACATCATCCTCGACGTCAGCTACCCGCTCACCTTCCAGTTCAAGCCAGGCGACAACGTCCCCGGTCTTCCCGAAGGCGGCCCCGCCTCTCACTCCCAGTTCATCAACGAACGGGCCAAGGCCATTCTGCACCAGCGCATGCGGGACGTCTTCACTCATCTCAACCCGTACACAAAGAAAAGATACGCGGAGGACCCAACCATCGCCATGGTGGAGGTGCTCAACGAGGACTCACTGTTCTGGGGAACCATCGCCGAGCCGTTCCGCACCGAGTTGATGCAGAAGTTCCAGCAATGGCTCCGAAAGAAGTACCGCGACAACGCCGGCTTAATCAAGGCTTGGTCGGTCGACGGCCGGTCGGTCCTGGCTGAGGGCGAGGGGATCGAACCAGGCCAGAAGCTGGCGCTGTACCCCAACGCCGGCTTTACGGAGCGGGCGTTGAAAGACAACCCCGAGCGGCTCCGGCGCGGCCTGGACCAGCTCCGCTTCTACTACGAACTGGAGGAAGCCTTTTGGTCCGAGAGCCGAAAGGTGCTGCGCGCAGCCGGGGTAAGGGTTCCCATCGCCGGCACCAACTGGCAGGGCCACGGCTTCCCCACTCGCATTCACATGCTGACTCAGAGCCGCTTCGACTACATTGACCGGCACGGCTACTGGGACCACCCTCAGGGCGAAGGCAACATGAAGTGGCGGATCGAGACGGCCAACTTCCACAACCTCCCGATGGTGAAGGCGGTACATCCCAGCCAGGACATTATCCAGTATCTCGGCGTGGGAAATCTGGTGACCGAAAAAGCTTGGGAGCAGGTGCTGGGGAGGCCCATGACGATCAGCGAATGGAACACTTGCCTGCCAAACGAGTATTCGCTTGAAGGCACAGGCCTGATGACCGCCTACGGCTTGATGCAGGGGTGGGACGGAAGCATGCAATTCGGCTACTTTAGCCCCGACTTCCGCGTGGCGCTGGGCAGCGGATCCTTCGACTTGTTCGGCAACCCGCCGCAAATCCTCCAATTTCCCGCGGCGGCCATGATGTGGCACCGGCAGGACGTGCGCGAGGCGCCGCTGGTGGCTGAATCCCTCTACACGCCGGATACGGTCTTTGAATGGAGCGAGGACCGCAAACCGCTCCCGCTAGCGGCTGCGCTGGTGGGCAAAGTAGGCTACCGGTTTGTACCGCAGCCGCGCAAGCCGGTGGTTCAGGACATCGCCAAATACTGGGAGCCGAACAAACTGCGTGCCCGCTCCCTCACCGGGGAGCTGAGCTGGGACGCCCGCTACGGCGTGGTTCACGTGGATACGCCCCGCTCGCAAGCCATTATCGGATTCCTTTCCACGCAGGGCCATATCCTTCGAGACGTGCGGCTGATGAGCCCCAACCGCTTCGGTGCGGTCTACGTGACGGCGATCTCGGGCCAGGAGCCGGTCGCAACGGCGCGCCGCCTGCTTGTCACAGCGGTCGGACCCGCGCGTAATACCGGCATGGAATACGAGAAGACTGAGAAGCTGTCGCGCATGGGACCCGTGTGGCGTCTGAAGTCGGCGGGCAAAGGCCCCGCATTATTGGAAGCCATTACGGGCGAGTTGCGGATCCGGAATGTTCACGCCGCTTCCATGAAGGCCTGGACGCTGGATGTCACCGGGAAGCGGCGCGCGCAAGTCCCGGTGGCCGCCGAGCAGGGCGTTCTTAGGCTGACGATGCGCCCCGAGCATGAGGCGGTGTACTACGAACTGGCGCTCGAATAGAGAGCGTACGGCCACCGGCGCGCAGCGGCGGCGGGTGTGGAGGCCTACTGTGGTTTATTGACGCCGTAGGCAATCTCGCCCTCGCGAGGCTGGGGCCAAGGCGCCTGTGTGAACAGGCCGCCATCCACATAGAGGGTCTGGCCAGTGATAAAGGATGCCTTGTCGCTCGCCAGGAACACCACCGCATGGGCGACGTCTTCGACCGTGCCGACCCGCCGCAAGGGGGCCAGTGAGCCCCAGACCTCGGCGTAGTCTGGCGTCTCCTGGAGCGTCCTTTCGATCAGGATCGCCCCGGGCGCGACACAGTTGACACGAATCCCGTAAGGCCCCAGCTCCACGGCGGCCGACATCGTGAGGTTGTCCAGCCCGCCCTTGGAAGCGGTGTAATCCACAAGATAAGGAAAGGGGACCTTGTTGCACCCGGAGCCAATATTGATGATCACTCCGCCTCGGCCGCGCATCATGCGGGCTGCGGCTTGCGTGCACAGGAACGCGCCCTTCAGATTGGTGCTGTGCACCCGGTCCCAGTCCGCCTCTTGGAGATCCAAGAGCGAACACCAGGTCTGCACGCCTGCGTTATTCACCAGCAAGTCCAATGCGCCAGCCTCGGCCTGAACCTGCTCGAACATAGCTCTCACCTGGCGGCTGGAACCTACGTCGGCCTGTATCACCCAGGCGCGCCCTCCGAGCTCACGCACGCGGGCGGCCGTCTCGTGAGCCCCCGCCTCATCGTAGCCGAAGTTAACAAACACATCCCAACCATCCGCAGCTAGGCCGTAGGCGATCCCCCGGCCCACTCCTTTGCTGGCTCCCGTCACTAAAGCGATCTTCGCCATGCCTCACCTCTCGTCGGTTGTAAGCTTACCCTCCCCGGCCTTCCACTCCTGGCTATGGAACACGCTCCGGGCCGCCTGGACGGTCTCCGCAACCTCAGCCTCGCCGTGAGCGGCGCTGACGTAGAAGCGCCCGTCCGGCAGGGAATAAATCCCTCGGTCCAACATAGCATGCAGAAATCGGCGCAAGCTCTCCCGGTCATCGAGGAGATAGTCCCGGTAATCGCGGTGTATTTGGTTGGGGCCAAAGTGCAGAGAAAAGGCGGCCCCGAAGCCGGTGACGGAGAGCGGAACGCCCGCTTCGGCCGCCGTCTCGGCCAAAGCCTGCATCAGCCGCCGCCCAGTGTGGTTGGCGTGTTGGAGAAGCCTTCCGCCGTCACGCGAAATCTCGTCGAGCGTGGCCAGAGCGGCAGCCAGCGAAAACGAGTTTCCGTTGAACGTTCCGCCGAATGCCACCCGGCCCTCGGCCATCTGCTCCAGAATCTCGCGGCGCCCCGCAAAGGCGCTGAGGGTGAGCCCGCCTGCCAGCGCTTTGCCGAAGGTTGCCAGGTCAGGCGTGACTTTATAGACGGCTTGGGCTCCGCCTGGCGCTATCCGGAAACCCGCGATGATTTCGTGAAAGATCAGCAGCGCGCCGTACTCTTGGGTGAGCTTTCGCAGCCCCTCCAGATAACCCGGTTCGGGAAGGATGCAGCCGCTATTGCACAGGACCGGCTCGGTGATCACCGCGGCGATGAAATCTCCCTGCTCCGCAAACAGCTTTTCGACGCACTCCAGGTCGTTCCAGCGAGCAACCAGAACGTTGTCTGCCGAATTCGGCGTTTGTCCTTGCGAGCCGAGAACGACGTGCGGGTGTTCAGGGGGGCCCATCTCAGCCGCGCTGGGATGGTGGCTCAGGAGCACGGAATCGAGCCAACCGTGGTAGTACCCTTCGAACTTCAGAATCTTATTCCGCGAAGTGTAAGCCCGCGCCAACCTCAGCGCGCACTGGACAGCCTCGCTACCGCTGCTGGTAAAGACTACGCGCTCGGCGCAGGGCACCAGACTCTGAATCAACTCCGCGACCTGATACTCCAGCTCGTGTTGCGCCCCGAAGATGTGAGGTTTCGCGGCTTGTTCCCGAAGGATGGCCACCAGCCGCGGGTGTTTGTGCCCCAGGATCAGCGGCCCCCAAGCCAGTGTGTAGTCGATATATTCATTTCCATCCACGTCCCGGACCTTGGGGCCTTCGCCGTCCTGTAGGAAAAGCGGAACGGGAAACTTGGCCCGGAAGGGGCTGCTTACCCCGCCCGCGAGCGACTGGCGCGCGCGTTCCAGCAGCGCCCGCGATCCCGCGTAACGGTCTGTAGTTGTATGAATCATCTGCGAAGAAACGGTTCTACCATGAATGACCAAAAGAGTCAACCAAGAGGCCAGAACATAAGCCATTTCGGACCGGCCTTGTCAGGTCAGGGCGTGCTCGTTAGACTTTTTTAGTCTGATATGGTCAGACATATATTTCGGAACTAAGCGGAAAGCTGGCCGAACAGGCCTGAAGAAGCTGGTCACTTGAGGAAACATAAAGGTGGTCCGGCAAGCACAACCGGTTTCGGGGCCGGCCTTTTCGGGACGGATGGAGCGCCTGAGCTGCCCGCGGCGTGTCTCTCAACAGACCGCAGCGGCGGCCTTGTCGAAGCCGGAGCTGTGTCTGGCGTGGGCTCGGAAAACCCGAGACGCATGAAAGGAAGGAGAGATAGCAGTGAGCCAGACAGTAACCAGGCGTAGCTTCGTGAGCGCCGTGACCGCCGCTTCCGCGTCGCGGATTCTGGGCGCCAATGATCGCATCCGCTTGGGTGTGATCGGGTCTGGGGGACGTGGCCGTTACCTGATGCAGTGCGCGAATGCGGCCGGCGGGATTCAATGGGTGGCGGTGGCGGATGCTTACGACGTCCAGCGCGACCGGGCCGAAAAGGTGGCCGGCGTGCCCCTGGACAAATATGTGGACTATCGCAAGGTCCTCGACCGCAAGGACGTCGATGCGGTCCTCATCGCCACTTGGGATCATGTCCATTGCCAGATGGCCGTCGATGCCTGCCAGGCAGGCAAAGACCTGTACGTCGAAAAGCCGCTCACGCTGCATCCGATGGAGGGCCACAAAGTTGTCAAGGCGGTCCGGGAAAACAAGCGCATTCTGCAAACGGGCACGCAACAACGCACCTATCCGCACTTCATCGAGGCCAAAGAGCGCTTCATCGACTCCGGCAAGATAGGCAAAATCACCATGGTGCGCTGCATCTGGAATGGCAACAGCGCCTACCGCAATCAAAAGCCACCCGCCGGAATGGAGAAGAAGCCGGAGGGACTGGACTGGGACGTCTGCCAGGGGAATTTGCCCAAAGTGCCCTGGAACCCAAAGCGCTACTTCAATCACTACGTCTACTGGGATTACTCCACCAACGCCCAGATGGGCGGTCTGTTCGTGCACATGGTGGATGTTGTGCACTGGTACTGCAAGACGTACCGGCCAAGCGCAGCGATGTGTATGGGCGGCATCTTCCTGGGCCGCGAAGACCGCGACACCGCGGATAACATCAATGCCATCGTTGAGTATCCCAATGACCTGCTGGTGACCTTCGAGGCAAACGTCACGGACATGGCGCGAAAGGACAGCGAGGACATTGTCTTCATGGGCACCGGAGGCCGTCTGAACATTTTCCGGTACGGCTATCGGTTCCTCACGCCCGAGCGGGGAGCTGAGGAGATCGTGGTTCCCGCCAAACCAGGGCTCGAGTTGCACGTCGCCAACTGGCTGGAATGCATCCGCAGCCGCAAGCCGCCCGCCTGCGACGAGGTTGCCGGCCACTATTCCGCCATGGCCTGCCACATCTGCAACATGTCCTACAAGGAGCAGAGACGAATCGCCTGGCAGAAGAAGTGGGATGTTTGACGAGCAAGCGCCTCGGCGCGGCACTCCCCTGCGGGCGGCCATGTTGGGGCGCCGCAATACGGCGGCAGTTTTTGGGGAGGTGAGCCGATGAAGTTGATGTACCGAATTCTGATCCTGTCTCTTTTCGGGTATTGGACCTTTGCTTCCGGGGCAAAACCGGTCCGGGTATTGCTGCTTTCCGATGGCGGCCAAGAGCGGCAGCAGGATGTTCTGCGCTTGAGGCAGTGTCTCGCGCAGAACGGACCTTTCGAGGTTCAGTTGATCGAAGAGATGGCCGCCCTCAATGGCGCTGCGCTATCCGGCTATGACGTTCTTCTGCTCGACTACTCCGAGCCCCTGGGCAAGCAAGCTGAGCAGGCCGTGGAGCGCTTCGTTAGCTCCGGCAAGGGGCTCGTCACCGTCCGGGGCCTGACCTGCGGCTTCTGTGCAGCCAGGGGAACGGGCGGTCCCGCTCTACCACCCGCCCCAGCCCGCGTGCTGGAGCTACACTGGACGGACAACGGCCATCCGGTTTCCGCCGGATTGCCGGATTCCTTCCTCACCGTGGACCGCCTGCGGCCGTCCCCAACGCTTGCTCCCGCCGCTCGCATCCTCGCCACCTTGAGAGCCGAAGCCGGAGGCGCTGCCGAACCTTTGGTCTGGGCCCACATCCACGGCAAAGGGCGGATTTTTCAAACGGCGCTGGGAGAGAATCCGGCGTTGTTGGAAGAGCCGGGTTACGTGAATCTGTTGATTCGCGGACTCGAATGGGCGGCCACAGGCGCTGTCACTCTGCCCGCGAGGAAAACCGCTCGTCCCGAGAGTAGAGAAGCCGTCCGGGCGCTGATCGTCACCGGAGGGCATGACCACCGCGCCAGCTTCTACGGTCTGTTCGAAGGGCATGAGAACATCCATGCGATGGTGGATCCCCACCCCTTCCCCTACCGCAGCAGTCTGGTCAAACGCTACGACGTGCTCGTTCTTTACGATTCCATGCAGGACATTACCGAGTCGCAGCAAAGGGTGCTACGAGAGTTCCTCGAGTCCGGCAAGGGCTTGGTCGTGGTTCATCATGCGCTGGTGGACTACTGCAACTGGCAGTGGTGGTACGAAGAGGTCGTCGGCGGACGCTGGTATCAAACCGAAGACAAACCACCTCGCTGGAAGACCACCTGGAAGGAAGATGTGGAGCTGGTGGCCTACCCGGTCCGGGATCATCCCGTCCTGGACGGAGTCGGCCCGCTTCACCTGTGGGATGAGACTTATAAGGGCATGTGGCTCTCCCCCCACAACACGGTGTTGATGCGGACGGATGAGCCCTCCAGCGACGGCCCGGTCGTCTGGATCAGTCCGTATCCGAAGTCTCGAGTAGTCGTCATCCAACTGGGGCACGATGACAAGACCCACTGGAACCCGAGTTTTCGGCGGCTGATTCGGAACGAGATGATCTGGTCGGCGGGTGCGAGCAAGCGATGATGACCAGAGGCAACCTTGTGAAGCTGGCCGCCGCAGGCGTGCCCGCGGCGGCCTTCCCGGCTCGCAACACTTCAAGAATCGCCGGGGTAACCATCGGCGTTCAAAGCTACAGCTTTCGTGACCGGTCGCTGGATGCGGCCATTGAAGGCATCGTGTAGGCCGGCCTGGCTCATTGTGTTCTCTGGCAGGGTCACGTTGAGCCCCGGTGGGTTTCGCGCGAGGAGCTTCGCCGGTGGCGCTGTTCGGTTCCGTTGAGCGAGTTCCAGGAGACCCGCCGCAAGTTCCAGCGCACCGGCATTCGGATCCACGCCTACTACTACAGTTTCCGGGACGATTTCAGCGACGACGAAATCCGCCGCGGCTTCGAAATGGCGCGGGCGCTCGGAGTAAAAATCGTCGAAGCTTCCGCCAACATCACAACGGCAACACGGGTATACCCTTTCGCCGCCCGGGTAGGGATGTATGTGGCCATGCACAACCACGCCGAGATCGTGCCCAACGAATTCTCGCGGCCGCAGGACTTCGACGAAGCTATGCGCGGCACCTCGCGCATCCGCGTCAACCTCGACATCGGCCACTTCGTCGCCGCGGGTTTTGACCCTCTGGAGTTCCTCCGGCAGCGGCACAAAGACGTTCTGGTGATCGACCTCCAGGACCGGACCAGAAGCGGCGCGAACCTGCCGTTTGGCGAGGGCTCGACGCCGATCGTCGAGGTGCTTCGCCTGCTGAAAGGGAAGAAATCTCCCGTCCCCGCGATGATCGAGTACGAGTACAGGGGCATGGACGCCGCGGCCGAGGTCAGGCGCTGCTATGAATTCTGCAAGAAGGCTCTCGCCTGAACGGCTCCTCCTATATCGCGGCCGGGGGCGTTTTGCTCTTAGCTACTGCAAAGCGGGTTCGGACCAGAGGGCAGGAAACGTACTCCCGTTCCGACCGTCCAACGGATCCGCAGTCTTGGCCGCCCGTCATCAGGCTCCCATCTCAAGTCAAGGTCCACTCTGCTCCTGATTCCCTTGCGGCATCCGGTTGCCGGAAAGGGTGAAGGTCGGATTGGGAGGATCGAAGGCCCTCTGAGCAAGCGTCAGATCGTTGTTGACGAACAGGCGCTGGTCGGAAACCCGGTCCATCGAAAGGAAGGTGCCGCAGCCTTGCTGCGCCACACAATCCCGGATCGAGATTCCCCGGCCGTTCCTCAGCGCGATGGCGGCGCGGCCGCCGGTCTTCGCCTGGCGACCCTCGAAGCCCTGTAGGACGACATCCTCAAACTCCTCGCCCTCGATGCCGTGGCTGAAGAACTCAGGCAGGCTGTCATCCCAGCTCAACTGAAATCCCCGAACGCGCAGCCCACGAGTGTGCCGGAAGAACAGGCCCGGGATGTCGTGCTCGAACAGGGCCTTAGACAGATCCGCCGCTCCGCGCAAATCGAAGTTTCCACCGTAGGAGAGTTGCAGATTGCTGTTCCGCAGGTGGAGCTTGCAGTCCGCCACGACAATATCCTCGATCACGCTCTCCGGAGAGCCGTAGATCAGGAAGGCATTCTCGCTCTCGGCCAGGATGTTGTGGAACCGGACTCTGCGGATCCGCCCCAACTCCGTTCCGGCGCGCATCGGAACGGCCGACACGTTGACCGGCTCTCCCTTGCCCCACCAATGACCGGTGATCAGACCGGTCCTCAGAACGATGTTTGAGAAAAGCACGTCCTCCACAGACCCGTTCGACCGGACATTCACTTTCAACCCGCAGTTGGAGTCAATGACGAGATTCTGAAATGTGCAGTTTCGGATGTCTCCGGCCGCGTATCCGACACGAATCCCCGCTGAGCGCGAAGCCAACGTGCAATTCGTAACGGTCACGTTGCTGGAACCGAACACAGCGATGCAATCGTCACCCGTCTGAATGTTGCAGCCGCTGATGCGAATGTCGCGCGATTCGCGTAAGTCGATCCCATCGTCATTCGGCACGCGCCGCCCGCTCCCGTGGCTGTTGATGTTCAACCCATCCACGTTCACGTCTTCGCATCCGTGAAATTGGATTGTCCATGTTGGGGAATTCTGGATGGTCACCCCGGATAAGAGCGCTTTGCGGCAGTTGATGAACCGCACCAGATTCCCCGGACGCGGGCCGTGGTCCCAAGGCCCGGCTTCGGTTCCGAACTTCGGGCTCATGTACTCGCCCTTCTGGCGAGTGAACCTGCTGTCCCAGTCTCGTCCTCCCTTGATTTTGTCCGTTTGGTGGAACGGTACGCTGTTCCCATCCAAAGTGCCGCTCCCGATGATCGCCACGTTCTGCGCATCCCGCGCCGTGACTAGGCCAGCGCGGTCCGATTCGCCGCTGATCCGCTTCGGCTCCACCGGGTAGTCCTCCAGCCGGGGACTACCTTTCACCACGGCGCCCGGCGCCAGATACAACGCCGTCGCCGACGGCAACTGGATCGGGCCGGTGAGGTACTCGCCCGGGCCGACATACACCACCCCGCCGCCCGCCGCAGCGCACGCCTTCAACGCTCTTTCAAAGGCAGAAGTGTTCATGGTCCGCCCGTCCGGAACCGCACCGAAATCCACTACGCAGAACACCGGTGGCGTCGAGCCGCTTGCCAGTTGCGCGTTTGCAGCCGCTGCGCTGCCGCCGGGCAATCCCGCACCTGCCAACAATGAGCCGCAGGTCAGCATAAGCCGTCGACTCAAACCTTCTGTTGCGATGCAGCTGTCCTTTCGCATATGGCCCGTCCTGGTATGTCCACCTTCGACTACCATCGATTTCCTTGCCTTCGAAAGCAAGCCTTGCTCCCGAAGCAATGGGTTGCCTATATCCCAACCCTCTGAGGAGACAGAGACCTTCGCCGGGTTTCGAGATAGCGCAGATGGACCAAGGGGACTGTCCTGGAAGTGCCCCAGGCGCGGCTAGGTTCCGGGGACGGCACGGACGCTCTCCGAAGAATGCCTCGGGTGGCATCTGTGTTCCGTACCGCGGCCAGGCGGCATCACTCGGACCGGCGTCTCGATGGCAACTCTCGCAGATAGACCGGCCAAGTTGCCCCAGCCGGGGTGGGTCGCCAAATGCCAAGATAGGAAGGCCCACGAATCCATGCGGTTGGACAGCCTTCTTCCAATGCCTGTAAACTCATGAACGGGACTCTCCCTGGATGAATCGCCGCACATGCCGAATACCGTTGACCGAAACAGCCCGCTTCCCATCCGTACGCAAGTCCGGGAGTTCATCGTAAGCGAAATCCGGCAAGGTGTGTTCGCTCCGGACCGGCGAATCCCTTCGGAACGCGAACTGGCTTTGCGCTACGGGGCCTCCCGGTCCTCGGTGCGCGAGGCGATCGCGGAGCTGATCAGCGAAGGGGTGTTGTATCGCGTTGGCGCCCGCGGAGTCTTCGCTGCCCGATTGGGCGCGGCGCGCGCGCGTAACGCTGGCATGCTGCGACAGATCGGGTTTTGGATCAGCGAACCCGTCTTTCATTTCATACAGGCTGGCTACACCCGGATCCTAACAGGGGCCGAGACCGCATGCCGGGCGAGCGGCTTCAGCCTTCGGTTCTATTCCGTCGATGAGCAGAAGCAGCCCCTCCGTACGCTGTTCTCCAGCGATTCGGACATACCCGAGCTGGCCGGACACCTGCTGGCAGGCGGGCTGCAAACGTCTGTTGCGGAGCGTCTTTGCAAGCTAGGCGCCCCGTTGGTGGTGGTGGACCCGCTCCTTGATCAACAGCTGGAAGGCGCCGACTTGGTTCAAATCGACTACGCGGGCGGAACTCGTGAGGCGGTCAAGCACTTGGCGGAGTTGGGCCACCGCGACATCGGCTTCATCGGGTTCCCTGGCTCGAGAAAATACGAGGCGTTTTGGCGCTCCCTTGAGGAGTTCGGGTTGCCTTATTCCCCCCGGTTTGTCCAGTTTCTTCAAATGCCCGAGCTTGCGCCCAGCGTGCTAGCAGGCTACCAGTGCGCCTCGCGTCTCTTGTCCAGCGGGGCCAAGCCGACCGCTTTAATCGCCAGCAACGACTTGGTGGCCGTGGGCGCCCTGGACGCAATCGCTGCCGCCGGCCTTTCCGTTCCCGGCGACGTCAGCGTAGTAGGCTTTGATGACCTGGGGCACAGCCCCATTCCCTTGACGACTGTGCGGGTGGACCTTACGGAGGTTGGACGAACGGCCGCGCAAGTCCTGCTCGAGCGCCTGGCAAACCCCACAACTGCTCCGCGCAATCTCCTGGTTTCGGCGGAGCTCGTCGTCCGTGCGACGACCGCGCCGCCCCGATCTTCGGCGATTTCCCAGAACCTATGAGAGCGCGCGGAGGGTCAGCCGGCCACCGTCCCCTGTGCGATTGAGTTACCATCGCACGAGTATGGAGAAATCCAGAACCAGCAAGCCGCCGATCTCGGAAAAGGTCGCCATCGCCGGAACCGGAAGGGTAGCCCAGGCGATGGGACGCCTGCTGGCGGAAAATGGTGCGGCGGTGGTGGCCGTGGGAGGCCGGAATCCGGAACGGGCACGCGCCGCAGCAGCCTTTATCGGCCGGAAGATCGCGGCCGTCCCGATCGCTGCGTTGCCCCAACACGCGCAGAGGATCCTGGTGGCGGTGGCGGACGATGCAATTGAGGAAGTGGCGCGGCTTCTGGCCGGCGCTGGGTTGCGTCAAGGCATCGTGCTGCACACCTGCGGAGCGATGGGGGCCGAGGCGCTGCGGCCGCTGGCCGAGGCGGGCGTTCGGTGCGGGACAATTCATCCCCTTCAGAGCCTGGCCAGCGCCCGCCAGGGCTTGGGGAGCCTGCCCGGCAGCGTGTTCGCCATCGATGGAGACACGGCGGCCCTGGCTTGGGCCCGGGAACTGGCTCTGAAACTGAGCGGCCGGGCGGTCGAGGTGCCGCCGAAACGGCGACCGCTTTACCACGCGGCGGCGGTGATGGCGGGCAACTACGTCATCGCTTTGATCGATGCGGCTGCTATCCTAATGGTTGCGGCCGGTTTTGACCCAAAGGCCGGACGCCGGGCCCTGGGGCCCTTGGTGGAGACCAGCGTGGCGAACGCGCTGCGCGAAGGGACGGCGGAGGCGCTCACCGGTCCGGTCCAGCGCGGCGACGTGGAGACAGTGAGCCGGCATTTGGAGGCGCTTCGCTCCGCGCCGGAAACGGTTCAGCGGCTATACTGTGCCGCCGGTCTCCATGCGGTGCAGGTCGCTCTGCGGCGAGGATTAGCGCCGGAAAAGGCGGCGGCGCTGGAGGCGCTGTTCCGCACACGCGGCGGTGAAGATGCCTGAACATATCAAGCGCCTGCGGGCGCCGGACTTAATCGAAAAGAAGAAACGCGGTGAGAAGATCGTGGTGCTGACGGCCTACGACGCGACCATGGCCCGCATCTTCGACGCCGCGGGCGTGGATTGCCTGTTAGTCGGCGACTCGCTGGGCAACGTCATTCTGGGCTTCGACACCACGCTGCCGGTCACGCTGGAAGCGATGGTTCATCACACGGCGGCGGTTAGCCGGGGCGCATCCCGGGCGCTGGTTGTCGCCGACATGCCGTTTCTCAGCTACCAGGTGAACACCGAGGAGGCCGTGCGCAACGCCGGGCGGCTGATGCGCGACGGCGGCGCGGGCGCCGTGAAACTGGAAGGCGGGCGGCCCGTTCTGGATGCGGTGCGGCGGATGGTGGAGATCGGCATTCCGGTCATGGGACATTTGGGGTTGCTGCCGCAATCGGTGCATCAATTGGGCGGCTACCGGCGGCAGGCGACGCGAGGAGAAGACGCGCGCAAGCTGATCGAGGACGCCGTTGCCCTGGAAGAGGCCGGGGCGTTCGCTCTGGTGTTGGAGATGATTCCAGCGGAAGTCGCCGGGGAGGTGACGGCGAAGTTGCGGATCCCGACCATCGGCATCGGCGCGGGGCCCTTTTGCGACGGGCAGGTGCTGGTCTGCTATGACATGCTGGGCCTCTCGCAAGGATTCGTGCCGTCGTTCGTGAAGCGGTATGCGGATTGTGGCGAGCAGATGCGGCAGGCCGTGGAGCGGTATGCGCGGGAGGTCCGCGAGGGCCGCTTCCCCACCCCGCCGCCTCAGGAGGCGAAGGCGTGAGCGGCGCGCAGTTATTCCGCAAAATCGAGGAGATTCGGGAGATGCTGGCGCGCGTCCGCCGCATGGGGGCCACAGTCGGTTTCGTGCCTACCATGGGCGCCTTGCACGACGGGCACGGGAGGCTCATCGACCTGGCCCGGCGCGAGACCGACTGCGTCGTGGTCAGCGTCTTCGTGAATCCCATCCAATTTGACCGCAAGGACGACCTGGAAAACTACCCGCGGAATCTGGACGCGGATCTAAAATTCTGCACTGAGCGGAGAGCCGATTTAGTTTTCGCGCCCTCGGTCGAGGAGATGTACCCCGAGGAGCCGAAGACGTTTGTGGAGGTTCGCGGCGTCAGCGACGGGCTGTGCGGGGCATTCCGCCCGGGGCACTTCCGCGGGGTGGCCACCGTCGTGCTGAAGCTGTTCCACATTGTGGAACCCCACCGCGCTTATTTCGGGGAGAAGGACGCGCAGCAGTTGGCGGTGATCCGGCGCATGGTGCGGGACCTGAATCTGACCGTTGAGATTGTGCCCGTTGCGACCGTGAGGGAATCCGACGGGTTGGCGCTCAGCTCGCGCAATCAGCGCCTTAGCCCGGAGGAGCGGCGGATTGCCCCGGTGCTGTTCCAGGCGCTGCTAGTGGCTCAGAAGTACATTGCGGCCGGAGAGACAGACCCAGCAGCGGTGAAGGCCGCGGCGCAAGCGGTGCTGGAGCGGCAGCCGGCTATGCGCCTGGAGTATCTCGAGGTCGTCGATCCCGATGAGATGCAGCCGGTTGGGAAGATCAGTGGTCCGGTGCGGGTAGCGGCCGCGGCTTGGCTTGGATCCACACGCCTGATCGACAACCTCCTGTGTGAGCCGGGCGCAGTCCCTGAAGTGCGCATGATTCAGTAGGGTTCGCCGCTCCAGGCGAGCCTTCCGGCTACGACCAGGAGTTCTAAGACCTTTGACGGCGCGGTACTATTGCCATCCTGCGGAAGAAGGACTAGCATAAGGAAAGATCGTTGGGATTGCGCCCAAACCGAGGAGGGATGCAATGAGCAAGTTAGGAACATGGTTCACGTTGATTTTCCTCACCAGTTCGGGCTGGCTTTTATTGGCGCAGCAGAACGCCTCTAATAATGATGAGGAAATCCCGGTGATTATCGGTTTCCGTAGCGCGCCTGGGCCGGGCGAGGAAGCGGCGGTGCGGGCCTTGGGCGGCAAAGTGAAACACCGCCACACGCTGGTTCCGGCCATTTCTGGAAAGTTGTCCAAGAAGGCGATCGAGGCGCTGAAGAAAAACCCTGCCATCACCGCAATCGAACCGGACCTGGATGTGTATGCCTTGGACGAATATGGCGCAGTTTGGGGCGTAAGCCAAATTGGCGCGCCGGCGCTCCACAGCGGGGGGAACACGGGCGCGGGGATCAAGGTCTGCGTGATTGACTCCGGAATCGACGTCAACCATCCCGATCTCTCCGCCAACTACAAGGGTGGCTACGACTACGTCAACAATGATACCGACCCTGCCGACGACAACGTGCACGGCACGCACGTGGCAGGCACGGTCGCGGCCGTTCTGAATGGGTCCGGCGTTGTGGGCGTTGCGCCCAGTGCGGAGATTTACGCGTACAAGGTTCTCGGCGCCAGCGGCAGCGGCAAGTTCAGCGACGTGATCAAAGCCGTCGAAGCCTGCGCCGCGCTGCCTGGAACCAAGATCACCAACAACAGCTACGGTTCGAGCAGTGATCCGGGAACCCTGGTGCGCCAAGCCTTCGATAATGCTTATGCGGCCGGTGTTCTTCATGTGGCAGCGGCTGGAAACTCGGGCCGCGCCAATGGGGCCGGTGACAACGTAGGCTACCCCGCGAAATACAGCTCGGTGATCGCGGTGGCGGCTACCAACAGCAGCAATGTGCGCGCTTCGTGGTCGAGCACCGGCCCCGCGGTCGAGCTCTCCGCCCCCGGCGTAAGCATCTATTCCACCTATCCTGATGACACCTATGCGACGTTGAGCGGCACGTCGATGGCCTCGCCTCACGTGGCGGGCGCAGCCGCTCTGGTGTTTGGATGTCTGACCTCGGACTTGAACGGCGACGGAGTGGTCAACAACGACGACGTGCGGCTCAGAATGCAGCAGACCGCGCAGGACTTGGGCGCCGCCGGCAGGGACAATCTCTATGGTTTCGGCTTGGTGCGTCCAGACTTGGCCTGCGGAACGGTGAGCTCCACTCCACCCAATGCGCCTTCCAACTTGCAGGCTACAGACGTCACGAAGACCAGCATCAGCTTGGCGTGGACCGATAACTCCGACAACGAAACGGGCTTCGAGCTCCAGCGCTGCACCAACACCTGCGTGACCCTCTCTCTGCCAGCCAACACCGCCAGCTACACGGACACGGGGCTGAAGAGGAACACGACCTACTCCTATCAGGTTCGGGCTGTGAACTCGGCAGGGGCGTCAGCCTGGTCGAATTCCATCACGGTAAAGACCGCGAAGTAGCCCGGCCGGGCGAAAGCCTGGGGCTTCCCAGCTCTGGTACGTGCACGCCAGTGTGATTCGCTCCCGGCTGAGCGACCCACCACGCGGAGGAGGTGGCGCCGCTCAGCCGGTTGGGCGATAATTGGCGCATGCGGGTCTTAATTCCCTTGCTACTTTGCGGCGCGCTCCTGACCGGCTGCGCATCGCGAAAGAAAGTCTTCCCTTACGCCTACGACCAGCACGATTTTCCCAACGGGCTGCGGCTCATCACGGTTCCGACCGACTACCCCGGCGTGGTCGCTCTGTTCATCGTTGTTCAAGCGGGATCTCGTAATGAGGTGGAGCCGGGCAAAAGCGGCTTTGCCCACCTGTTCGAGCACATGATGTTCCGCGGCACGCCTCAATATCCGCCGGAGAAGTACGAGGCTGTCTTAAAAGAGGCGGGCGCCGCTTCCAACGCCTACACCACCGACGACCATACCGCCTACCACACCACGTTCTCTAAAGAGGACCTGGAGCGCATTCTCAGCTTGGAGGCGGACCGCTTCCAGAACCTTCAATATCCCGAGGCGGTCTTCCGCACGGAGGCGCTGGCGGTGCTCGGCGAGTACAACAAGAACAGCTCCGCCCCAACCCAAAAGCTCTACGAGGTTCTCCGGGACACGGCCTTCGACCGGCACACTTACAAGCACACCACCATGGGCTTCCTGAAAGACATCCAGGACATGCCCAATCAGTATGAATACAGCCGGCAATTCTTCAGCCGATACTACCGCCCGGAGTACACAACCATCATTGTGGTGGGCGACGTGGAACGGCGGCAGGTGCGTACCCTGGTTGAGAAATACTGGGGGAATTGGCAGCGGGGCAACTACCAGGCGCAGATCCCGGCTGAGCCGCCGCCCGCCAGTCCCCGGAGCAACCATATCGATTGGCCGACCCCGACCTTGCCCTGGATTGCGGTGGCCTTCCGCGGACCGGCTTATTCCGATTCCGAACCGGACCAAGCCGCGCTGGATCTGATTTCGTTTCTTGGATTCTCGAGCAGTTCGGAGCTCTACCAGAAACTGTACATCGAGGAGCAGAAGGTGGACGTGTTGGAGGCGGAGAACCCGGACCGGGTCGACCCGTATTTATTTACGGTTTTCGCGCGTGTGAAACAAAAGGGCGACATGGATTACGTCCAGCAGCGCATCCTGGAAACATTCCAGCGTTTCCGGGCGCAGCCTGTGGACCGGCAGCGGCTCGAAGCTGTCAAGCAGCATCTGAGGTACCAGTTCGCATTGAGCCTGAACAACAGCCAGTCGATCGCCGGCACGCTAGCCCGCTACATTGCGCTCCGCCGGACGCCCGAGACCATCAATCGTCTGTATGACCAATACGCCAGGATCACCGCAGCCGACATCCAAAGAGCTGCCCAGAAGTACTTCAACGAAAACGGACGGGTGATTGTAACACTGACCGGGGAGGGTGGGAAATGAAGCGGAGAATCGCTGTGCTCACTTTTGCGGCCGCCGGCGTGCTCTCAGCGCAGCCGAAGATTGTGGAGTTGCCCTCAGACTCGCCGCTGGTCACATTCCGGCTGGTGTTCCAGACCGGCGCTGCGTCGGATCCTGCCGGAAAGGAAGGCCTTGCGTCGATGACTGCCGCGATGCTGGCGGACGGCGGAACTCGGGAGATGACCTACAAGCAGATCGTGGACGCCATGTTTCCTATGGCTACTTCCGTCAGCGGTCGAGTGGACAAGGAGATGACGGCGTTTACGGCTGCCACTCACGTCGATAATCTGGAACAGTTTTACACGCTGTTCCGCGCCATGCTGCTCGACCCGGGGTGGCGCCAAGAGGACCTCAACCGCCTGAAGGATAACGCCATCAACTACTTGCGAGTAACCCTGCGCGGCAACAACGACGAGGAGCTGGGCAAGGAGGTTCTTTACTTGGATCTCTACCGGAACCATCCTTACGGCTGGCATAATGCCGGAAAGGTCTCTGCATTGCAGAGAATTACCATCGACGACGTAAAGGAATTCTACAGACAGCACTACAGCCAGGCAAATCTGACCATTGGCATCGCGGGCGGGTACCCCAAGAAATTCCCCCAGCGCTTGATCAAGGACTTCGCCCAACTTCCCGTTAAGCCCGCAACTACCTGGAGTTGGCAGGAACCGGAACCATTGAAGGGGATCCGCGTGACCATGGTGGAAAAGGATACACGCGGGGTCGCGATTTCGATGGGGTTTCCCATTTCGGTGCGGCGCGGACATCCGGACTATCCGGCCCTTCTGGTCGCCACCGCTTGTTTCGGCCAGCATCGCACCAGCGGTGGCCGTCTGTATAACCGCCTCCGCGAGGCCCGCGGCCTGAACTACGGCGACTACGCCTACATTGAGTATTTTCCAGACGGGATGTACCGTCTAGAACCGGAGCCGAACCTCGGCCGAAGCGGGCAGATCTTCCAGATCTGGATTCGGCCGGTGGAACCGGCGACGGCGCATTTCGCCCTGCGCGCCGCACTGTGGGAGTACGAGAAGCTGATTCGGGATGGACTGAGCCAGGAAGAGTTTGAGCGCTGGCGCAACTTCGTATCCAAGAATGTCAACCTGTTAATGCGGACCAAGAGGGCCGAACTCGGCTACGCCATCGACAGCCTTTACTACGGTATTCCTAACTACAAGGATTACATTCAGAAGAGCTTAGCGAGCATGACCCGGGAGCAGGTCAATGCCGCCATCCGCCGTCATCTACAAAAGGACAATATTTTGATCGTAATTGTGGGGAAAAACTGCAAGGCACTCCGCGCGGATTTGTCAGACAACCGGCCTTCGCCGATGAAATATAACTCGCCCAAGCCTAAAGAGATTTTGGATGAAGACAAGTTCATTGAGCGGTACCGCATCGGTTTGACACCGTCCGCAGTGCGGATTGTCCCGGCAGGCGAACTGTTTGAGTGAGGGCGCCGCGCGAGACAGAAATTGGGTTAATTTCGAAAGTTTCTGGATACAGATCTTTGCCGTCCATGTTAGAATAGCCTTGAATTTGCGTCCCTGGCCTCGAAGGCCATGTGCAAGTTGCGTGCGAGCGGCTATGGATCGGGACGGTGACAGACGCAGTGGCCAGCGCTTTGAGATCCGGCAGGAAGTTCGATATCGAGCTGCCGTCGGGCGCCGCGAGATAAACGGCTGCGGCCATACCTTAAACATCAGCAGCAGCGGAATTCTCTTCGCCGGCGATCAGCCGCTGCCCCAGAACGCCTGGGTTACGGCGGAAATCGGTTGGCCCGTCTTACTGGACCAGAGAAAGCCCATCAAGCTAGTCACCCACGGCAAAGTGGTGCGCGTGCAGCGCGGTCTCATCGCGGTTCAGATTCGCGACTGGGAGTTCCGGACGGCTTCAACCGCGAGTCACCCCGAATCTTCTGGCCAGTCCAGCCACGGGCGGGGCTCGTCTGCTGGCGCCTGACCGAAAGCCCCTGGTTCCCCGCTCGATGCCGAGCGGCGCTCGACGGACCAAGAAGCCCTCCCCGAGAGGGGCGCCCGACCGGATACCGCCAACTGCGGGGCTCCCAGCGGGGCCTACCACCGAAGGCCTTCGTGACGGCGAACCGTTGTGGGGGAAGCACGAGCCTCGCGTCGCCCACCCCGATCTCCGTGAGATCTCGCGTTGCCGCCCCGCGGTATCCCATCTCCGCATCTCACGTCTCCGGAGCGGAGGGTGGCATTCGTTGAGTTGGCGAAAAACCAAAAGGCCCGGCTTTTGGTCCGGGCCTTTCTTCTTTATTCGGGCGACGTCCTACTCTCCCACACACTCGCGCGTGCAGTACCATCGGGGCTGAGGGGCTTAACTTCCGTGTTCGGGATGGGAACGGGTGTGACCCCCTCGCTACAGTCACCCAAAACCTGGTGTTCGGGCCGCAGCGGCCGCGCTTGGCGGCTTCAGCAATCGGCCTTCACAAACTTTTCAAATACCGGCGCGGCACGAGATCCATCAATGCCAGAAGTAAATTTTACGGTCAAGCCGAACGGGCTATTAGTAACGGTTAGCTCAACGCATTGCTGCGCTTACACATCCGTCCTATCAACCTGGTAGTCTTCCAGGGCCCTTCTTAGGGGTTGACCCCCTTGGGAGATCTCATCTTGGGGAAGGTTTCGCGCTTATATGCATTCAGCGCTTATCCTAACCGAACTTCGCTACCCAGCTGTGCCACTGGCGTGACAACTGGATCACAAGAGGTTCGTCCATCCCGGTCCTCTCGTACTAAGGACAGGCCCCCTCAAATCTCCTACGCCCACCACAGATAGGGACCGAACTGTCTCGCGACGTTCTGAACCCAGCTCACGTACCGCTTTAATGGGCGAACAGCCCAACCCTTGGGAGCTTCTTCACCCCCAGGATGCGATGAGCCGACATCGAGGTGCCAAACCGGAGCGTCGATGTGAACTCTTGACTCCGATCAGCCTGTTATCCCCGGCGTACCTTTTATCCGTTGAGCGATGGCCCTTCCATACAGAACCACCGGATCAC
>JAIMAR010000048.1 GCA_023511855.1 Bryobacteraceae bacterium
CTGGACCAGGGCACCGGGGCCGTCCACACCGCCCCCGGCCACGGACAAGAGGACTATCTGACAAGCCAAGCCTACGGCATCCCCACCTTTTGCCCGGTGGATGCCCACGGGCGCTTCTATCACGCCGAGGGCGCTGCCGGGCGCCTGCCGGAAGAGATTATCGGGCTGACTGTGTGGGAAGCGAATCCCGTCGTCACCGGCATCCTGCGCCAGCGTGGCGCGCTGCTGGCCGAAGGCAGCCTTGAGCACAGCTATCCCCACTGCTGGCGCTGCCACAACCCCACGATTTTCCGCGCCACCGAGCAGTGGTTCATCGGGCTGGAGAAGAATGACCTGCGCGCCCGCGCCCTGGAAGCCGTCAAGGAGGTCCGCTGGATCCCAGGATGGGGACTGGAGCGCATCTCGAAGATGATTGCGGCCCGCCCTGACTGGTGCATCTCCCGGCAGCGCGTCTGGGGCGTCCCCATCGTCGTGTTCTATTGCAACCAGTGCGGCGAGGCGCTTACGGACCGCAAGCATCTGGACCGCATCGTCGAGCTGTTCCGCCAGAAGACCGCCGACGTCTGGTACGAGATGTCCGAAGCCGAGCTCCTCGGCCCCGAGGCGCGTTGCGCCCGCTGCGGCAGCCAGTCCTTCCGCAAAGGCAGCGACATCCTCGACGTCTGGTTCGACTCCGGCGCCAGTCACCTGGCCGTGCTGAACGAAACCTACGGCCTGCCCTGGCCCTCCGATCTCTACATCGAAGGCCCCGACCAGTACCGCGGCTGGTTCCACAGCTCGCTGCTGGTGGGCGTGGGGCTTCGCGGAGGCTCACCTTACCGCAGTTGCGCCACCCACGGCTGGACCCTGGACGGCGAGGGCCGGGCCATGTCCAAATCGCTCGGCAACATCATCGAGCCCCAGACCATCGTGAAACAATACGGTGCCGAAGTGTTGCGCCTGTGGGTGGCCTCGCAGGAGTTCACCGACGATGTGCGCATCTCGGAGACCATCCTGGCGCGGCTCTCGGAAGCCTACCGCAAGCTGCGCAATACCTTCCGCTATGCGCTCGGCAACCTTTTCGATTTCGATCCCGAAAAGGACCCGCTGCCCGCCGCGGACCTGCTCGAAATCGACCAGTGGATCCTGTTCCGCGCCGAGAAGCTCGTCAAGCAATGCCGCACCTGGTACGACGAGATGGCGTTTCACAAGGTCTATCACGCCGTCTACGACTTCGCCACCACCGATCTGAGCGCCATTTACTTCGACATCCTCAAGGACCGCCTCTACACCGCGGCCCCGCGCTCCCGCGCCCGCCGCAGCGCTCAGACCGCGCTCTACCGGCTGAACTACGCGCTGGTGCGCCTGCTAAGCCCCATCCTGACCTTCACCACCGAAGAAGTCTGGAGTCACATGCGGCTCCCCGCCGGCGCGCCGGAGAGCGTCCACCTAGCCCTTTTCCCACAACCCGCCGAGCTGGTTGCCGGACTCGGAGCGGAGCAGCGCAAGCGGGCCAAGAACTGGGAGCGCCTGATGGAGGTGCGCGACCAGGTTCTCAAAAGCCTGGAAGCCGCCCGCCAGGAGAAGTTCATCGGAGCGCCGCTGGAAGCCGCGGTCCATCTTACTGTGAACGGCGACCTCTACCCGCTCCTCCAGCAATATGCCGCCGAGCTGCCTTCCCTGTTCATCGTCTCGCAGGTGACTCTGGAGCGCCAGGAAGAGAAGGCGCTTTCGATTCACATCGGCCGCGCCGCCGGCGTCAAATGCGAGCGCTGCTGGAAATACTCGACCGATATCGGCTCCGAGCCCGAGCTGCCGACGATTTGCGGCGCCTGCGCGGCCGCCGTCCGCCAGACCCTGGAAGGCTGAATGTCCCCGCGCGCCTCCGCCTTCTCCTTGGCCGCATTGGTGCTTATTCTGGACCGCGTTACCAAACTGCTGGCGGAGACTTACCTGGCCCCGGCCGAAACCGTCCGCGTCCTTCCCGGTTTCTTCAATCTCATCCTCACCGAGAACCGCGGCATCGCCTTCGGCGTTTTTTCGGAGAATGAATCGGAATGGCGGGCCTTCTTCCTTTCGGGGATCGCCCTGCTCGTAATGGCCCTGCTCGTAGTGATTCTCTGGCAGCGCTCTCCCACCGGCATGGCCGCCAGCCGGCTCTCACGCTATGGCCTCGCGCTGGTGCTCGGTGGCGCAGCCGGCAATCTCTATGACCGCCTGTTGAAGGGCGCGGTGACGGATTTTCTGGATTTCCATCTGGGGCCTTACCACTGGCCGGCGTTCAACGTGGCCGATAGCGCGATTACCATCGGCGTAGGACTGGTCCTGCTCGATGCCTGGCGCTCGCACAGAAAGGTTCGCCTGCTGTAATGTTTCCGCAACTCCTCAAGATCGGCGATTTCTTCATCCCCACCTACGGGGTGCTGGTGACCCTCGGCTTTCTGGCGGGCTTGTGGATGGCGGCCAGACTCGCCCGCCGCAGCGGCCTCGATCCTACCAAGGTCGTCGACTTGGGCATCTACTGCGCCCTGGCCGGAATCCTCGGCGCCAAGCTGTTCATGGTGATCGCCGATTTCGGCTACTACCGGCAGAACCTGCGGGAGATCTTCTCGCTTTCCACGTTGCAGTCCGGCGGAGTGTTCCAAGGCGGCTTGATTCTGGCATTGATCACGGCTTATGTCGTCATCCGCCGCAATAAGCTGCCGGGGTTGGCCACCGCCGACGCGCTTGCCCCCGGGGTTGCCCTCGGCCACGTCTTCGGACGGCTGGGCTGTTTCTCCGCGGGCTGCTGCTGGGGCCTCGAGTGCCACCGCCCTTGGGCCGTCACCTTCCGCAATCCCGTCGCCCACGAGTTGTTCGGAACGCCCTTGGATGTGCCGCTCCATCCCACGCAGCTTTATGAAGCTTTCGCCGAGGCCCTGATCTTTGGGATTCTTTATTGGCGTTTCGGCCGCCCTCACCGGTCCGGCTCCATCCTGGGGCTGTACTTGATCCTCTACTCTTCGGCGAGATTTGTAATCGAGTTTTTCCGCGAGCCGGAACAAGCCTTCCCCTTTGGCGGCCCCTTCTCCCCAGCCCAGTGGATCGCCATGGGAACGCTGGCCCTGGGAGTCTGGTTGTTTGCCAGGAAGTCCTCCCCGGCCTCCTATCGACCGGCCGACTGAGTGAAGGATTTGCCGCCGGCCGCTGTCCGCTGTCTATCCTGAAAGCAATGGGTCATCTTGAAACCGGAAGTCCTCTCCTGGATCTGAATTTTCCTTTGCCCTTCGACCGCGTGCGCGCCGAAGACGTCCAACCCTCAATTCAGCGCCTGATCGAACAAGCCCGCGCCGAGCGCGAGCGCATCGCCGCAGCCAGGCCACAGCGCTCTTGGGCGGACACGCTGCAAGCGCTGGACCACATGACCGAGCCGTTGGACCGCGCCATGGCCGTGGTCCGGCATTTGGAGTCCGTGGCCACCTATCCGGAGCTCCGCTCCGCATACAACGCCGTCGAACCCTTGGCCAGCGAGTTCTACTCCAGCATCCCCCTGCACGAGGGTCTCTGGCGTGCCATCCGGGAATTCGCCTCCTGCGAGGAGGCAAGTGCGCTGAGCGGCGTGCGGCGCCGGTTTCTTACGAAAACCATCGACAGCTTCCGCCGCCACGGCGCGGATCTCGACGCCGAAGGCAAGGCCCGCCTGGCGGCCATCGAAGTCGAGCTAAGCACGCTGACGACGCGCTTCTCCCAGAATGTTCTGGACGCCACCAATGCGTTCGAACTTGTCCTCCGCGCCGAAAGGCAACTGGCGGGCCTGCCCCCTTCGGCCATCGCTGCCGCCCGCCAGAGCGCCGCGCAGAAAGGACTCGACGGCTGGCGCTTTACGCTTCAGGCCCCCAGCTACACCGCCCTGATGACGTATCTGGACGACGAGGCGATCCGCCGCGACGTCTGGCAGGCTTACAACACCCGAGCCGCGTGCGCCCCTTGGGAGAATCCGCCCCTCATCCTCCGGATCCTTGAATTGCGCCGCCAGAAGGCCGCTCTGGTGGGCTATCCCCACTTCGCCGATTTCGCCCTCGCCGACCGCATGGCCAAGAGCGCCGCGCGCGCCCGCGCTTTCCTCGAACAGTTGCGCCATAGGACGCAATCGCACTTCGAGCGCGAAGACCGCGAGCTTCGCGCCTTCCGCCGTTCCCAAGACGGCAAGGACGAGATGCACCCCTGGGACCTGGCCTACTGGGCCGAAAAGCAGCGCAAAGCGCTCTTCGATTTCGACGAAGAGGAGCTCCGTCCCTATTTTCCGGCCCCGCGGGTCATCGAAGGAATGTTTGAGATCGCCCGCCGTTTGTTCGGAATTCAGATCCGGCCCTATCCGGGCGTGCCGGTTTGGGATCCTCAGGTCACCTGCTACGAGGCTCGGGACGAGGACGGCGCGCTGCTGGGCTGGTTCTATGCCGACTGGCATCCGCGCGAAAACAAGCGCGGCGGCGCCTGGATGGACGCCTTCATCACCGGCGTGCAGTGCGCCGACCGCTTCGAACCTCACACCGGCGCGATTTGCGGCAACTTGACTCCGCCCTTGGACGGCCGCCCGGCTTTGCTCACCCACCGGGAGGTTGAAACCATCTTCCATGAGTTCGGGCACTTGCTGCATCAACTGTTGAGCAAAGTCGAAGTGCGCAGCCTGGCCGGGACCAACGTCGCCTGGGACTTCGTCGAGCTCCCCTCTCAGCTCATGGAAAACTGGTGCTGGCAACGGGAGGCTCTGGATCTGTTCGCTCGTCATTACGAAACCGGCGAGCCGATCCCCGAGGAACTCTGCCAAAAGATGCGCCGCGCTCGTACCTACCGCGCCGCCACCGCTCAGATGCGCCAGCTCGGCTTCGGACTCCTGGACTTTGCTCTGCACGTCGACTACGATCCCGCCTCCGCACCGGACGTGCTCGCCTTTAGCCGGGAAGTCCTGCAACCCTTCACGCCCGCCCCCCTGCCGTCGGACTATGCCATGATCGCCGGCTTCACGCATCTGTTCGGAGATCCGGTGGGCTACGCCGCCGGCTACTACTCCTATAAGTGGGCCGAGGTGCTCGATGCGGATGTCTTCCGGGAGTTCCAGGCCAGGGGAGTCTTCGACCCGCAGACCGGCCGCCGCCTCCGCGAGTCCATCCTTTCCAAGGGAGACAGCGCCGATCCTGCCGATTTGTTCCGGGACTTCATGGGCCGCGACCCGGATCCCGAAGCCCTCATGCAGCGGCTTGGATTGGCCTGAGAAACGGCGTCGGAGCCAGAGGCTCGCGCAACCCTGCGGCGATCCGGCCTTACGACCACGGCCTCACTGCCGCTGACATCTCGGGCAGTAGTGCGTGCTCCGCTGCGCCACCAGAATGCGGCGGATCTTGGCGCCGCACGCCACGCAGGGCTCGCCCGTCCGCTGGTACACCCGGTGTTGAAACTGGAACCAGCCGGGTCGCCCGTCGGCGTCGACGTAATCGGAAATGGACGAGCCTCCGCTCGCCACCGCCTCCGAGAGCACTTCGACGATGCAGCGGTGCAGCCGCAGCGCGCGGTCCTTGCTCAAGCGGTTGGCCGGCGCTAGCGGGTGGATGCGCGCCCGAAACAGGGACTCATCCGCGTAGATGTTTCCGATCCCCCTAACAAACGCCTGATTCAGCAGCAAGGCTTTGATCCGGCCCCTCCTCTGCGCCATGCGCGTCACGAATTCGTCGGGCAGGATGGACAGCGCATCCGGCCCCAACCCGTCCGGCGGCCGCTTCAGCCAACGCACGGATCCGAACTGCCGCACGTCGTCGAACACGACGCGTCCCTGATCCAGCACCAGGACCGCCCGCGTGTAGGCGCCCGGAGCCGCCCCGGCCATCAGTTTGCCCGTCATGCCGAGGTGGATGGCCCCGACGCCCCGGTCCAGGTGCAGCAGGATGTACTTTCCGTAGCGCTCCACCCTCTGAATGCGCCGCCCGCGCAGCTTGGCCGCCGACGCCGCCCAGGCCTTGCGCGTCTTGAGGATCACCGCATGGATCCGCCGCCCCACCAGCCGCGGGGCCAACGTCCGCACCACCGTCTCCACTTCCGGCAACTCAGGCATCTAAATCACGTCCGCGAAATCTCTCTTCAGTTTGTAAAACCATGCGTGGCCCGCCACGAACACCAGCGCCGAGGCCAGCCACAGCTTCCACAGCGGGCCAAACGCCACGCCCCCCGCCGGCTCCAACAGGATTGAGCGGTAACCCTTCACCAGAACATACAAGGGATTCTTCGATAGGATACTCAGCGCTTCCTGCGGCAATGAGCTCTCCGGATAGCAAATGGGCGTCAAGAAGAACCAGACCGTGAGCAGGAAGCCGTTTACCTGCGCCAGATCACGCACATAAACCCCCAAAGCCGCCAGAAACCAGCACACCCCCAGAGTGAACAATATCTGCGGAACCAGCAGCACGGGCAGCCAGGCCGTCGACAGCGGCACTCCTCCGCGAAGCAATGCCAGCGCCACGAGAAACAAAGCCAGCGCAAACGCCTGCGTCACCAGCCCGCCCGCCACAAGCGTTGCGGGCAGCGTTTCCAGCGGGAAGACCATCTTCTTGACGAAATTCCGGTGCTCCGCCATCACCGTGGGCGCCCTGCCCACCGCTTCGCTGAAGGCCAGCCACGGCAGCATCCCGGCCAGGAAATACAGAGCGAACCCCGCGCGGCTCGGATCGCCCTCGAATCGCGCCCGCAGCACCACGCCGAAGACGAAAAAGTACGTCAACATCAGCAGCAGCGGGTTCAGCAAAGTCCACAGCAGCCCGCCCCACGAACCGCGGTAGCGCGCAATCAAATCCCGCCTCACCATCGAGCCGATCAAACGCCGGTTCCTCCACAGCCCCGCGGTTGGATAGGTAAAGGCCCGCCCCAACGAACGCAGCACGAGCTCCGCTTTGAGCCGGCGCAGCGTCGTGGTTCGCACGGCCGTTACCTTCGGGCACCCGGCCTCCATCGTCACGTCCAGCACGACGAAGCGCCAGCCGGCCTGATATGCCCAGCCGCCTTCTCCCAGCCAAGGGCTGAGGAAGAGACGGTGGCCGGCCTCGATCTCCGGCAGCCGGATGCTGAGGCACACCCGGCCCGCCTGCCCCGGCGCAACGTCGCCATCGAACCCCACCCGTGGACCGTCCTCGACGTAGATGTGACTTTCCGGGTCTATAAACTGCACGCCGAACCGGAACCCATCCCCGCTTCGCCAGATCTCGCCGCTGTGGTTCACCGCTTCCACGCACACCCGCAGCGTGGTCCCCTCTACGGCCGTCTCCACGGTGCGGTATTCGATGCTCATGCGGGCCCGATGTACAGCCACTCCGGATATCTGCGCCGCACGGGACCCTTCTTGCGCCCCGCCGCGTAGATCGCTTCGCCTCGCAACTCTGAGGACATCCCGTAGGCTTCCAACAACCGGAGGACCCACGCCAGCTCCGGCCGCGGCTGCTCGCGGTAAGGGCCCGTTTCCAGCCGCATCACCTCGAAGCCGGCGTCCTCTAACAGCAAGCGCACTTCCTGCGGCGTATACTCCCGGTGATGCCGGACCTCCTTCGGCTCCACCTCCGGCCGCAAATACGCCGGGAGCAGCCCGGGATGGTATCCCTGCAAGACCGCCGCCACCGCCCGCAGCGAGGCGATGTTCGGCGTCGTCACCACCAGATGTCCCCCCTCCCGCAGCACCCGGTTGATCTCCGCCATCATGTGCATCGGATCCCGCGCCAGATGCTCCAACACTTCGCAACACAGCACGGTGGAAAAGTACCCGTCCGGATAAGGGAACCGGTCGGCGCTCGCGTCAAACAGATCGATTTCACACTCGAAGCGCTCGCCGTCCTCTGCGGCCGCCTCCCGGCGCTCCTTGCCGCCCTGGGGGCCGAAGTAGCATCCCCGCACCTCTCCGTAGCCGAGCCGGGTTTTCAACAGCGGCGTGATCTGGAGATACGCGCCCATCTCCAGAACGCGGTCTTGCGGCCCTCCCGGCGGGGTCATGGCCAGGATGCGCTCCAGCCGGTCCAGGTGCGCCTCCAGATAGGTCCGGGAATCCTCCCGGCTGGGCGTCCACTTCAGAATCTCTGCGGCCGGAGGCGCCTCTCCCCGCACTTCGCCGATTTCGCCAGGCGCAGCCTCTTGCTCATGCGGCTCCTCCCCGCCTTGCGCGAGCCGCTCCAGGAAAGCCACATAGCGCCGCGCTACCCGGTCCCAACTGCACTGTCGCTCCGCCCACGCCCTGGCCCGCTCCCCCATCGCCCGGGCCAGCGCGGGGCGCGAAATCAGCAAGTTCAAATACTCAAACAAGACCTCCTCTTCCGTGTCATCCACCGGAACCTTCAAGCAGATCTCGTCCGGCAACTCGCGGAACGCGCCTACATCGGAGACGATCGCCGGCCGCCCCAAACCCAACGCGCGCATCAGGCTCCCGCTGGTCTCGCCCACCGTGGGGTAACGCAGGTTCAAAACGATGTCGCAAGCCGCCACGAGCCCACTCAGATCCTCCGGCGGCACAAACCCCGTCAGCCGCACGCTTTCCAGCAAGTCCAGGTCACGCACCAGGCGGGAGACGGGAAGATCCGGATGCGGCTCCCCAGCCAGCAACAGCTTCACCCGAGGCTCCATTCTGCGCAGCCGGCGGAAAGCGCGCAACACCACCGCAATCCTCTTGTACGGCTTCAAGAATCCAAACACGCCCACGAGCGGCGTGCGCTCATCGAGCCCCAGCCGCTCGCGGTACGCCATGCGATCTGCCTGCGCCGTCCACGCCCCGTGCGGGATGACAGCCACCGCGCCTTGGAAACCTGCCGCTTCCACCTGCTCTTTTGCGAACCGGCTGTGGACGATCACCGCCCTGGCTCGCTCCAGCAAGCGCCGCAGCATCGGCACGCCCTCATAATCCGGCGCCGCTTCCCCCGCCCGCACCCGCCGCGCGTGGGCCAGCGCCGCCGCTCCCCCGTCATACTCGGCTTCGCGCAGGTATGCGTCCCAATCGCCACACCGGATGGTCCGCTCCGCCACCAGATGATGCAGGTTCGGCTCATGCAGCACCACCACCCCCGGATGCTCCAGCGCCAACTCGTACACAAAAACGTGGTGCGGATTGTTCCCAAGCTGGTAAACCACCTGATCGAAGCGCCTCAGCACGCCGGCGGGCTCTCTTCCCCCGACCACTTCCACCTCAGCCAGCCCGCTCATCGCCGCCGCCAGCGCCGCCGTGTAGTCCGCGATCCCGCTGCGAGCCGGAGGCAGGGGAGAAACCATCGCCACGCGCATGGCTACTCGGTCAATTCCATCAGGAAAAGCCCCTGCGGCAGGCTCACCTGGAACAACACCGGCCTTCGTTCGGGCTCCAGCGCCAGGAATACTTGAAACGTGTGCTCGGAAGCCGGTCCTTTGACCGAAACCTGGACGCGTTCGGCGTCCAGGCTCTCCTCCCCCACGCGCACCCGCTGCCTGCCCCCGTACGCCAGACGCACCTGATAGGCCGCGCCGAAATAAAGGGTCGCCGGGGGTGGGACTCTTCCCGCCGCCATTTCACGCCGGAAGTATTGCAAATACGTCAGCGCGTCCTTCGCGCAGGAAGCTGTCTCCAACTTCGTCGGCAGTCCGCCCGTCAAGTTCTCACGCACCGCCGTTCCGGCTTGCGGGTCGAACGTCATCCGCTCTTTGATGACCTTCTTCCCGTGCCGCGCATCCTTCTCGAACTCCAGCGAGCAGTGCTCGGCCGTGGCCACTGCGCGATAGCGGTCCTCGACCTCAAACCCAGGCGCCGCCGCCTGCAACCGGAATACAAACTCCCGGCCGGCACTCCCATTTGGCCAGCTCACGGCCCGGCTTTCGAGGCTCGCCGTCCCCAGCGGAAGCCCGCTCGGATAGTTCACCGAGTATTGCAGCCGCTCTTCTTCCGGCCCCGCCTGCGCCGCTACACGGGCCGGCGCCCACAAGGCGGCAACCATCCATGCGGCGATCCACCCCGTCCTCATCGGTTCACACCAGCCGGCAAGCGCAAACGCCTGCCGCGCGCCTCTCCCGCAGCCGCTTCCCGGTAGATCTGGAGCATCCGCGCCGCCGTCTGACCCCAATCGAACTGCCCCGCTCGCCTGCGCCCCAACCTCTCCATCCGCGCCCTCAGTTCCGGATACAACAGAAGATCCAGGATCGCTTGCGCCATCTGGCTGATGGAACGCGGGTCGAAAAGAATCGCCGCCGAGTCTGCCACTTCCGGCAAGGCCGTGCTGCCGGAGCATGCCACCGCCCGCCCACAGGCCATGGCCTCCAGCACCGGGATTCCGAAGCCCTCATACAAAGACGGGAAGACGAAAACATCGCACCCGTTGTACAACTCCACCAGCGCCTCGTCCTCCACATGCCCCGTGAAATGGATGCGCTCCGCCACACCGCTCCGCCTCGCCGCTTCCTTCACCTCCCGCCCGCGCCAGCCTTCCTTGCCGGCGACAACCAGATGATGCGGCAGCTCCGGCCTGGCGCGCGCCGCCTCCGCGAACGCCCGCACCAGAGCCGACTGGTTCTTCCGGGGCTGGAGATCTCCAACCGTTAGCACATACGGCGCCGTAACCTGATACCGCTGCATGACCCTCGACCGGGCCAGCTCCGTCCGCATCGGACGGAAAACCGGCGCCGCCGCAATGGGCACAACGTCGATCCACTCCGGGTTCAGCCCGTAGTGACCCGCGATCGCCTGCCGGGAGAATTCGCTTCCGGTAACCAGCCGCGCCGCGCGGCGCACCGTTCGACGCACCGTGATCTGCAACTGCCGCCTGCGCCAGCCCGGAAAATACTCCGGGTGTTCGGCGAAGCTTACGTCGTGGACGCTGACCACCAACGGCACGGGGCATCCCAGCGGGGCCGTGTACTGTACGTGGAGGACATCAGGACAGTCCTGCCGTAAGAGCCTCGGCAAGTCCCATCCCAGCCTCCGCACAGGGTTCCGCGAAACCTCGTGCAGCCTCGCTTCGGGGAAGCGCGTCTGAAGGTTTCGCGAGGTGACGTAGGCCAGAAGCTCGACCTCTGCTCCCAGTCTGCCCATCGCCGCGAGCAGATTGCGGATGTAAGACTCGTTGCCGCTCTTCCGCAGCCCGATCGTATGCGCATCGATGGCAACCCGCATCAACGTGTCTATCAGTATAAACGGCGCACGCCGCAACGCCGTTGTTTCAAAGTTCCGCGGCCCGCAACGCTGCCCAGCCTGCTTGCCGCGTGTAGCGCCGCTCAAATAAAGCGCGCCCTGCCTGTCCGAGCCGCCGCCGCTCCTCCTCGGCCTCCAACAGCCTCAGCACTGCGCCTGCAAACTCTTCCGCGTCATCGGCCAGCACCACCTGTTCCCCCTGCCGCGCCTCCAATCCCTCCGCCCCGATCGTCGTCGAGACCACCGCCCGGCCCGCAGCCCACGCCTCCAAAATCTTCACCCGTGTGCCGCTGGCCGCCCGCAAGGGCACGACCGCCGCTTTACACCGTGCCAACTCGCCGACGGGATCCTCCACCGCTCCGCAGATCTGGATCCGCTCCTGCGAACCCAGTTGATGGCGCAGCCCCTCCGCATTGCGGCCGATCAGCCGCCACTCCAGCTCCGGCCGCCGCGCCTTCAGGCGCGGCCAGATTTCTCGCGCAAACCACACCGCCCCGTCCCGGTTCGGCGCATACTCAAAGTTGCCCGAAAACGCAATCGCCTCCTCTTCTTCCACTTCTGGCTGTGGCCTGTCAGGCAGCGTATTCGGATAAACGTGCACCCGCGCACCGCGCGCCTTCTCCGCGGCCCTCCTCGCATCGCCATCCGACGCCGCGAGCAATAAGTCAAACTTGGGCAGCCACCGCCGTTCCCAAAACTCTGCCTCCCTGGCGAACCGGCGCAGCATCCACCTGCGCGGCCCCGTCTCGACCGCCGCCATCCTCTCAAGCAGCACCGATTCGACATTGTGCAAATCCAGTACGGTCCGGCCGCACACGCCCGCGATCTGCTCCCAGTACGAGACGCACCAGAAATGCTCGATGACGCCGGCCGCGTACCGCTCCCTCCGCGTGAACGCCTCAATCTCCCGCCCGAAGCCGGAAAATCGCTCGTTCAGCGGCGGCACGCCGCGCATCACCCGCCGCGCGTTTCTGACGGCTCTCGCCAACTCGAGTTTGCTATGCCGGGGCAACTCCAGCGTTACCTGCCGCCGCACCAGGCCAAGCGGCAGCGCTCCCGCCGGATCCGGCTCGCCCGCTTGCCGGAAAAGCACCAGATCCACGGTGTAACGCCGGGCCAGATACTCCACGAGACACGCCGTCCGGTGCTGGCCTCCGCCCACCAGCGGATAGGGCGCTTCCGGACTGATGACCACGACCGCCGGCCGCTTTTCAGGCAAAGCTGCGCATCTCCCAACGCTGCAACGCTTCCGCGTAGACTTCGCGGGTCAGCCGCGCGGTCCGTTCCCACGTGAACCCGGAGGCCCGCCGTAATGCCCGCCAGCGCAGCTCCGCAAATCGCTCCGGATTCCGAACCGACGCAGTCATCGCCTCCGCCCACGCCTTCGTATCCTTTGGATTAAGCAGGACCGCTCCGTCCGCCGCCACCTCCTCCACGGCCGGAATCCGCGACGCGATCACTGCCGCCCCGCACTGCATCGCTTCCAGCACCGGCAACCCGAACCCTTCATAGAATGACGGATAGAGCACCGCCGCCGCCCCGCTGTACCACTCCGCCAGCTCGTCGTCCGATACGTGACCCAGCTGGCGCAGCCCGCTCCGTGCGTCGTCTCCTGCCGCCGCCATACCGGCCTCCAGCGGCCCTGCCAACACCAGCTCCGCGCCGGTTCGGCCCTGCACCTCATGCCAAGCCTGCATCAGCATGGACAGATTCTTCCTCGGCCCCGCCGCTCCCACATGCAGAAAATACGGCCGCTCCAGCTTCTTTCCCTCCGTGGGCCGGAACACTGGGCCTGCCGCCAAGGGCGCCGACACAACCCTGGAGGGATGTACCCGAAAATACTCGACCACTTCCTTGCGCACCGCCTCCGTTGGCGTCAAGACCATGCTCGCCAACCCCACGGCGATCTGTAGCCCCGCCCGTGAGCGCACGAAACTGGAGGATTTGCGCCGCTGCGTGCCTGCGCCGCTCAGGCCGTCCCTCATCTCCGCCCATTGCTCCATCCAAGGAGATACATCGTGCACCGTTGCCACCGACGGCCGCAACGGCATCCAGGGAACAACGAAGTTCGTTCCGTGAAACAGCTCGCAGCCCCGCCGCGCCATTTCACGCTGCACTCCGGCCAGCCACCACCGGCGCCACAACGCCCCTGCCGGAACCGTGCCGGCCTGGAGATTCGGCGGAGCATCGGCAGGCATCTCAAAGGGGAAATCGCAAACCAGCGAGTAGTCGTCTTCCGGATTCGCGCGCGCCAGCGCCCGGCTCAACTCCTCCACGTAGCGCCGGAGCCCCCCGCTCCTCAAGGTCAGCGGCGTGGCATCCAGCGCCACCCTCATGGCGGGCGCTCCGGACCGGCTCAGCGGCGCGCGGCTCCCGCCAGTTGGCGCTCGCGCGCGGCGCGCCGCTCCTCGGCCACGTAGTTGGCCGCCCTCAGCAGCGAATCAAACGTCCCGGCGTCAGTCCACCACCCCTCAAGGAAGCCGAAGGTCATGGTTCCTTCCCGGATGTAGGCGTTGTTCACGTCGGTGATCTCGAGCTCTCCGCGCCCGCTCGGCACCAGCGTGCGGATCTTGTCGAAGACCGTGTTGTCGTACATGTACACGCCCGTCACCGCATAGTTGGACTTGGGATGCTCGGGTTTCTCCTCGATGCCAACAATCCGGTCCCCTTGCAGCTCGGCCACTCCGAACCGGTTGGCGTCCGGCACTTCTTTCAGCAGGATCTTGGCCCCGGCCGGCTGCTTGCGGAACTCGTCCACCGCCTTGCGGATGCTGCCTCCGATGATGTTGTCCCCCAGAATGACGCACAGCTTATGCCCGTCCGCGAAATGCTCCGCCAGACTGAGGGCATCCGCAATCCCGCCCTCGCCCTCCTGATAAGTGTAGTGAATGTGCTTGAGTCCAAACTCCCTCCCGTTGGCCAGCAGCCGCAGAAAATCTCCCGCCGTCTTGCCGCCGGTCACAAGCAGGATATCCCGGATCCCCGCGTCCACAAGCGTCTGAATCGGGTAGTAGATCATCGGCTTGTCGTAGATCGGCAGCAAATGCTTATTGGTGATCTTGGTGAGAGGATACAGCCGGCTGCCCGTGCCCCCTGCCAGAACTACGCCCTTCATCGGAACCTCCTGCCCGTTCGAATCCCTCATGATACAATACGCCGGGCGGCCACCCCACACGCAACCGCACCCCGGACCCATGCACCGCCGGATCGCACGCCTGCTCCTCGCTTTCGTCTTCGCCGCGTCCTTCTACCGTGCTGCCACGCAATCGGCGACCACCGATGAGGCCTTCTCCTACAACCTGTTTTTGAGCGGCTCCTGGTCGCGCCTCTTCGGCGGCTATGACGCTGCTCACCACGTCCTTTATTCCATCCTCGCCAAGATCAGCGTCACCGTCTTCGGCTTGAGCGAATTCACTCTGCGCCTCCCCGCGCTGGCCGCCTGCCTGCTCTATCTGGCCGTGGCTTACCGCCTCTGCCGCCGCCTCTTTCCGGATGGCCCCCTCTTCCTCCTTCCCCTCGCTCTTCTCACCCTCAACCCCCATCTCATGGACTTCTTCTCCGCCGCCCGCGGCTACGGCCTCGCTCTCGCCTTGCTGCTGTTGGCGCTGGAGCAGGCCCTCGGATACCTGGAGGCGCCCAGCCCGAACGCGCTCCGCCGCATCGCCTTGATCCTGGCCTTCGCCGTCTCCGCCAATTTGACCACCCTCGTCCCCGCCACGGCTTTGGGTACGCTCCTGTCGCTCACGATTCTCCTGGACCCTCGCCTCGGCGACCGCCTCCCCGCTCGCGGCCGTTTCTGGCTCCTTACCGACAACTTCTTTCTGCCCTCGAATCTTACCGCCTTCGTTATCCTCATCCTGCCGCTCATCAAAGCTCGCCCGGACCATTTCTACTTCGGCGCCTCCACCGCGCGTGAGTCGCTACACACGCTGGTCGAGATGTCCTACTTCCACCACCCGCTCCCCGACCGGCTGGCTGCAATCGTGCCGGGGCCCGCCTTCTGGTATCCCCTCTGGGCGGTGCTGTTCCCCCTCGCTGCCGCCGCAGCGTTGCTGGCCTGTCTGTTGCTGGTCTTTCACGCGGCCCGCCGCGGCGGTTTTTCCACGCTGAACTTGCCCTCCCGCGCCCTGCTGTTCGCCGGCGGAACGCTATCCCTCAGCGTCGTGATCTTGCTCGCCGCGCACCGCTTCGCCGGAGTCCGCTTGCCCTATACCCGTACTGGCCTCTACTTCGTCCCGCTCCTGATTCTCACCTTGGCTGCCATGACCGCCGCCCTGCGCCACCGCCCGCCTCTACGCTTCGCCCTCGGCTGGCCGCTCACCGCCCTGGGCCTCCTCTCGCTGGCCCAATTTGCAGCTCACTTCCAGTGCAACCACTACGGCGAATGGCGCTTCGACCGCTCCACCAAACGCATCGTCGAGATCATCCGCTCCGACTACCTCCGCTGGCCCCGGCCCAAAGTGCGCGTTGGCTCCACTTGGGTGCTCGAACCCACGCTCAACTTCTACCGCCGCCGTTACCGGCTCGCCTGGATGAGCCCGGTCGAGCGGGGCAACCCAGATGCAGACTTCGACTACTACGTTTTGCTGACCGAGGATCACGCGGTCGCCGCGAAACGCTCGTTGAGAATTCTCTTCGCCGACCCCTTCGCCGGGGTCCTGCTGGCCGAGCCTCCTTCACCCCCAGGGGCGATTGACGCGCCCCCCGCCCGAGAGTAGGCTAAAAGTGGTGGGTGTGCCGATGAGCCGATATGTCCCATCGCGGCGCTTGTACTGGGCGGGTTGCCTCGCCTGCGCTTTGGCCTCCATAACCGCTTGGCTGGCGCTGCGCTGGCCTCCGCTCGCTGCCGCCGCTGTTCCGCTCCTTTTTGTTGGCGCCTCCAGCCTGTGGCTTGGACTTCGTCCGCCGATCGAAATCCGCGCCGAGCACCTCAAGATCGGCCGCCGCGTCATCCCTTGGTCCACGATCCGGCAGGTGGACCGCTTATACTGGCGTTCCCCGTTGGCGGTGCGCTTGCGCCTCTCCGACGGCGAGCGCCTCTGGGTCATCTACCCCGGAGATCTGGACTCGTCCTCCAGCCTGCTGCGCCACATCCGGCGCCAGTCCCGCCTCGCCCTCATCGAAGGACGGCCCTACCGCGAGTTCTGGGGAGAAGCCGCCGTGACCGGGCCCGAACACAAGCAAGCCGCCCGGCCGCGCTATCATCTCCTGCTGCCCGAAGACGAGGCCGAAATCGAGCGCCTCTATCAGCAGTTGAAGACCGCCGGCCGCATCGACAACAAGAACTCCGCGGACGAGACCTGATCCTGTGCCGCAGAGGAAATCGCTGCTGCGCCTGTTTGCTGTTCTTGTGGCCCTCGCCGCCATCCTCATCGTCACTCACGCCTGGTGGCTTGCCGGCTTGGCCTACGCCTTGGTCCGCTTCGATGCGCCCCAGCCCGCGGACGCCGTTGTGGTTCTCGGCGGCGACGGATTCGGCCACCGCATTCTCAGGGCCGCCGAGCTGGTTCGCAATCAATACGCGCCACTGGTGCTGGTCAGCGGCCCGGAGGGCTTCTACGGCTACAACGAGGCGGAACTCGCCATCGCCTATGCCGAGCGCGCCGGCTACCCGGCCTCCTGGTTCGTCGCCGTTCCGCACCCCTACTCCTCGACCTCGGGCGAAGCCCGCGTCTTCGCCCCGGAACTGCGCCGCCGCGGCATACGCACCTGCCTGCTGGTCACTAGCGATTACCACACCCGCCGCGCCGGGCGCACCTTCCGCGCCGCCATTCCCGAGGTCCGCTTCTTCGTGATCGCTGCGCCTTATCCCAATTTCGACCCCATCTCTTGGTGGCAGACCCGCGAGGGACGTAAGCTGGTCTTCTTGGAGTGGCAGAAAACCATAGCGAGCTGGTTTGGGTTCTAAATGAAACTGCGCACGGCTTGGCGAATCCTGGGGCCTTATCTCTGGCGCTACCGCCGCGCCGTCGCCCTGGGCTTCGCCGCCCTCTTGATTAAGGATATCCTGGCGGCCATCGTCCCGGTCTTCCTCGGCCGCGGCGTCGACGCCATGCATGCCGGCGGCTTCAACCTCAACGCCGTGCTCTGGCTGGCCGCCGCCATCGTGGTCTTCGCCGCGGTCAAGGGCGTTTTCCAATACTGGATGCGCGTCATCGTCATCGGCGTCTCCCGCGACGTCGAGTTCGACCTCCGCAACGACCTCTACCGCCACCTCACCCGCCTCGACGCCGGCTTCTACGGCCGCACCCGCACCGGCGACGTCATGGCCCGCGCCACCAACGACCTTGGCGCCGTCCGCATGATGGTGGGCCCCGCCTTGATGTACTCCTTTGAAACCGGCATCACCTTCCTGCTCGTGGTCGCCATCATGCTGAGCATCGACTGGAAGCTCACCCTGGCCGCCCTGGCCCCGGCCCCCTTGATCAGCATCGTCGTCTCGCGCTTCGGCCACCTCATCCACATCCGGTTCGAGCAAATCCAGAGACTCTTCTCCGACATCAGCAGCCGCGTCCAAGAGAACATCGCCGGAGTCCGCGTCGTCCGCGCCTTCGTCCAGGAAGAGGCCGAACTCCGCAACTTCGAGCGCCTCAACCAGCTCTACGTCGCCGAAAACATCCGTCTGGCCAAACTCAGCGGCGCTTTCCTCCCCCTCTTGCAAGCCTTGATCGGCCTCACCTTGCTCATCCTTCTCTGGGCGGGCGGCCTGCGGCTCCTCGGCGGCGATCTCACCTTGGGTCAGTTCGTCATGTTCAATACCTACCTCATGATCCTGGTCTGGCCTATGATCGCTTTCGGCTGGGTGGTGAACCTAGTGCAAAGAGGAACCGCGTCGCTCGGCCGCATCCACGCCATCCTGCAAGAGCAGCCTTCCATCACGGCGCCGCCCGTTCCCGTCCCCGTCCCTCAGCCGCTCAGAGGCGAGATCGAATTCCGCGCCGTCACCGTCGAGTATCCCGCCGGCCGCGCCCTGGACGGCATCGATCTCCGCATTCCGGCCGGCGCCACCGTCGCCATCGTCGGCCATACCGGCAGCGGCAAGTCCACCCTGGTCCAACTGATCCCCCGCTTGATCGACCCCGCCGAAGGCGCCGTGCTCATCGATGGCGTCGACGTCCGCCGCTACTGTCCTGAGCAGCTCCGGCGCCAGATCGGCTTCGTTCCTCAAGAGACCATCCTGTTCAGCGCCACCCTCGCCCAAAACATCGCCTTAGGCGTCGACGGCTGCCCGCCGGAGCGCATTCGCTGGGCCGCCGAACTGGCCGGCCTGGGCCCCGACATCGAATCCTTCCCCCAGGGCCTGGACACCCTGGTCGGCGAACGCGGCATCACTTTGTCCGGCGGCCAAAAACAGCGCACCGCCATCGCCCGCGCCATCCTCCGCGACCCCCGCATCCTCATCCTCGATGATGCCCTCTCCAGTGTCGACACCTTGACCGAAGACCGCATCCTCAGCGCCCTGGCTGCCGTCATGCGCGGCCGCACCACCATCCTGATCTCTCACCGCGTCTCCACCGTGCGCGGCGCGGACCAGATCTTCGTCATCGAGCGCGGCCGCCTCGCCGAACAAGGCACGCACGAATCCCTATTGGCGTTGGATGGCTACTACGCTGACCTCTACCGCAAGCAGCTTCTTGAAGAAGAACTCGAAGCCATCTGATCCGCTCGCGCTCTCGCATCCCGCAAGCTTCCGCTCCGGCGCGCCCCTCGGCTACATTGGTCTCTTATACGCTCTGCGGCGCACCCCGCGCCGGAACCGTTTCTGACCATGACCGATGCCATCTTGATCCGCGGCGCCCGCCAACTGGTGACCCTGCGCGGCCCGGCCGGGCCCAGGCGCGGCGCGGCCATGCGCGATCTGGGCATCATCCCCGACGGAGCAGTGCTCATCTCCGGCGGGCGCATCGAGGCCGTGGGCCAGGGCCGCCGCGTCGAAAACCTCTCCTCAGCGCGCCGGGCGCACGAAATTGACGCCCGAGGCAAAACCGTCCTCCCGGGCTTTGTCGACTGCCACACCTGGCCCCTTTGGGGTCGCCTGCGTTGGACCGGCGAGGACCCGCGCGCGCCCGTCGCCACCGATTTGCGGCCCCCGGAACCGGACAATGGCTTCGACGGGATCGCGGCTACCCCCGCCCGCACCTTGGAGCGCCGCCTCCGCCTCACACTCGAGGATTACGTCCGCCACGGAGCCACCTCCCTCGAAGCCAAGACCGGCTGGGGCCTGGATCCGCAGGGGCAGCTCAAGTCCCTTCGCGTCTTTGCCGGCTCAGCTCAACTCGCTGTCGACCTGATTCCATCTCTTTTCTTCGATGGCCTGCCGGCCCGCGGGCACTCTCACGGCCTCGACGCGTATCTTCGGGCCCAGATCGACGAAGTATTGCCCGTAGCGGCGCGGCGCAAACTGGCCCGCTTCGTGGAGGTGTGCTGCGGCAAGGGCTCCCTGCCCCCTTACGAAGCCCGCCGTCTCCTACAGGCTGCCCGCACCTTCGGATTCCACCTGAAGGTGCAGTCCGCCCTTTCGAGCCAGTCGGCCGCCCGACTGGCGGTCGAATTGGAAGCCGCCTCCGTCACGCTGCCGGACCACGCCACTCCGGAGGACATATCCGCCCTGGCGCAGTCTTCCGCCATCGTCATTCTGACGCCGGCCGTCGCTCTCCAGCTCGGCTGCGAGCGCGGAATCACAGCCCGCTCCCTCGTCGACCACGGCGTGGCCGTCGCGCTCGCCACCGGCTATCATCCCCACCTCAATCCAAACTGCAACCTGCAATTCGTCCTTTGGGCCGCCTGCCGCCATCTCGGCATGACGCCCGCCGAAGCCCTCACCGCCGCCACCATCAACGCCGCACACGCCCTCCGGTGCGGCAGCCTGTTCGGCTCTCTCGAAGCCGGAAAATCCGCCGATCTCCTCTTGCTCGATACCTCGGACTACCGCGAGCTCGCCCATTGCGCCGGCCAGAATCTCGTCGTCATGGCCATCAAACGCGGCCGCATCCTCTACCAGCGCGGGGAGGTCCAATGGCCGAACCCTTGATCGAGGCCGTGCCCAATTTCTCCGAAGGGACAGACCTCTCCGCCGTCGAGCGCATCCAGACCGCCATGGCCGCCGTCCCCGGCGCTCTGCTCCTCGACCTCCACTCCGACCGCGATCACAACCGCTCCGTCATCACCTTGGCCGGTCCGCCGCACGCCGTGCTGGACAGCCTTCTGCGCGGAGTGGAGCAGGCCGTCGCTCTCATCGACCTCAACCGCCACACCGGCGTCCACCCCCGCATCGGCGCCGCCGACGTCATTCCTCTGGTCCCCCTCCGGAACGCCTCCCTGGACGATTGCGCCCGCTGGGCCGTTCAACTCGCCGAACAACTCTGGCAGCGCCTTCGCGTCCCCGCTTACCTTTACGAGTCCGCCGCCCGCTCTCCCGAACGCCGCGATCTGGCCCGCATTCGCCGCGGCCAGTTTGAGTCC
>JAIMAR010000049.1 GCA_023511855.1 Bryobacteraceae bacterium
GCGCGAAGGGCGTGATTACGCACCCGGCGAAACTGCACAACAAGGACTGGAACAATTTCCAGCCGCGGTTCGGCCTGGCCTGGCAGGCGCGGCGTGACCTGGTGGTGCGCGGCGGCTTCTCTCTGGCGATGAACGAAGAGCGGCTGCCCAGCCCGCCCACCGAAGAGTATGGATCCATTACGGCGCGCATCGATACGCCTTCGGGCGACTACCGGCCACGATTCCAGTTGAGCGCGGGACCGATTCTGCCCTTGCAGTGGCCTGTGATTCGCTCCGATGGAACGATTCCGTACGCTTCCACCAATTACAGCAGCCGAAGCGCCACCTGGGTGGACCCCAACCGCAAGGTGCCCTACGTGATGAACTGGAACTTCGGCGTGCAGTACAACTTCTCGGCCAACTATCTGGTGGAAGTGAGCTACGCCGGAAACCGCGCGGTGAACGGCTATGAGACGATGCAGATCAACCAGTGGCCCTATGAGTGGGCGTGGAATCTGTATCAGACCAACCCGACCCTGTTCAATACCATGCGCGGCAACACCCAGGCCTACCGGCCCTTCACCAATTTCGGCACCATCAACTTCCGGACCAACGGCGCCAACTCGAACTACCATTCGGGAACCGTGAAGTTGGAGAAGCGGTACTCCTCCGGCATCTCGTTCCTGACCTTCTACACCTACTCAAAGTCGATCGACGCCAGCACGGGCAACCGGCTGCTGAGCCGTAACCTGGACCGGGCGCGGAGCAGCTTTGACCGGACCCATCAGTATACCGGCAGCATGAACTATGAGTTGCCTTTCGGTAAGGGCCGCAAGTGGCTGAATCAGGGCGGTCTGTGGAACGCCATCTTCGGCGGCTACGACATGGTGTTCCTGTACCGGATCTCGAGCGGCAACCCGCTCACCTTCGGCTTCAGCGGCAGCCCCTATAGCTATATGCCGACGGCCAACGTCGCCTACCGTTCGGGACGTCCCAACAGCACCGGCGACCGGGCCCACCTGCGGGACGGCTGGGCGGACATCGGCGGCGACCGCTGGAACCGCGCCAACCAGAACAAGCTGATCCAGTCCATGGACTACTTCACGTATCCGGCGGCATTTACTTACGGAAACGTGGGGCGCAACACCATGGACCGCCAGCGATTCATCGACCACAGCTTCTCGGCAGCCAAGGAATGGAAGATCAAGGAACGCTACGCCATTCAGTTCCGCTACGACTTCCAGAATCCGTTCAAGTGGTACAACCTGGCGCCTCCGGACACTACGGTGAACTTCACCAATCCGGCGAACTTTGGCACGATTCCGCCGGACACCTCTCAAGAAGGAACCACCGCAAACGCCGGCGGCCAGCCGTTGCAGAACATCACGATTGCGTTCCGCTGGTAAAGGGAATGTGTTGCGTTATCCGGGGGCGGGCGCCGGCTCGCTCCCGGCTTTTTGAGAGGGGTTACCAGACCTTGACAGCTTTGTCAGGGGCAAGTATTACTAGGATTGAAATTTGCGGCAAGGGACTGTGATCAGGGACCGGAGCCGCCAGGAGAGAGCACGATGAAGCCGTCATTGGAAAGACTATTGGGAGGCCGCCGGACTCGTCCCGGACGGCGTGAATTCCTGAAAAAAGCCACCGCCCTGTTTGGTGCAGCGGCGGGAACCTTTTGGGCCGACGAAACTCTGGACGCGGCGGTGCAGAACGTCAACCGGAACTCGGCTCCGTCGCAACTCAAGATTACCGACCTGCGGGTGGCGGTCGTGACGGGCGCCCCGTTCACCTGCCCCATCATCCGCATCGATACGAATCAGGGTATTTACGGCTTGGGCGAGGTGCGTGACGGCGCCAGCAAGACCTACGCCCTCATGCTCAAGAGCCGCATCCTGGGCATGAACCCCTGCAACATCGAGCAGATCTTCCGGCGCTTGCGGCAATTCGGCGGTCATGGCCGCATGGCCGGCGGTGTGGTCGCCATTGAGGAGGCCTGCTGGGATCTGGCCGGCAAGGTCTACGGCGTGCCCATCTATCAGATGCTGGGCGGCAAGTACCGCGACCAGCTGCGCTGCTACTGCGATACCCCCGATTCGCCCGATCCGAAGGTATTCGGAGAGCGGATGAAGCAGCGCAAGGAGATGGGCTTCACCTGGTTCAAGATGGACATCGGCATCAACCGCTTCCGCAACGTGCCCGGCGCGGTCTCGGGCTATGTCCAAGGCATGCCTGTTGAGCGCGGGCGCGAGCACACCATCTCGGGCATCGAGATCACCCACAAGGGCGCCGAGCTGATGGCCGAGTACATCATGAAAGTCCGCGAAATCGTGGGCTGGGATGTGCCGATTGCCGTCGACCACGTGGGCATCATGGGCGAGAACTCGATCATCCGGTTAGCCAAGGCGTTCGAAAAGTGCAACCTGGCCTGGCTGGAGGACGTGATTCCCTGGTATCAGACCGAGCAGTTGAAGCGGATCACGGACACGGTGGACGTGCCCATCTGCACGGGCGAGGACATCTATCTGATGGACGAGTTCGAGAAGCTCTGCCGCAACCACGTGGTGGACATCATTCATCCGGATCTTTCGACCTCGGGCGGGATTCTGGAGACCAAGCGCATCGGGGACATGGCGATGCGTTACGGGATTCCGATGGCCATGCACATGGCGGGCACGCCGGTGTGCGCGATGGCCAACGCTCACTGCGCCGCCGCCACGCAGAACTTCCTGGTGATGGAAAACCACTCGGTGGACATCCCCTGGTGGGACGACCTGGTGACGGGCGTGGAGAAGCCCATCCTCAACAAGGGCTTCATCCGGGTGCCGGAAGGGCCCGGACTGGGCATCGATCTCAACGAGGAAGTCGTTAAGCAGCACCTGATGATGGGCGAGAGCTACTTTGCGCCGACTCCCGAGTGGGACCGGGAGCGCTCCGCGGACCAGCTCTATAGCTGAGGGTACCGAGGATCAGCGGAACTCCAGATAGCGGATGCGGCCCGTGGTTTCCGTGGAGGCGTCGGCTTGCTCCTGGTAGCCGATGATGACCTCCCTCCGCTGCGGGCCGCAGGCGAACTCCAGCGGCCCGCTCGTTTCCCCTCCGCGGGTGACCGCCTGAGGGTCCACCACCAGCAGCTTAAACGTCTGGCCGCCGGCTTCCACCCAGAAGCGGGCGCGGCCGCCCAAGCAGTCCACGCGAGTCACCACGCCATCCAGGCGCTGATATTGGCGCAAGACGCTTCGGGAAAACGGTTCGCGCGCAGGGCCTGCGGCTCGCGCGCGGGCCCGCTCCACATCCTCCCGGGTGAGCTGCGCGGTGAGTTTTTGCTCCGAGCTTTGCGCCATGCGTTCAAGCCGCTCCACGGCGGCGAGCGCGGACTCAAATTGGCCCAGCCGGGCGTGGGCCAGCGCCTCGAGGCGGCTCATGCGGAACAGGTCTTCCCCGACTAAGCCGCCGGCATTGCGGAAGGCATCAAGCGCGCCGGCATAATCCCGCTCGAAGAACCGCCCCACGCCCAGCATGAAGCTGGCAAAGCCGGCCGCCGTCTCCGGGGTGAAGGATTCCAACTCAGCCGTGGCGGCCGGTGGTTGCCGGCTGAGCTCCGTTTGCAAACCTTCGGCCAGGTTCTCTTGGCCGGCTCCGCAGCCGATCGCAGCGCTGTAATGGGCCGCCGCCTGCCGCCAGAGTCGCGCCGCGTAGGCCAAGTCTCCCAGCGACGCCTGTAGGTCGCAGCGGGCGCCCGCCAGACGGCTGAGCCGGTCGTATTCGGAACGGGCCTGGGGAGCGGGCATCCGGTGAGCGGTCAGAGTCAGACGGGTGATCTCAACTTCCGGTTCTCCGATCTGCTCGACCTCGGGCTTAGCCGCAGCAGCACCCTCCGGCGGCGGCTTGAGCCGCTCCACGGGAAAGCCCGAACGCCGGAACCAGCTCCGGGCATCGGCGTCCCAATCCTCAGGCGATTTGCCGTAGACGCGGGAAAGGGCCTGTTCGGTGCTTACCTGCTCGGCCAACAGATTCTGGAATTGGGAGAACCGGTCTTTGTAAGCGGGGGACAGGCGCAGCATGTGCACGTACAGCCAGGACTGGGCGTAGAAGCGGCCCGCCACAGCCTGGCTGTTCAACTCTCGGGGTGACTCCGCCTCCAGAAAGTAGCTCAACGGCAGCCATCCTGCCTGGCGCAGGAGCGATAGAGAGTTGGGGATGGCTTCTCCGGCAACCGGCCCTTGGTTCTCCATGCGCAGCGTGGAGAAGTACTCGGCCAAGCCCTCCTCAAACCACGCCGGATACCGGCCTCCTTGGCGGCGGAGCATCAGGTGGGTGTACTCGTGCAAGAGCGCCTGCCGCGCTCTGGACCATTGCCGCAGCACGATCACGTCCCGGTAGGGAAGTTGAGCATAGAAGCCGGTGGCCCAGGCGGAAGGGCTGTTCTGTTCGAACTCATAAGGCGAGTCGGGGATGTAGATGAGTACACGCCGGTCCGGGCGAGGGTTCCCTCCAAAGCTCTCTTCAAGGACGGCTCGTGCCCACTCCAGCTCCCCGAGCAAGGGGCCGGCCAGGGCGGGATCGTAGCGGGAAACGAGCTCGAAGTGGGGTGTGCTGACCCTGTGCCAGTCGCGCACGAACTGCGCCCAGCAGCCCCCCGCCGCCAGCAGCGCGACAACCGCCAGACGCACCGGCACAATCTCATCGTAGCCGAATTGCGTGGGCGCCATGCCCGGCGATTGATCGAACGTTGCGGCCGCCGGGCGCGGCCTTCACAAGCGTTGTTCGCGGTCCCTAACGGTACCGTGACGCGCTTCTTCCGCCCCCCGGATCTCGATTTCCCGCGTGTTTTCCTCCAGCCAGCGCAGGCGAATTTCAATGCGGTCCTCCGGCCATAGTTGGGGAAAGCGCTCGCCCCACTCCACGAGCAAAACCGCATTGGAGTTGAGCAGATCGTCCAGCCCCAGGGCCAGAACTTCGGCCGCGCTATCGATGCGGTACAAGTCGATGTGGTAGACGCGCGCTCCGTCACCGAATTCGTGGATCAGGGTGTAGGTCGGGCTGGAGACCTCCTCGGGGTCCGCCGCCGCCAGTCCCTGGATGATGCCCTTGGCCAGGGTGGTCTTGCCTGAACCAAGTTCCCCGATTAATAGGACCACCGCCGGACGGGGCAGCCGCTCCGCGATCCGCCGGCCCAGTTCGATGGTTTCCTCCTCAGAACGGGTCCGGACCACGGACGCACTCATCGAAGGCCTCCGGCAGATAGTCGAGCAAATCGGTGGCGAGGAGGGATCGTTCGCCCAGCTCCTCAGCGCCGAGTTCCCCTGCTAAGCCGTGCACGTACACGGCCGCGGCGATGGCGGCCTCAGGTTCGCGCGGCGCCTGGACCAGGAGCCCCGCGATCAGGCCGGTGAGGATGTCGCCGCTGCCTGCGGTGGCCATGGCAGGGGTTCCGGTCGGATTGACCCAGACCCGGCCGTCGGGAAAAGCGATCAGGGTGCGCTGCCCCTTGAGGACCAGCGTCAGGTTCCGCTCGGTGGCGTAGGCGCGCGCCGAGCCGACGCGGTCGGCCTGGATCTCGGCGGTCTTCCTACCGCAAAGACGCGCCATTTCGCCCGGGTGCGGAGTCAGGATGAAGTTGCCGCCCCGGAAATCGCAGCCGGCCAGGGCGTTCAGCCCATCCGCGTCGATCACCAGCGGCTGAGGAACGCTGATCACCAGATTGCGGACCATCTCCACCGTCTCCGGCTCATTGCCCAAGCCCGGCCCCAAAGCCACAACATCTTTCAGGTGCAACAGGCGCGACAGCCGGTCCGGCGAGGTGGCTTGGGCCGAGATGCCGCCCTCTTCAGTTTCCGGGAGGGCCTCGGTCATCAACTCCGGGGCGTGGGACGCAATCACCGGCAAAGCGGAGCCCGCGGAGGCGACGGTAACCAGGCCCGCTCCGGCACGCAGCGCGGCCATGCCCGCCATGGCGGCGGCGCCGGTTTTCCCACGCGAGCCGCCGATGACGAGCACATGCCCGAAATCGCCCTTGTGAGCGCCTGGGGGACGCCTTCCGAGCACATGGCGGAACATGTGCGGCTCAATCAAGGAGAGCTGGACCGCGGGGTCATCTTCAAACAGCGAACTCGGACTTCCGATCGGGCGAACCAGCAAGCGTCCCACCAGGTCACAGGCCGGGGGTAGGACCTGGCAGACCTTAGGCGCCGTGAAGGTCACCGTATAATCGGCCCGGACGGCTTCGCCTGGAATGGCGCCGCTGTCGCTGTCCAAGCCGGAAGGCAGGTCCACGGCCACGACCGTGGCCTGAGGGAAGCCGGAGTTGATCTGCCGGATCCACTCCTGCATCACGCCCGTGGCCGGACCTTTCAGGCCGGTGCCCAGTAGAGCGTCCACGACGAGGGTCGCCTGGCGCATTTCGGCGGTGATCTCGCGCTGGATGGGGCAGCCGCAGGCCTCCAGCATGCGGTAGTTGGCTTCGGCGTCGCCGCGCAGCTCGGCCGGATCGGCGGCCAGCACCACATCCAGCCGCGCCGGTCTCAGGCGCGTAAACAGTTGCCGCGCCACCACCATGCCGTCGCCGCCGTTGTTGCCCTTGCCGCACAAGATCACCACGCGGTGCTCGGCCAGAGGGGCGAACTCCTCTTGCAGGAACTCGACCACGCGGTGCCCGGCGTTTTCCATTAGGACCAGGCCTGGAATCCCAAGCTCCATCGTCCGGCGGTCCACCTCCCGCATCTGGGCAGCCGTAAGAACTTTCATCGGCGCGTCTCTCCTTCCACTGGCTGCACCCTGCGCGCCACTAGCAAAGTCATGTCGTCCATGGCGTCGGGTTGAGCGGTCCACTGAATGACGGCTTCGAGCACTGTCTCCATAATCTCCTGCGGATCGCGCCAGGCGTGCTTCAGCAGCAGCTCGCACAGGCGCTCCTCGCCGAACATCTCTCCGTATTCATTCTCCGCCTCGGTGATCCCGTCGGTAAACCAGACCAGCAGGTCGCCGTCCTCCAGCAGCAAGCGGCTCTCGCCGTAAGTGGCGAAGGGGAAGGCTCCGACCACCATGCCGTTGGTATCCAGCCTCTGAATCCGGTTGCCGCGGACCAGCACCGGGGGCGGGTGGCCGGCGTTGGTGTAGGTGAGCACGCCGGTATCGTCGTCATAGACGGCGAAACAGAAGGTGGCGAACTTTTCCGGCGCGGTAAACGCGTATAACTGCTGGTTGAGCAGCGTGACCAGACGCGCGGTGCTAGGAGATCCGTCGGCGTGCCCGCTTGCGGAGGTGTCCAAGCAGCTCTTCACCTGGGTGCGCAGCGAGGCTTGGACGGTGGCCATCAACAGCGCGGCCGAGATACCTTTGCCGGCGACGTCCCCAATCGCCAGGGCTACCTTGGAGCCGTCCAAGCTCAGGTAATCGTAATAGTCGCCGGAAACCATGCGAGCCGGGTTGCAGGTCGCCATGAGCTCCAGACGGCGCAGTACGGGGACCTGCTTGGGGTAAAGCTGATTCTGGACCTCGCGCGCGATCTCGATTTCCGATTGCAGGCGTTCCTTTTCCTTCTCAACACGGAGCAGCCGTTCGAGGTTCTCGGTCATGCGGTTGAAGGAGCTGCCCAGTTCGGCGAGCTGGTCCGAGCCCCGGACTTCGATGCGGTGGGTGAAATCGCCCTCCATGACGCGGCGGGTGCCTTCGTAAAGCCCGTGGACCGCCTGGGTGATCGTTCGGGTCATTGAAATGCCAATCACCAAGGCCACCAGAACGAAGACCAGGAACAGGATGGCGAGAGAAACCAGGAGCAGGCCCCAAAAGCCCTGCATGAAATCCATCTTGCCGCCGAACAGAACTCCTAAGACCGCCGAGGGGCGCGTGGCGATCGACAGCGTGGCGGGAGTTTCTTGACCTGCGACCGGCACCAGGGTGAACCACCGAACTTCCAAATCGAGACGGTGGCGGGGCGGGGGGAGGCTGCCGGCCCGGATGCGGGCGGGTGCGGAGCCGATGTGGCTCGGCAGCAAGTCCGCCAAGGTGATTTCGCCGATGCCGGAGGCCACGCTTTCCAGCAGACGTGCCGTCACGGGCGCCACCAGGTCCACCTGGACTCCCTGTTGCGCGGCATGGGCCCACAAATGATGGCGCCCGTTGTACGAGAGAAGTCCGGTCGCGGTAGGCGCTGGATTCGGCGGCAGATCCAGCGCGGCGCTCTCCGGGTCACGGTATACCCGGTTGTGCCGCACCAGCAGTTGTAAGCCCGGATAGCGCTGGCGGAAGTAAGGCGCCAGCCAGCGCAATCGTTCTTCCAGCCGCTGAGGCGGGGTGGCGGCGAGGCCCACGGCGGGGTCGAGCAGAGCTTCGGAAAGGTGCTCCAGTTCCGTGCGCAGAAGCAAGAGCGCCATCTGGCCGGTCAGGATATAGGAGCCGATCGCGGTCAGGGCGAGGACGAGGGCCAGGGGGACTACGGCGATAAAGAGGTACGCCACCACCAGGCGGTTGCGCAGCCGCCAGATGGCCTTGCGGATCGCTCCGTGCGACCAAATCACTCCCGCGGTAAGGCCGGAGAGGATCAGCGCTGTCTCTAAGAGCAGCCGGAGGGCCGATCCGGGCGCCAGAAGGCGTACCGGCAGCCAAAAGACCGCCAGCAGCAAGAACAGCCGCCCGGCCCAGCCTAGTCGAGAGAAGAAGACTCGCAGGCGGCCCACGGCGGTATTGTAACATCCGGCCCGGCTCCGGCCAGGATGTATCTGCCCGAGACCGACCCTAATGTATCCTCCGCAATCAGCCGATGTGATGCTTGTCGCCGGCTCAGGCGTCAGCGCCGGCGGCATGAAAACCGAAATCACGGCCAGGAGCACCAACGAAAATGACCATCGGCAGGAAACTCATGCTCAGCACCGCGGTGCTGTTCGTATTGATTCTCGGGCTCAGCATAAACACGTTTAGCACGGCGAGCCGTTTGGGAAGCCAACTGGAGGACGTGATCGCCAAGCAGTTTGTGAAAGTGTATCTGTCGGAGGCGATCGGCAAGGGGGTGTTCGAAATGCAAGCGGCGGAGCGCGGCGCTCATCTATCTGTGGTCAACGAGGACCAGTCTGGCTATCAGGCCAATGTCCAACGGTTTGACGAAGCGCTAGCAAAGCTGCGGCAACGGTTGGAGGATATGCGCCCGCTGCTGGAAACGGAAGAAGGGCGCCGCGCAATGCGCGATCTGGAAGATGGTCTGACTTCGTGGCTGCCCCTGCATCAGGCCTACCTGGAGCATGCCCGCAACAAGCAGTTCGCCGAAGCGCACAAGGTGATGAATGGCAGCATCTATCCGGTGCTCCAGCGCATGCAATCGGCGGTCGATACGCTGGTGCGGTCGCAAATGGATCTCCGGAGCATGAAACAAGAGCAGGCCCAGTCCGCGATCAGTCTGTCGAACTGGGTTTCCTGGGCGCTTCTAGGCTTGTCCTTTGCAGTGGGTGCGGTGTCTCTATTAGTAGTGCGGCGGGTCAACGAGAGCTTGCGGGCGGTGACCGCGGAGATGGCGGAGTGGGCCGAGCAGGTGGCGTCGGCGGCCAGTCAGGTGGCTGCTTCTTCGCAGGCGCTTTCCCAGGCCTCCAGCGAGCAGGCGGCCTCGCTTGAGGAGACCTCGGCTTCGGGCGAAGAGATTACGGCCATGACCCGCAAGAATGCCGAAAACGCCCAGATGACGGCGCGCCTGACCACGGAAGTGGACGCCAAGGTGCAGGAGGCCAACGCCAGCCTGAAGGAGATGATCGCCTCGATGAAAGAGATCAATACGGCCAGCGACAAGATCTCCCGCATTATCAAAGTCATCGATGAGATTGCGTTCCAGACCAATATTCTGGCGCTGAACGCCGCGGTCGAAGCCGCCCGGGCAGGTGAAGCGGGGCTGGGCTTCGCCGTTGTCGCCGACGAGGTGCGTAGCCTGGCGCAGCGCTCGGCTCAAGCGGCGAAGGACACCGCGGCGATGATCGAGGAGTCCATCGCCAAGTCCAATGAAGGCAGCAACAAACTCAATCAGGTGGCGCAAGCCATCGCGGCCATCACCGAGAGTGCGGTGAAAGTCAAGACGCTCGCCGACGAAGTCAATCTGAGCAGTCAGGAACAGAGGCGGGGCATGGAGCAAATCGCCCAGGCCATCAGCCAAATGGAGCAAGTGACGCAGAAGACCGCCGCCAGCGCCGAGGAGAGCGCCTCGGCCAGCGAAGAACTCAGCGCTCAGGCCGAAAGCATGCGTGCGGCCGTCAGCCGCCTCCGGGCTATGATCGACGGAGCGGCCGCGGCGGTTCAGAGTGCGTCAGCCGCCCCAACCGCAAGGCGCCGCGCGGTGAGCCCCCGCTTCGACCATGCCTCCACAGCCAAAGGCCTAACGGCGTTGAAGTCCGCCGTGGCAGGGGCCGGCCACAAGCAAGCGATCCCGCTGGAGGAGGAGGAGTTCAAGGAATTCTGAGGAACCCCACGCCCGGCTGCAAACGCCGGCGATCCGCCTGGTTCAAAGCCGAGACTTGGCGATCGCCGGCGTTTCCAGTTCGCGGTCCGGCAGCGGCTGCTCCGGTTGCAAATAGTAGCGGGTCAACCCTTCTTTGAGGATATTAAGCGCGGTTTCCGGATCGTCGGCATACTGGAACAGATTCAAGTCTTCGGGCGAGATCATTCCGTAGCGCACCAACGCATCGAAATTCAGAATCTCCTTCCAGAACGCGCTGCCGTAAAGCACGATGATGATCTTCTTGGCCAGTTTCTCGGTCTGCGCCAGGGTGAGCAGCTCACTGAGCTCGTCCAAGGTGCCGAACCCGCCCGGGAAGACCACCAGCGCTTTGGCCATGTAGGCGAACCAGAACTTCCGCATGAAGAAGTAGTGAAACTCAAAGGAGAGCTCCGGCGTGATGTACGGGTTTGGCCACTGCTCAAACGGCAGACCGATATTCAGGCCGATATTTTTTCCACCGGCGTCGTAAGCCCCGCGGTTGGCGGCTTCCATGATTCCCGGTCCGCCTCCCGTGCAAACTACAAAACGCCGGGCGGAGTTTTCTAGGCTGTCCGACCACTCGGTGACCATTCGGGCGAGCGTTCGGGCGTCCTGATAGTAGCGGCCCAAGGGACCGTCCTCCTTGAGGCGCGCGGAGCCGAAAAACACGATGGTGTCCCGGATCTTGTGCCGCCGGAAATGGGCGAGGGGCTCTAAGTACTCCGACAGGATGCGCAGGGGGCGCGCATCCGCGCTCTCCAGGAACACTTCGTTCTTATAAGCGACCGGCCGGCGGTTAGGAACAGGAGGCATCTCACTCATTGGCTTTCTCCGGGGAAGAATGGGAGGATTTGAGAGCTTCGACCTCTTTCTTTAATTCTCGCACGGTGCGGAACAGCTCCGGAAGCCTGGGGAAGGCGGCCACGGCGCGACGCCATAGGGCGGCGTCGAAGGCCGGGGAGCCGGAGACGACGCTCCCAGCTTCCACGTCGCCCCCGATGCCGCTTTGCGCATAGACCACGACATTATCGTGGATGGTCAGGTGTCCGGACACCCCCACCTGCCCCGCCAGCAGCACATTCTTGCCAAGGATGGAACTGCCGGCCAGCCCGGTCTGTGCGCAGATGATGTTGTCCTCGCCCACGACGCAGGCATGACCCACCTGAACGAGACTGTCGATCTTGGCGCCGCGCTTTACGCGCGTTTCCCCGACGGTGGCCCGGTCCACGGAGGTCAGCGTTTGGATCTCGACGTCGTCCTCGATCACGGTCACGCCCGATTGAACGATTTTGTAGTGCCGCCCGTCGGCCTGTTTGGCGAAACCGAATCCGTCCCCGCCCACGACCACGCCGTTTTGCAGGGTGACCCGGTTGCCGATCTGGCAGAACTCGCGGACGACGGCGTGGGAGTGGGCTACAAAGTCGTCGCCGATTTTTGCGCCCTCATAGATGACGACATGGGGATGGAGCACGGCATTACGGCCCAGCACCACGTTTTCGCCGATGCTGACAAAGGCGCCGATCGATGCGCCCTCGCCGATCTGGGCCGATTCGGCGATCACGGCTGTGGGATGGATGCCGGGGCGAGGCCGCGGGGGCTGGTAGAAAAACTCCAGAGCACGGGCGAAGTCCAGGTAGGGGTTGGCGGAAAGCAGGGTGGCAATCTCCAACCCTTCGATCACCTGCGAGGCCAGAATGGCCCCGGCGCGTGTGTGTTTCACCTTGGGCGCGTACTTGGGGTTGGCCAGGAAGGTCAGTTCGGTGGGGCCGGCGTGCTCCATGCCCGCCACGCCGGTGATCTCGATTTCGCCGTTGCCGTCCAGTTGACAGCCGAGCCGCTGTGCGATCTCACTGAGCTTCATAGCCTCAGGTTAGCGCACGCATTGCGCCGAAAGCGGCTAGGCTCAGCGGGGTACAATTGTGGCGATGCGTACCGCGGGTCCGATGCGCGCAGCGAGATTGGTTCTCACTCTTTCGCTGGTTCTACCGCTACTGGGACAATCCGAGCTCGACAAAGCGGTTGAGGAGTTCAAGATTCAGACCCGCGAGCTCGGCCTGCGCGGCGATAGCGCGCCACAGAGGCGGGCTGCCGCACGAAACGCCCGGTGGCGCGGCCGCTTATACGAAAACGTCCGCAACGACTACTTCGACGCCATTCCCCACCAGGTTAAGCAGCGCGGCGGAACGAAGCCGCCCCTGCGGCGCCATCAGTTCGGGGTCAACCTTACCGGTCCGCTGGTAATTCCTTGGCTTTACCACGGCGGCAACCAGACCTTTGTGTCCTTCTCTTACGAGGGAGTGCGGGACCGCTTGTCCCGATCGTATTTGCAAACCATCGCGACCGGTCCTGAACGAAGGGGTGATTTTTCGGCGACGGTCGACCAGGCTGGGCAATCGCTGCCGATCTACGATCCGTCGACAACCCGGCCCAATCCGGCTTTCGATCCCTCCCGCCCGGTCTCCCGGGAGAATCTCGAATACCTGCGCGAAACATTTCCCGGGAATTTGATTCCGCCCGCGCGTCTGGATCCCGTGGCGCAAGGCGCCCTAAAGTTTTATCCGGAGCCTAACACCGCGGTGGGCCCGTTTTTCCGCAACAACTATTTTCTGGTTTCACCCCAGACCAATAATGCCGACGGAGTGATCGTCCGGGTGGACCATTCGGTTCGCCAGCGCCACCGCTTCAACGTCAATTTTTCCTACAGCAACGGGTTAAACGGTTACGCTCCGCTGCTGCCCACGCCCGCGAATCCAGGCTCTCCAGACCGGCACTTCCGCGACCCTTCCGGCAGCTTGCACTGGATCTTCACGCGCTCGAGCCAGACTGTAATTTCCCTGCGCTTTTACGCCGACACAAGCCTCTACTCGACCGGCGAAGAAGGGGAACCGGATTATGCCGCACAAATCGGGCTGCGGGGCTCCAGTCCGCTGGCGTTCCCCTCGTTCAACATTTCCGGATACACCAGCATGGGCCGGGCCTACCCGCGCACCAAGAGCACTTATACCTCGTTCCGCTGGACCGGAAGCCTGTCCCACAACCGGGGCAAGCACAGTTTCTCGATCTCCTCCAGCGCCCGTGTCAACCAGGTGAACACCTTCCAGACCCCATACCCAGCCGGGAGCATCCGGTTCAGCGAGGGGCTGACTAGCCTGCCGGGCATTGTCGGCACCGGCCATGGCTTCGCCAGCTTCCTGCTCGGGCTCGCCAGCTACGGCGAGAAGAGCTATACGGTTTCTCCTTCCTACTTCCGCATGCGCTTCGGATCACTCGCTTTGCGGGAGGAATACCGGGCCAGGCAGGGGCTAACCCTGAGTTTCAACCTGGACCTGAATTACCGCACACCTCGCTTTGAGAAATACGACCGGCAGTCCACGGTGGATCTATCGGTGATCAACCCGGTGAACCAAAGACCGGGCGCGATGATCGTGGCCGGCAGCCCGGGGGTGGGGCGCGCCTTCCAGCCGCATTTGCTGTACCTGGATGCCGGCGCCGGCCTGAGCTGGAATCTGTTCGGTGACACACGCAGCGTACTGCGGCTCGGCTATGACTCCGATCACAGTGCACCCGGCATCTACGCCACCGATTGGGGCACCCAAGCGTTCAATGCCCGCCCGATTTACTTGTCCTCCAACCCTCAGCTCTCCCCCGCCCTGGTGCTTCGCGACGGGCTGCCGCCGCTGGACCGGCCCTTGCCCGACACGCGGCCCGAGGCTCTCAATGACACCAATGCGGATTTGATCTACCGCGGCAACATTTTGCCGGTGCAGCAATCCGTGTCGGCCTCTGCCGAAAGGCAATTACCCTTTTCCACGATCGTTTCCGTGGGGGTCACGGCTAGCTGGGGCAAGGACATTTACGGGAGCAACGCTGTGGTCAATCTCAATGCCCTGCCTTTGTCCGCCCTAGCCTTTCGGGACGATCTATACGATGAAAACTTTAACCGTTCGCTCCGGCCCTACCCTCAATACCGGAGTTTGAACGTCGGGGGGATTTATCCCGCAGGGCGCTACCGGCGCGAATCGTGGTACGTATCCGCAGAGAAACGCGCCTCCGGGGGGCTCAGCCTAGGCGTGAGTCTTTCCTGGGTGAAAGCCCGCGACGATTATTCGGGCGGGCGGCAAGATTTCTTCAACCGGCGCAACGAGTGGTCTCTCACGTCGGTCAATCCTTTCCGAATCAACGTGAACTACATGTATGAGCTTCCCTTCGGCCGCGGCAAGACTCTCTTCTCGTATGCCGACTGGCGCAAGCACATCTTTGATGGCTGGGCGCTGAGCGGGTCGACCACTTACGCCACCGGCGAGCCGCTGGCGCTATATCCCCAGTTCAACAATACCGGCGGCGTCATTTCCTATCTCCGGGTGAACGCCATTCCGGGCGTGGACCCGAAGGTCGCGGATCCCGGCCCAGCGCTGTGGTTTAACCCTGCCGCTTTCGACCAGCCGCCCAACTTCACCTTGGGGAACGCCTCCAGAAGGCATCCCAGCTTGCGCAATCCTCCCTACCAGAATCATGACGTCTCGTTCAGCAAACGTTTTACCGTCACCGCGGACCGGACCTTGGAGTTTAGCGCGCTCGCGTTGAACTTTCCCAACCACGCCAACTGGAACGACCCCGATACGGTGATTGGTCCCGCTTCGGCGCCCAATGTGAACGCGGGCAAGATCATCGGGTCCACCGGCGGCCGGGTCATGCAACTCGGTCTTAAGTACAGCTTCTGAGCCGTTTGGGCGAAAATGGAAGGGTGGTGAAGGCACGGAACGCATATTGGAGGGCTGCTGGGGCATTTCTGCGCACCCCGGAGCGGGCGCTGCGGCTGGCGGTGTTCGCGGCACTTTGGATTGCGCCGGTCTGGGCTCAGCCGGACACCCTTCGGATTCCGTTCTGGATTCAGGCCGATGTCTCCTCCGGTGGCCAGGCGGTCTCCCCCGAAGAGATTAAGGTTCAGCTCGGCGTGGAAACGGGGCAGGTGCGGCAGATCCTGGGACCCGACGATGGGACGTTAATCCTCCTCATTGCAGATCTCTCCAGCGGCCTGACTTCGGCTCAGTTGGCTAAGACGGCGCTGAAGGAGAACATCGAGGGACTGCCTGCCCATACTCGAGTTGCTTTGCTGCGAGCTCAGGACGGCTTGAAGGTCCTCGTAGATCCATCCCCCGATCGAGGGCCGCTGCTGGCGGCCATCGAATCCCTTCAAGTGAGCGGCCGGGCAGGACTGCTGGAGACGATTCAACCCGCGGTGCGTCTGGGCGACGCCATCCTTGCCAAAGCCGCCGTGCGCGTGTCGGTGCTCTATGTCACCGACAGCGAGGTGAGCAACTACCGGGAGGATTTTACCAATCCCACCATCAACAGCAGCGATTCCGGAGACCTGAGCCGCCGTTTCCGAGATGGCCTCATCCGGGACCGCATCGCACGCCTGGATGCGTCACTGGCAGAGACCCAGACGCCGGTCTTCATCGTCCACCTGAACTATCGGACCGATCCGCTCAATCAAGCGTATCAGACGGGGCTGATGACCCTGGCTTCGACCACCGGCGGCAATGCGTGGTTTTGCCGCTCTCAACCCGAGATCGGCGCTGCGATCGGGGAGGCGTTCAGCGCCATTGCCTCTCAGTACAGCTTGGTTGTCGAGGCGCCCAGTGAACCGCTGCCAAAGTCGTTGGAAGTGTCGCTGGAGAGCCCAGGCCGGACCCTCGCTTGGCGCAGCCGCTTTAGCTTCAATAAGAACGGACGGACGGAGCGTTAGCCGGATTGGTATTTGCTCCGGCACTCCTCAGAGCAAAAGTGCACGACACGGCCGCCGACGAGCTGTTTGACGCTCGTGGATTCGGGAACGTAGGTTCCGCACACCGGATCCCGTTTCAGCTCGCCGGCGGGAGTGCTGCCCTCGCCTTTGGAGCCACCTCCTGCGGCTGCGCTCTGAGATTCTTCCGCCATGAGCCCACCGAAGGCCTTCGCGATGAGGCCGATCACGGAACGCAGGAAAGTGATCAGGATGATGGCGATGAAGAGGTAAAGTACGGCGCGGATCATGGCGGGGGCGCCTCCTTCCGGCGCCCCGGTTCAGCGCAGCTCAGCGCTTCTTCTGCTGCTTCTTTCGCTCCGCCTCCTCGGCTCTCTTTTTGGCCTCAGGGCTCGTGTACTCGGTCTGGATGGCCTGTTCGAAGCTGGCCAGCATCTCCTTTGCGGACTGGGCGAACTGTCCGTTCGGTTCCAGGTCCAGGTAGGCCTGAAAGGCTTCACGCGTTCCCGGCGGCGGCTGAATACGGCCGTCGGCGCCGATTTGCGCCTTGCCCACCAGGTAGATCCCATATTGATACTGCGCCGGGGCGTACTTTGGATTGGCCTCGATGGCCTTCTTGAAAGCCTCGCCCGCCGCTTCATTCTGGCCGGTGTTCATCATGACGGCGCCCATGTTGTAGTAGTATTTGGCGGCGTTGGCCGGATCCAGTTGCGCGGCCTTCTCCAGCATGGATACGGCCTCGGGGATCTTACGCATGCGCACCAGGGCCAGCCCGTAGTTGTTGTAATAAGCCGCTTCGGAAGGCTTCAGCTCCAGAGCCTTCTGATAAGCCTCGACGGCCTTTGCGAAAGCCGCTTCCTGCTCGGCGCCGGTCTTCTGCGCGCCCAGCTTCTCGGCGGCGTCGGCCAGCCTGGCCCAGACCGCATCCTGCTTGGGGTCGATCTCTGCTGCTTTGGTGAAGGCGTCAACCGCTTCTTGGAAGCGCCCGGCAGTGGCGGCCTCGACGCCCGCGTTAAACGCGTCGTTGAGAGCCTTATTCTTGGCGATTTCTGCGGCGCGGGCCTTCAAGGCACGCTCAATCTCTTCACGCTGCTCCGGAGTAAGCATGCGGGCCTGCTCAGCGGTCAGCGTCCCCGTTTCCGCCGCCAGCCGCTGGGCATCCCGTGTCTTCTTCAGCTCAAGAAGGTCGAAGTTGACCTCGGCGGGCTCGCCCAAGCGGGGCCGGACGTTGTCACGGAAGTCCACTTCCTTGCCGTCGATCTCAAGCGCCACGCGGTAAGTGCCGCCCACTGGGACGCCGGCGTGCGTGTACTCGCCGCGGCGGTTGGTCTTGACATTGGCGCTCCACTTGATGTCCTTACGGTCAATCTTGATGATGGCGTTCTGAATCGGCTTGCCGTCCTCGCCGATCACTTTGCCCGTAATCATATAGGTGGTCTGGGCCAGCGCGGCAGAGGCAAAAATCACAAGAACAAACAACGCAAACAGAGGCGCAACGTTCGAAAAATTGCGGTTCATGGTGTTCGCAGCTCTCCGACTCTCAGCATACTACAAGCGGGCTGCCCCGAGGGGTTACCGGCTCCCCCTGTTAGAATGGTGCGGGAGGCTGTCACTTGCCTGCCGGCTCCGCATCCTTGCAGAAGGAAACCGAAATTACGCTAGCCCGCGAATTGGCCGCGGGGAACTTGGAGGCTTTCGATCGGTTCGTCGAGGCCTTTCACGCCCGGCTATTTCAGTACGCGCTGATGGTTTGTGGCCACCGCGAGGACGCCGAGGAAGTGGCCCAGGAGACGCTGCTGAAGGTATTCGAAAACTTCGACCAGCTCCGCCAGCCGGAGCGGGTCCGGGCTTGGGTCTTCCGCATCGCCCGCAACGCCTGCCTGATGAAGCGGCGGCGCAGCGTCTTCGCGCCGGCCCAGGAGCTTTCGCTGGACGAGCTGCTCCCCACCGGAAGTCCCGCCCACGACGGGGAGCGAAAGCTGGAAATCGCCGATTGGTCTCGATTGCCTGATGCGGAGCTGTTGCGCTCGGAGTTGCGAACGGTGCTTGAGCAGGCCATCCAAAGCCTGCCCGACATTTACAAGACCGTTTTACTTCTGCGCGATGTGGAGGAACTTTCCACCGAAGAAGCGGCCGAAATCCTGGACGTGAGCCAGGACGTAGTTAAGACCCGGCTTCACCGGGCTCGTCTGGCGGTGCGCCAAAAGCTGGATGCCTATCTACGGGGGGAGCGAAACTGATGCATTCGCCTTCTTCTTCTTCTCGCCCTGCCGAATGCCTGGAGCTATTTGAGCAGCTCTCGGCCTACCTGGACGGCGAGCTGACGCCGGACGAGCGGCGCCGCATCGAGGAGCACATTTGCGGCTGCCCGCCCTGCGTCGAGTTCATCGAGAGCCTGCGGCGGACGGTCGATCTTTGTCATGGCCTGGAACTTGAAACTCCCCCGCCGAGCGTCCCCTCGGAGTTGAAACAAAGGTTGCTGGCCGCCTACCAAAAGGCCAGAGAGCGCTGCAAACCCCAGCCGTGACCCGAGTCACTGCCTGCCGGGAGGGCACTCCCCTACGCTGTAGGTGGGATGGCAAAGAAGCTGCTTCGCCGGCGCAAGCCCGATCGCACCCAGCAGATTCGTTGGGCCGTTCAAGCCGCATTCCTGGCGCTCAACGTATGGATCGGGGCCCAGTTCTACCTGTGGGTCCGGCATTATGAGACCGGAGGCGCGTGGCCCCGGGTAGACCGTCCTCCGGGAGTGGAAGGCTGGCTCCCCATTGCTTCCTTGATGAACCTGAAAGTGCTCCTGCTCGAGGGACGCCTTCCGGCGGTCCATCCCGCTGGGGTATTCCTGTTAATCGCCTTCCTGGCGATCTCGTTGCTGCTGCGCAAGTCTTTTTGCAGTTGGTTGTGTCCAGTGGGAACCGTGTCTGAGTGGCTGTGGCGATTTGGCCGTCAGACGTTCCGCCGAAACTTCCGGCTGCCGCGCTGGGCTGACTGGCCGTTGCGTTCCCTGAAGTACATCCTTCTCGGGCTGTTCCTGTATGCGGTGGGATCGATGAGCGTGACGGCGATCGAAGCATTTCTCAACGGCCCCTACGGCATCATCGCCGACGTCAAGATGCTCAACTTCTTTCGCTTCCTGAGCGAGACGGCGGCGATCGTATTGGGAGTGCTGATCCTGGCTTCGGTTTTCATTCAGAACTTTTGGTGCCGCTATATGTGCCCCTACGGCGCGCTGTTCGGCCTGCTGGCCCGATTCAGTCCCGCGCGTATCCGCCGCGACCCGGAGATTTGCATCGACTGCGCCAAGTGCGCCCAGGCTTGTCCCTCTCTGCTGCCGGTGGACAAGTTGATCACGGTAAGATCGCCCGAATGCACGGGCTGTTATGATTGCGTGGCGATCTGCCCGGCCGAGGGAGCTCTTTGGATGTCGGCGGCGGGCCGCAAGCGGCGTCTGCCGGCCTGGGGCATGGCAGCGGCGATCGCTTTGCTGTTCCTCGGGATCGTGGGCTACGCCCGGATCACGGACCGCTGGCACACCTACCTGCCCGACCAGGTCTACTTCCAACTCGTCCCGCGCGCCAACGAGTTTTCGCATCCGTGAAGACGGCCCCAACTGGCAAGACGCGCCTCGCTGGTTGTAAGGCCGAGCAGCTTTCGTGTCAGAATCGGGGTGAGTACTCATGGGCGCAAAGCTACGCGCATGGTTGGAGTGGTCCGGCGACCTGGCGCTGTTTTGCTGGCGCATCCTCCGCGACGCCCCGCGCCGCCCCCGGGAAGGCGCCGAAATCGCCCGCCAGATTTTTGAAGCCGGCTGGCGCTCGCTGCCGCTCATCACCGCCGCGGGTTTCGCCGTAGGCGCGGTGATGTCCATGCATACCCGTGCTTCGCTGGAGCGCTTCGGAGCCGAGGCGCTAATTCCCGCCGGGCTGGCGCTGGCGCTGTTCAAAGAGACCGGACCTTTGGTGACCGGGCTGCTGTTTGCAGGACGAGTGGGGGCCGGCATCGGGGCCGAATTGGGCGCCATGCGGGTCAGCGAGCAGATCGACGCGCTTGAGAGCCTGGCCGTAGATTCGTTTAAATTCCTGGTCGTCACCCGCGTGGCCGCGTGCGTGTTGGTGCTGCCGATCCTCACCACCGTCATGAACTTCACCGGCATTTTGGGAGGCTTCTTAGCGGAGACCGCGATTAGCGGAATGTCGTTTTCCCTTTACTGGGAACGGGCCTGGAGTTTGGTGGACTTCACCGACTATGTGC
>JAIMAR010000005.1 GCA_023511855.1 Bryobacteraceae bacterium
TCGGTGGCGGTCACGGCGGGCTTGTTGGAGCTGATGGATGACCGTGAGCTGGAAGGGGTGCTGGCGCACGAGTTGGGGCATATCCGCAACCGCGACATTCTGATTCAGTCGGTGGCGGCGACCATCGGCGCAGCCATCACCATGCTGGCGCGGATGGCCTTCTTTTTCGGCGGCCGGCACGACGAGGACCACCGCGGAAACGCCTTCGGGATGCTATTCATGCTGATTCTGGCGCCGATTGCGGCGCTGCTCATCCAGATGGCCATTTCGCGGACTAGGGAATACTCGGCCGACGCCTCTGCGGCGCGCTTCACCGGCTCGCCGGAGGGACTGATCCGGGCCTTGCAAAAGCTGGAGCATTACTCCAAGCGGATCCCCATGGACGCTTCGCCGGCCACGGCCCACATGTTCATCATTCAACCCTTCAGCGGGCAGGCTCTGATGCGCTTGTTCTCCACGCATCCAGCCACGGAGCAGCGCATCGCCCGTCTGCGCAAACTAGCGTGAAACAGCCGCCGGCAGTCCGTGTCAGCCAGAAGGGGGCGGCGCGCCTTTTGGCCGGACATCCCTGGGTTTACTCCAGCGATGTGCTCGACCGCGGCGGCGCCGAGCCGGGCGACACGGTGACGGTCGAAGGTCCGCAGCGGCGCCCGCTGGGCACCGCAGATTACAGCGCCTCAAGCCAGATCTGCCTGCGGCTTTTGAGCCGCAGGGTGGAGTCGATTGACCGGGCCTGGCTGATGGGCAAGCTGCGGGCGGCCCTTGATCTCCGGCTACGTCTGGTCGACAACAGCGAGGCCTACCGGCTCGTCTACAGCGAGGCGGACGGACTGCCGGGCCTTGTGGTGGACCGCTACGGCGGCTACCTGGTGCTCCAAGCCCTGGACCAAGCCATGGACCGGCGTTTGCCGGACGTGGCTAGTTGTCTGGAGGAGCTGCTTGCGCCCGCGGGGATCGTGGTCCGCAATGATGCGCCGGTTCGCCAGAAAGAGAACCTGCCGCTCGAGACGCGAGTGCTGAAGGGCGAGACGCCGGAGGTGGTGAGCTTCCGCATGAACGGCCTGACGCTTCACGCCGACCTGCTGCGGGGTCAAAAGACGGGAGCCTACCTGGACCAGCGCGAGAACTACCGGGCGGCGGAGCGATACGCACGGGGGCGGGTGCTGGACTGTTTCACCTCGGCGGGAGGTTTTGCGCTGCACGCGGCCCGCAAGGCCGAGTCGGTCGAGGGGGTGGACAGTTCCGCGGCGGCGTTGCGCATGGCCGAGCTCAATCGGGCAGCCAACGGCCTGGAAAACGTGCGCTGGGTGGAAGCGGATGTGTTCCAGCTCTTGCCCGCCTATGTGAGCGCCGGGCGCAAGTTCGAAATGGTGATCCTGGATCCGCCCGCCTTCGCCAAATCGCGTGGGGCGCTGGAGGGAGCGGCCCGCGGATACAAGGAGATCAACGTCCGCGCTTTGCGGCTGCTGGAGCCCGGCGGGGTGCTGGTGACCTGCTCCTGCTCGCACCATTTGAGCGAGGCGAGTTTTCTGGAGATCGTGGCCGAGGCGTCGTTGGATGCCGGGCGCACGCTGCGCGTGCTCGAGCGCAGGACGCAAGCCCAGGACCATCCCATCTTGCTGACAGTGCCTGAGACGCACTATCTGAAGTGCCTCATCCTCGAGGTGATGTGAGTGCAGCGATAGTGGGTCCGGCGCTCGCCGGGATCCACCGCGCGTTTCGCTCCACACGAGGAAGTTTACATTTCATCCGGCCTTCTGCGGGCCTTGCTAGAATAGGGTTCTGCTGGAAAGCAGAGTTCAGGAGACATTTATGGCTTACGTAATCGTTGATACTTGCACCAAAGATATGGAATGCGTCGCCGCCTGCCCGGTGGACTGCATCCATCCGAAGGAAGACGAGCCGGGTTTCGCCGAGGCGACCTTGCTGTACATCCACCCGACCGAGTGCATCGACTGCGGCGCCTGCGTGCCCGTGTGTCCGACCAACTCGATCTACATCAAAGAGGAGCTGCCTCCCGAACTGGCGCACTTCGCCGAAAAGAACGCGGCCTATTACGGACTGTAACGACACCGGGCGCGGCCAGGCCTCGGGCTGGGATCCGCGGCGTGCCGCGCCGTTGTCAGGGGGCAAAGAGTCTGCGAGCCAAATCCAGCCGCCCAAGCGCGGAATAGCGGTAGAGAATCTCTTGCAGCACCTCGGTGCTCGTGCAAGCCGCCAGCGTGCCCTTGCGCACGCGCTCCAGAAGTCTCCAGGCCGGCTCGCGGTTGGCGTGCCCGGCTCCCGCCACAACCATGGGAATGTTTGAGCCGACGAGAACCTTCACGAGCGGCCGGCCGCGACTTCCGTGAGAATCTGCTGGATGTCCCCGGTAGGAGCCCGCAAGGACGAGAGCTGCTCCAACGGGTCCGAGGCCCCATTATCAGCGACGGCCTGACGCAGAGATTCCTCAAGCACGCGGCGGACGAACTCTGCCTTGGAAATGCGCCGCCGCTGCGCAGCTTTGCGTAGGCGCGCGTCCAACTCCACCGGGACCAAGACTTGGAGTCGGCGGCTCATATTCGTATACTGCCATACTCACAAGCCCCAGCCCAGCCACCGACGGACCAGCCGCGCTCATTGCAGCTCCACGAGTTCATAATCCCCCAAAGAAGGCAGAACGAAAACCGCGTAGCGGCCCTGGCGCTCCACGCGGAGGTCGGTTCCCTTGGAAACGGCGCGGGCTGAGCGGAACAGCCCCGCAATCTCCACTCGGATCTGCGCCAGCGGAAGCGGATCGAAGTAGCCGGTCTGGGAGTGCCCGGTGAGATTCACAAAGTGCAGCAGGTGGCGGCTGCCCTGCCGCATAAAGGTGATCTCGACGAGCGGGTGGGCGTTGGTGCGGAGCTGCCGCTCGGGCAACAAGCGGTCGATCACTCCGCGCAGGACGCCGGCGTGAGCCGGCAGGCTGTGGCGATAGTAGAGTCCGCCCACGTCCCAAGGCAGCCAGGCGGCGCGGCCCGAGGCGAACCAGACCAGCCCGGTTTTGTCCGTATCTTTCATGTCAACGTGGATCTTCTCGGGCGGCCCGATCATGGAGGGCGGCACGTAGGTGAGGGGCGGCGCCCCGCTCGCTTCAACCTCCGTGTAGTCGCCGTCGAGCATGACGAGATTGGTGAGGCGCAGGGAAGGGAAGAGTTCCCGGTCGCGGATGCGGAAATAACCGCGCGTGCCGCTGTGCGTGGCCAGGACGCGCGGGGCGGGGATCTCCGGCGGCCGGGGGCTGGCGATGAGCAGCCGTCCGCCCGCCTCCAGATAACGCGCCAGCTCCGGCGGCGCCCAGTCGGAGGCGATCACCAGATCGAATTCGCGGCTGCCGAGCCACTTCAGACTGTCGGCCACGGCGAAGGGGATGTGCTCCTCGCTCAGGAAACGGAACAGGCCGCGGTAGGATGCTTGGCTGTAGGAGCGGCCGGTGGAAGCCGGCCGGCCGAGCAGCAGGACGCGGGCGGCGCTTTGCTGCCCGGCGTAGTACTGCTCGTGCTCAGCCGCCCAGCGGAAGATCGGGCGCGCGGCTTCGATCGCCTGGCGGTCCTCATGATCGAAGGTTCCGTTGACGGCCAGCGTCAGCGCGCCGCCGTGAGCCAGGTTCTGCCAGGCGCGGAGAGTGATCTCGCGCTGGGGCACGGTGGCGAAGCGCCAGTCGTAGTCGATGAACTGCATATTGAGGTTGACGGACATCTTGTCCGGCTCGCTGTTGCGGGCGCGGTTGACGTTGTCGCTGGCCGAGTACGGCCACAGCGGAAGCGGCCGGTTGACCGCGGTGTTGGATTCGCTCATGATGCCGTCGGTGTCCTCCTGAATGTAGTTGAAGTAGCCGGCATTGGGGCGCTTGGAGCGAATCAGTTTTCCGATTTCGGCCGAGACCTCGCGCGAGCAGCGGAACATGAACTGGCGGTATTGCTCATCCTCCTTCTCCGGCAGATCCTTGCCGTAGAGCTGGCGGTATAGCCGCTTGCAGTTGTCGCAATGGCAGTAGCCCACGAAGTTGCCGCTATAGTCGCGCGACTGGTTGCCGAACATGTTGAAGAACAGGCCGTCCACTTCGTAGCGCTCCAATGCCTCGGCCAGGATCTTCAGCGCGTGATCGCGGTAGTAGCCGCCGTTGATGCAAGTCGAGTACAGGCCGTTGTAGACCACCGGCTCGCCGTTGGCTTTGCGGAAGAACCATTCGGGATGGGCGTCGTAGACCGGCTTCTGGGTCTTGCTCAAATCGAAGCGCCCGACGAGGCGGATGCCATGGGCGTGCGCCAGGGCGATGACTTCGCCGACCAAATCCTTGCCCGGCGGCAGGTACGGACTGGCGTAATGGAAGGGCACTTTGGGATGGTAGTGCGCAACGATGCCGCCCATGCTGAAGTGCAGCACGTTGGCGCGGTATTCAACCATTTGGGCGATGAGGCGTTTGGGGTCGAGCGTGGAGTCCGTCTCGCGCAGGTTGGTTTGCACCCAGCGGATCGGTTCGCGCATCCACCAGCCCTGCTGGGCCGAGACCAGCGCGGAGAAAGTCAAAAGCGAAAACAGAACGCGGCGCAGCTTCATAGCCGCGAGTATAACTTGCCGCCCACTCGCTTCAATCCCCAAGTCTCGCCGGGCTGCCCTCCATCTGCGGTGGGCCAGGCGCGGCTCACATCGCATCTCTCCGGCGGAGGCCACGCCGGAAGGCGGCTTTCCGCTCCCACCTGTTGCGTTCAACCCTGGCCCGGTCATCGTGCTATGCTTAGGCAGGCGTCGGGACAGAAGTTAGCTCGGAGTATTTCCGCCGGGGATGCCTGGAGGAGAAATGCTCCGCTTACAAGAGAATGCCCACGGCCGGCGCATAGCCGGAACCCCACGACAAACTGCGATGCGCGCCGCGCTGTTGCTCGCCGCGCTGACTGCGTTTCCCTGGCACGGCCTGAAGGCCGCAGATCCGGACCAGATCCTCGGCTGCATGGAACGCGCCGGAGAAGAAAACCGTACTCTGACGCAGGCCTACACCAGCGCCCGGATCTACCGGGCCGAAAACGTCAAGCTTCACAAGGCGGGCTCCGTCAGCGTCGAAGTCGTCTACACTCCGCCAGGGCAGAAGAATTACAGCATCATCAGCAAGACTGGATCCGGCATCGTCCACAAACGCGTGATTGAACCGGCGCTGGAGGAAGAGCGCCGCAACGCGCCGCCCGAGGCGCGCGTTCACACCGACATCCACCGGCGCAACTACGACTTCGCGTTTTTGGAATTCGATGCCGAAGCCGGAGCCAATGTGTTCCAGGCGGCGCCTAAGTCCCGCGACAAGCGTTTATTCAAAGGCAAGGTGTGGATCGACGAGGCCACCTGCGCCGTGCTGCGCATCGAAGGAGAACCGGCCGTATCGCCCTCCTTTTGGGTGAAGAAGACCAAGTTCCGACACGATTACGCGCGCGTGGAAGGCGTCTGGTTGCCGGTGCGCCACCACACCGAGGTCCAACTGCGTTTGTTCGGCCGCTCGACCTTCGACATCGAATATGTCCGCTACTCCTTCGAGGCGCCGGCCGAAACCGCCACGCGGATGCCATCCGCTGCTGGGGCGGAATAGCTGACGCCGCGGATCACCGCAACGACGGCCCATGCCTCCAGGCTTGCGCATCCCCCGGCCGCCGCCTGAGCGTGGCGCGGGCTCAGCGCAGCTCAGCTTTCGGCGCTCCAGACCTCGCGGCCGCTGAGATAAGTCTTCTCGATGCGGATCTTTTTCTGACGGGGGTCGAAACGCAACTGCACGATATCGGCGCGGTCTCCCGGGGCCAAGCCGCGCTGCCGTCCGGCGATGCGGGCCACGCGCGCCGGGTTGCGATTGGCCATAGTGACGGCTTCGCGCAAGGACAGGCCGGCGATCTGCATCAGGTTCTCGATGCCGCGGTCCATGGTGAGAGCGGAACCCGCGAGAGTTTCTTGCCCGGCCAGACGGACACGCTGGTCGGCGGTGAGCTCCACTTCCAGCTCCCCCAGACGGTAGCGGCCCGGCGGGCAGCCGGCCGGCGCGACCGCGTCGGTGACGAGCACGGAACGCTCCACGCCCTTGGCCCGCAGCGCGATCTTCAAGAACGCCGGCTCCAGGTGAATTCCATCGACGATGAAGGCCGCCGCCAGGCGGTCTTCGGCAAGTTGGTCCCAGAGGTAATTCGAGCGCCGCGGCAGCACAGCGTGCGCGGCGTTGCCCAAATGCGTCGACAGCGTGGCGCCGGCTTGGACGGCGGCGGCGATCTGAGCGCTGCTGGCCGCTGTGTGGCCGATGCTGACCACGACGCCCCGGCTGGTCAAGGCCTCGATGAACTCCGCTGCGCCGGGCCATTCGGGCGCCACGGTTACCAGACGGATCAGGCCCTGCGCGGCATCCTGCAACCGCTCGAACTCGGCCAGGTCGGGCGGACGGACCCACTGCCGGGGATGCGCGCCCCGGGGGCCGTCTTCCGGAGAGATCCAGGGGCCCTCCACGTGGAAGCCCTCAATCGTTTCGCCCGTGGGAAGCGACTCACGCGCTTGAGCCAGCTTGCGCAAAGCGCCGGCCATGCGCTCATGCGGACCGGTGATGACGGTGGCCAGGATCCTCGTGACCCCGCAGGCGTGGAGCGCGGACAGGGAACGGCCGACCTGCTCGGGCGTGATGGAGGGATCGTTGTAATCCACCCCGGCGAAGCCGTTCACCTGGAGGTCCACCCATCCCGGAGTGAGCAGCGGCGGGTTGACCAGCTCGCCGAGCCACGGCTCCACCCACTCGATGGAGGAATTGAAGGAAACCCCCACGGGCTCGTCCGTTGCAAGATGGATGCCATAACATTTCATCGCAGTGCTGCTTTATGCACAATTTTCTCACAACGTCTGACGTTCAACCTGCACAAAAGGGAAGCACATATAGTTGTTGAAAACGGCCCAAAAATCGCGCTCTGACTCTGGCGGTTTCGCGGTGCGGCTGCTACAACAGACTCATAGATTGCGAGCGCGCCTCCGGGCGGATGATCTCGGGGGAGGTGGCCGCCCGGGGCCGCGCTCCGATTTATCCCGCCTTATCGCGCCTGGCTGGGTTCCGCAACCGGCACAGGGGTCAGCCATCCGTGTCGGTCCGGTTTCCGGCCTTCGATGATGGCGAAAAACTCGTGCTGCAACTTCTCCGCCACAGGACCGCGGCGCCCCTGCCCGATGACGATCTTGTCGATCGAGCGGATGGGCGTGATCTCAGCCGCGGTGCCGGAGAAGAAGACCTCATCGGCGATGTAGAGCATCTCCCGGGGAACCAAGGTCTCGATGAGCGGAATGCCGAGGTCCTCGGCCAGTTGGATGACCGTGGCGCGGGTGATCCCGGGAAGGACGCTCGCCCCCAGCGGCGGCGTGTAGATCTTGCCGTCTCGCACGACGTAGATGTTCTCGCCCGAGCCTTCGCTGACATAGCCGCTGACGTCCAGCGCGATGCCTTCGGCGTAGCCGTTGGCGACGGCCTCCATCTTGATGAGCTGCGAGTTCATGTAGTTGGCGCCGGCTTTCGCCAGAGCCGGCAGCGTGTTGGGGGCCATGCGGTTCCAACTGGAAACGCAGACGTCCACGCCCTGCGCCAGCGCTTCCTCGCCGAGGTACTTGCCCCACTCCCAGCAGGCCACAAAAACCTCCACCGGATTCTTCAGCGAGTACACGCCCATCTCGCCGTAGCCCCGCAGCGCGATGGGGCGGATGTAGCAAGAGCGCATCTTGTTGATCCGCACCAGCTCCACCATCGCCTCGGCCAGCTCCTCCAGCGAGTATGGAATCTCCATGCGGTAGATCTTGGCCGAATCGAGCATGCGCCGGATGTGCTCCCGCAGGCGGAAGATGGACGGTCCGGTGGGGGTCTCGTAACAGCGGATCCCTTCAAAGACCGAAGTGCCGTAGCTCACCACGTGCGAAAGAACATGAATCCGGGCCTCGTCCCAAGCGATGAAGCGGCCGTTGTGCCAAATCTTTTCGGTGGGGGTCAGCATAATAGATCGATTATACCGTAGAGGTTACGGCTTCCCGCCGCGGCGGGCCGCACGGAAGCACCCGAAGCGCGCCGGAATAGCCGCGCCCATGCGCCGAGCCGCCGCCCCTGTTTGCTGTTGACCCTGCTCGGCCCGGTTTCCTAGAATACGAATCGAGGGGTTCTCCCTTGGGTGAAAGCGCTATGGTGGAACCCAGCCCGCTGACGGGACGAAAAGCCGAACTGCTGCACTCGATCGTCCGCGAGTACATCGAGACGGGTCAGCCGGTCGCCTCGCGCACCATCGCCCGGCGCCGGCGCGGCAAGCACGCGCTTAGTGCGGCCACCATCCGCAACGTCATGGCGGATTTGTCCGAGGAAGGTTTTCTTTCGCAACCCCACACCTCGGCGGGCCGGATCCCCACCGAGAAAGCCTTTCAGGTCTTCGTCCGGGATCTGTGCGTGCGGCTGCGGCCTTCGGATTTGGAGCGGGTCGGCGCGCAGTTTAGCGGCGTCGAAACCCTGGAAGACGGCATCGAGCGTTCCTCGCGAGTCCTCAGGGACCTGACTCACAACGTCGGCATCGCCGCCGCCATTCCGGCCAGCAGCCAGACGCTCGATCAGATCGAGCTGGTGCCGCTGCCGGACCGGCGAGTGCTGGTCGTGGTGGTCACCAGGGACCGGATGGTGCGGGACAAGGTCGTGGTGCTGGATGAGGCCTTGACGCCCGAAGAGTTGGTCTCGATCCGCAACTACATCAACGTGAATTTCGGCGGCTGGGTGTTAAACGAGGCCCGGCAGGAGCTGGCCCGCCGCCTCGAGGCCGAAGCCGCCTACTACGACTCCTTGCTGAGACGCCTGCGGGCGCTGTACTCGCGCGGACTGCTGGACGTAGAGTTCGATCCGGAGATCCACATGGAGGGTGCCTCTTACCTGATGGCTCTGGATCTGAGGCTGACGCGGGAGAAACTGCGCGAGCTGCTCCGCGCTCTGGAGGAAAAGAAACGCATTCTTCAGCTTCTGGACCGCTTCCTGGAGCAACCCGCCGGCGAGGTCCACGTGCAGGTGGGCCTGGGCGAGATGCACAGCGCCATGCGCGATCTTTCTTTGATCGGCATCAAAATTGTCCCCCCCGGCGGAATGGCGGTCAAGTTGGCCGTGCTGGGGCCGATGCGCATGCATTACGAGCGGGTCATGGCGGCGGTGCTGGGCGTCGGCCGCACGCTCGAACAGTTGCCTGCGTGAAACCGCGAGCGGCTCGCCGGTGGGCGGCCCAGCGGCTCACTTTTGCTAACCTGAGATTATCCGCATGAAGGATCAACAGACCGAACTGGAAAACGCGGCTGCCGCTGCTCAGAAGGGCGCCCCAGCGCCCGCCGAAGACCCGCTGGCGGCCTTGCGCCAGGAACGGGACCGGTTGGCGGCCGAGAATGCCGACTTGCAAGACCGGTTGCTGCGGAGGATGGCCGAGTTTGAGAATTTCCGCCGCCGGGTGGAGAGGGAAAAGGCCGAGATCCGCGAGTTCGCCGCCATGGAGGCCATCCGCCCGTTGCTGCCGGTGTTGGACGACCTGGACCGGGCGCTCCAGGTGGAGACCGCCGACAAGGAGTTCTCCCGCGGGATGGAGCTGATCCGGCAGAGGCTGCACGCCGAGCTTCAGAAAATGGGGCTGGAGCCGGTCCCCGCCGCCGGCCAAAAGTTCGATCCCAACATCCACCACGCGATTGAAATGCGCCAGACCGAGGAAGCCGAAGACCACTCGGTGCTGGAGGAGCTCCAGAAGGGCTATACATTTCGAGGCAGGCTCTTGCGGCCGGCCATGGTCCGGGTGGCGGTGGCGCCCCCCAAGGATAGCGGCCAGGATCAACGGACAGACGGGTGAGCAAGCGCGACTACTACGAGGTCCTCGGCGTTAGCCGAGACGCCGACCTGCAAGAAATTAAGAGCGCCTACCGGAAGCTTGCGCTGAAATACCACCCGGACCGCAACCCCGGCGATAAAGAGGCCGAAGAGCGTTTCAAAGAGGCCGCCGAAGCTTACAGCGTGCTCAGCGATGCCGAAAAGCGGGCCACTTATGACCGCTACGGGCACCAGGGCTTGAGCCCCGGCGGCGCGGCGCCCGGCTTCGATCCGTCCATCTTCGCCGATTTCTCCGACATTTTCGGCGACTTCTTCGGCTTCGGCGATCTGTTCGGCACATCCACCCGCACGCGCAGCCGCGTGCAGCGCGGCGACGATCTTCGCTACGACCTGGAGATCAGCCTCGAGGAGGCGGCACGCGGCATGAGCGCCGAGATCCTCATCCCCCGCAACGACACCTGCCCCCGATGCCGGGGAAGCCGGGCCGAACCCGGTTCGGGCTACAGCACCTGCTCAACCTGCCGGGGCCGCGGCGAGGTGGTCTACCAGCAGAGTTTTCTGTCGATCCGCCGCACCTGCCCGCACTGCGGCGGAGCGGGCAAGTTGATCCGGCAGGCGTGCACGCAGTGCCGCGGGCAAGGCTCGGTCCGCGTGGAGCGCCGCTTGAAGATCCAGGTCCCCCCGGGCGTGGACAACGGCACCCGGCTGCGGCTCTCGCAGGAAGGACAGGCCGGATACAACGGCGGCCCGCCCGGCGACCTGTATGTGGTCGTCCGCCTCAAAGAACACCCGATCTTTACGCGCGAAGGCAACGACCTGCACTGCGTCGTGCCGGTCAACATCGCGCAGGCTGCCCTGGGAGCCGAGATTCGCGTTCCCACTTTGGACGGAGAGGAAACCCTGTACATCCCGCCCGGCTCGCAGCACGGCGATAAGCTGCGGCTCCGGGGCCGCGGCATGCCGCATTTGAACGCGAACGGCCGCGGCGACCTCTATGTGCACCTTGAGGTCAAGGTTCCCACCAAGCTCACCAAAGAGCAGCGCCGGCTGCTGGAAAGCCTCGCCGAAACCCTGCCCGCCGACAATCAGCCCAAAGAAAAGGGCAGCTTCGAAAAGGTGAAGGATTATTTCGTCTGAGCGTGGAATCTTTCCGGCCCGGCGTGTGGGCGGAGGGGCAAAGACGGGAGGGGCGGGGATCTGCAACAGCAGGCATGCGCGTGGGCGGGCCCGATTATGCTAACATCCTGATTTCAGCGGTTCTTTCCGGACCGCTAGGGGCCTGCCCAAGCCTCCAAGACGGAGTCATTTCAGTGAAGATCTACGAAGGTAAAGACATACGCAATGTTGGCCTGACCGGACACGGCAACTCAGGCAAGACCTCCCTCACGGCCGGGATCCTGTACTTGACGGGAGTCACCAACCGGCTCACCCGGGTGGATGAGGGCAATACCGTCACCGATTACGACGAAGAGGAGATTCAGCGCAAGATCACCATCTCCACCTCGCTGGTCCACGTCGAGTGGAACAAGACCAAGCTGAATCTGCTCGACACGCCGGGCTTCAATATCTTCATCAGCGACACCCGCGCGGCGCTGGCGGCGGCCGACTCCTCGCTGGTGCTGGTCGACGGCGTGGCCGGCGTGGAGGTCCAGACGGAGAAGGTCTGGAGTTTCGCCGTGGAATTCAAGCTGCCGCGCGCGCTGGTCGTCAACAAGCTCGATCGCGAGAACGCCAGCTTCGACCGCGCGCTGGAGAGCATCCACGAGAACTTCGGCCGCGGCGCAGTGCCGGTCCAGTTGCCCGTGGGCGCGGAGCGCGACTTCCGCGGGGTCGTGGATCTGGTGCGCATGAAGGCCTACCTCTATGAGCCCGACGGCAACGGCCGTGGCAAAGAGGCCCCCATCCCGGACGATCTGGCCGAAGCGGCGCAGAAAGCCCATGAGGCGCTGGTCGAAATGGTCGCCGAGGGCAACGACGCTCTGCTCGAGGAATTCTTCGACAAAGGGACCCTGCCTCCCGACAAGCTGAAGGAAGGACTGCGCGCCGCGGTGGTGGAGATGCGCTTGTTCCCCGTGCTGTGCGCCTCCGGCCTCCGCAATATCGGAACGGACTTGATCCTGGATTTCATGGCGGACTACTTCCCGGCGCCGACCGAGCGGGGTCCGGTCACTGGCCACCTCAACGGCGAGGAGGTCCAGCGCAAGGTCTCCGACTCTGAGCCGTTGTCCGTATTCGTCTTCAAGACCGTGGCCGACCCGTTCGCCGGGCGGGTGTCCTATTTCAAGGTCATATCCGGGATCCTCAAAAACGACGCCAACCTGCTGAACGTCAGCACCGGCGCCACCGAACGGCTTTCCCATATCGGTTGCCTGATGGGCAAGACCATTCAGCCGGTCACCGAGATCCACGCGGGCGACATCGGCGCCGTCGCCAAACTGAAAGACACGCTGACCGGCGACACTCTGACCGATAAGAGCTCCCCGATCAGCTACCCGAAGGTGAAACTGCCCGAACCCTCCATCGCCTTCGCCATTGAAGCCAAAACGCGGCAGGACGAGGACCGCATGGGCGCGGCGCTGCAAAAGATCCTGGAGGAGGACCAGTCCCTCCGTTTCTACCGGGATCCTCAGACCAAGGAATTCCTCCTGGCAGGCAGCGGGCAGCAGCATGTCGAGGTCATCGTCAGCCGCCTCAAGAACCGCTACGGCGTCGACGTGACCCTGAAGGCGCCCAAGGTCCCCTACCGCGAGACCATCCGCGGCACCGCCGACGTGCAGGGACGCCACAAGAAGCAGACCGGCGGCCACGGCCAGTTCGGCGACTGCTGGATCCGCATGGAGCCGCTGCCGCGCGGCGCGAACTTCGAATTTGTCAACGAGATCTTCGGCGGCGCCATTCCTCGGCAATACATACCGGCCGTCGAAAAGGGCATCCTGGAGGCGGCCGCACAGGGCTACCTGGCCGGCTACCCGGTCGTCGACTTCAAGGTGACCCTCTACGACGGCTCCTATCACGACGTCGACTCCTCCGAGCTTTCCTTCAAGCTGGCGGCTCGCAAGGCCTTCAAGGCGGCCATGGCCCAGGCCAAGCCGGCTCTGCTCGAGCCGATCATGAACGTGGAGGTGCACGCCCCGGTCGAGTTCGCCGGCGATCTGATGGGCGACTTGAACAGCCGCCGCGGCCGCATCCAGGGCATGGACACGCGCGGCAATACACAGATCATCCGGGCCCAGGTCCCCATGGCCGAGATGCTGAACTACCAAAACGACCTCATCTCCATGACTCAGGGCCGGGCCACCTTCACCATGGAATTCGATCACTACGACTTCGTGCCGCAGCAGCAGGCCGAGAAGATCATCGCCGCCGCCAAGGCCGCGCGCGAAGGCGTCGAGGAGGAAGAGGAATAGATGCGCCGGCTCTTTATCGGCCTGCTCGCCTTGGCGAGCTCTGGCGGCCTGCTCCAGGCCCAGCGCGCGGTCGAGTTCGAGGGCCGTTACTGGATGCCCGCGGCCCACTCCCGGGTAAGCATTAAGGGGGCGGGGACCGATATCCGCTTCAAAGAAGACCTCGGCCTTCAAGACGCCAACTTCCCCGAAGGACGCTTCAGCTATTACGGCAGAGGCGGCAGCCACCTCCACTTCTCCTACACGCCCATCGATTACGCGGGCGAGGCCACCATCAACCGCACGTTGGTCCTCGGCGGTCGGCAGTACACGGCGGGCGCACGGGTCCTCTCGGAGTTTGAACTCCAGCATCTGCAACTCGGCTGGGCCTGGCAGTTCATTAACGTCCGCGACGGGGCCTTCAAGCTAGGACCTGTGCTGGCCGGACAGGGGTTCCTGTTCCGCGGGCGGCTGCGCGCGCCGGATTTGCAACCCGCCGTGGACCAGCAGGAAGAGCTCATGGGCGGTCTGCCTACCGTGGGGCTGGCCATGGACATCAACCCGCACCGGCGGGTCAACCTCTTTGCGGACGTCTCCGGCATCAAACTGGGCAAGTACGGCTACTTCGTCACCAGCGACGCGGGCGTGAAGATCATGCCCGCCCGGGTCGGTTTCTTCACCGTCGGCTACCGAAATTTCAACCTGGACCTGAAAAACGAGCCGGATTTTGCGCGGGTCATCCTGCGGGGAGTATTTGTCGGCGGCGGGGCCCGCTTCTAGTCGGCGCCGCCGGCGCCGGTGGGTGAACGTGCCAGGCCTGTCGGCGATGCCGCGGACGAGCTATAGGCCCCAGCGCCGCGCGAAGATCCTCACCGGCGACGAAGGCGGCGGCGGCTCCACGCTAGAATGAAGGAACACTTCTCATGCGCGCCTGGAACCGGGCCAAGCTGCTGTGGGGGTACTTCAGGGGCAACAGCATCCTGAGCGGCCTGCCCGTCGAGCATATCGTCGAAACCACCGCCAAGTGCAACCTCTATTGTCCGATGTGCCCGCGCGAAACGATCAAGCAGCCCAAAGAGGACATGCCCGCCGAAATCTTCGACCGGCTCGTTCAGGAAACCGGCCGCTCGGCGGAACACATGATGCTGATCGGGCTGGGCGAACCGTTCCTGGATCCGCTGATCTTCGACCGCATCGAATACTGCGCCCGCCATAACATCTCGACCCTGCTTTCCACCAACGGCACCCTGCTGGACGAGAAGGCCTCCGCTCGCTTGCTCAGCACCCCCATCCGGCACGTCACGCTGAGCTTCGACGGGGCCACCAAGGAAACCTTCGAGTTCTACCGCAAGGGCGCGCGATTCGAGGCCGTACGGGACAACTTCGTCCGCTTTGCCCGGATGAAGCACGAGCGGCGCGCCAAAGTACAGGTCGTCGTCCAGATGGTCCGCATGAACGGAAACGCCGCGGAGGTGGATGAATTCATCCGGTTTTGGAGCGCCGTGCCCGGCGTGGATCAGGTGCGCATCAAGGAGGACGAAACGAACCTCCTGCGTCCGGACGCGCGCCACAACCCCTCCGACTGGCGGCATCCCTGCCACTACCTCTGGCGCGGGCCGCTCTACGTCAAGCACAACGGCGACGTCTACCCCTGCTGCCAGAGCTACATGCTCGGCGGCAAACCCGTAGGCCGCATCGGCGAGCAGCCCCTGGTCCGGATCTGGAATTCGGATGAAATGCGACGCATGCGGCGCTTGCACGTGGAGGGACGCGCCGGCGAAATCGACGTCTGTTCCCGCTGCTGCACGGTGATTCCGCACCCGCTGCTGGTGGTCGGCAGCCTCCTGTTTCACGGAAGCACTGTCTGCCGCTTTCTTCCCGCCGTGGAGCGGCTGGCGTATTTCTCGCGCTGGGCTTCGCGCCTGCTGCGGCCCGCGCGTTGAGCGCGAAACGGGCGCCATATCCAGAAACACTTAGGCCTCGTGGGCGCCAAGGACGAACGCCCGTGAATCGGCCCGGGATGCCTCTACCCTGCCGGCTCCAGAATGGCCGTCATCGATCCTTTGCAGCGCGGAATGCGCCAGTCCGGACCATAAGCGTGAATCTGATCCCGCGCGAACTCGGCTTCCGGCAGCTCGCAGGTGATCACAATGGTCCGGCCCGTCAAATCCACCTCGCGCGCGTGCGCGAACGCCTCCGCTTCGGAAAACAAGAACAGCTTGCGCAGCATCTCAATGACGTAGTCGTAGGTGTGCTCGTCGTCATCCAGCAGCACAACGTGGTAGAGAGGCGTGCGCTCTTCCTGTTCTTGCTTCTCAATGTCCGGGATGACGGTCGGCTGTCCCATCGATTCATACAGATTAGCCCAAATCGCCCGCTCTTGAGCGACCGGTTTGCCGTAAAATAGAAGGTGGAAAGGAGGGGGCGTAACGGATTCGACGGGATTGAACTGAGGTAAAGAGGCGTGCCGGGTTCCGAGCTCCCGTAAAACGATCGGAAAACCAAAACTGCCAACACGCAGTTTGCTTACGCTGCTTAATTCGTTAAGCGGCCGCCCCGGCAGCTGCTCCCGCGCGGCTGCCGTCCGGCGTCATCCCGCGGGATAGGGTGAGGGCTTCTGTCCGGAGCCGTAGGCCGAAACCCAATCGGACTAGGCCGTGGAAGTCATTGCTGGTACCCGACGCCGCGGCTGAACCTTAGGAACCAGCTACGCACGTAGGCTCTTTGCCGCAGACTTTCTCGGACGCGGGTTCGACTCCCGCCGCCTCCACCAATTCCCCAGAACTCCCTCCGGCTCATCCAACGGACCGCTGAATCTTCCAGGCGTGTTAGACTCAGCCAAAGAGACCCTATGAAAATCCGTTTTCTGCTCCTGGCGACTCTGGCCGCGGCGCTGGTTGCCCAACAGCCCGCGCAGCCCCCCAAACCCAAAGCCCCTGGCGAGCCACCTCCCGAAGCCGGCGACGACGTCCGCGGCTACAACGACACCCCCCGCATCCCTGGACAGAAGTGGCGCGTTCATGACATGGAGCGGCCCCGGCCTCCCAAAGTCGCTCCGGGCGTCTCCCCCTTTAGCACTCCTCCCTCGGACGCCATCGTACTGTTCGACGGCAAGGATCTGTCGCAGTGGCAGTCCATCGGCCGCGGAGGCGTGGCGCAGGAGCCCCGCTGGAAAGTCGAAAACGGCTACGTCGAAATCGTGCCGCGCACCGGGCGCCTGGTCACCAAAGAGCGCTTCGGGGATTGCCAGCTTCACGTCGAATGGATGATCCCCAAAGAGACCCGCGGGACAGGACAAAGCCCCGGCAACAGCGGCATCGAGTTGATGACCCGCTACGAGATTCAGGTCCTGGAGTCCTACGAGAACCTGACCTACGCCGACGGCATGGCCGGCGCCATCTACGGTGTCTGGCCGCCCATGGTCAATCCGGCCCGCCCCCCGGGCGAATGGAACGTCTACGACATCTTCTTCGAGGCGCCTCGATTCGAGGATGGCAAGCTGGTCAAGCCGGCCTACGTGACCCTGCTTTGGAATGGCGTGCTGGTCCATCACCACCGGGCCTACGTCGGCCGCACCGTGTGGCGGCAGGTGGGAACCTATGCCCCGCACGCGCCCGAGGAGCCGCTGAGCTTGCAGGATCATAACCAGGCCGTCCGCTTCCGCAACATCTGGATCCGGCGGATCCACCAGGACGAGGGACGCTAGCGCCCTAAGCCATCGCCGCGCCGCGGCCCGCGGAACGGCTACGATGGAAGAAGTATGCCCAGGGGCTTGTGGATCGCCGCCATCCTCGCCGTCTTGTTCCTCATCGTCTACACTTGGCACTACTTCCTATACGCCTCCACGGTGCACTTCTTCGCCATCGGCGGCCGCACGGGCCGCAGGCTGCTGGCGCTGCTGTTCGTGCTGCTGCCCGCCGGCTTCTTTCTCACCGCATTTCTGGCCCGGCGCGCCGAACTGGGTCCGCTGCGTCCGCTTACCCTGGCCTCCCATCTCTGGCTCGGCGTGGGCCTCGCGCTGTTGCTCGGCTACGGGCTGGCTTGGCTGGGCTGGGGGCTCAGCCGCTGGCATAACCCGCGCCCCGCGCCCGTGGCCTTTGGAATCGCCGCGCTGATCTTCGCCGCCGGTTACTCCGCCTACGGCGTCTGGAATGCCACCCATCCGAGCGTCCGCTTCGTCACCGTCCCTATGCGCGGCCTGCCGCCCCAATGGGAGAACCGGACCCTGGTCCAGATCTCCGACGTGCACCTGGGCCCCATCCTCGGTAAGGCTTTCCTGCAACGTGTCGTCGAAACCGTGAACGCCCAGCATCCGGCTGTGGTCTTTATCACGGGGGACTTGTACGACGGCGAGGACCACGACCTCGTGCAGTTCAACCCCTTACTCGACCGCATCCAGGCCCCTCTTGGGGTCTACTTCGTTACAGGCAATCACGAAACCTTCCTCGGCCCCAACCGCGCATTCGAAACGCTTCGCAAGACCCAGGTCCGCGCGCTCGACGACGCCATGGTGGTCGTCGACGGCCTACAAATCATTGGCCTGAGCTACCCCGCCGGCGCTTTCAGCCGCCCGATGAAGCCGGCCATAGAAGCGATTCCCGGCTTCGACCCGTCCATGCCTTCCATCCTCCTCTACCATGCGCCCGTTCAACTGGAGGAAGTCAAAACGGCCGGCATCCGCCTCCAATTGTCGGGACATACGCACCGGGGGCAGCTTTTCCCGATCAACGCCATAACCCGCCTGATTTACGGAAAGCACCACATCGGACTTCACCAGGAGGATGGATTCGCCGTCTACACCTCCCACGGCACCGGCGTATGGGGGCCGCTCATGCGCACCAGCGGGCGCTCGGAGATCACGGTGCTCCGGCTCAAGCGGCTTTGACGCCACGGCCATCCCCCATTCACACGCTTGACTCTGGCTCCTTTCGTTTCGCTAGTCCGCTGAATCCTCGCAAGTTATCGTCGTTCCCGAAGCCTTCCGCCGAGGCGGTTTTAGCGTGGTTCTCCCACCGGCGCTGCTACAATCCCGGTGGAGCCGCGGGGCGCAACCAGCCCCGTGCGGAGGGGGCATAACTTCCATGGTTCAGCGGCATAATTCAAAGCGTGTGCACATTCTGGCGATCGACGGGGGCGGCATCCGGGGACTCATCCCGGCGATGGTGCTGGCCGAGCTCGAACGCCGGACCGGACGGCCCGTGTGCCGCCTGTTCGATCTGATCGCTGGAACCTCCACCGGCGCGATCCTCGCCCTGGCGCTGGCCAAACCCGGCCCGGACGGCGAACCGCACTATGCCGCCGAGCAAATCGTCCGCTTCTACGAAACCGAGGGACCGCGGATCTTCCGCCGGACGCAGCTCGGCCGCTGGTTCGCCGCAGGCTGGCTGGCCGAAGAAAAGTACCCTGACGCCGGGCTGGAGGCGGCTCTCGGCCGCTGCTTCGGCGAAACCCCGCTCCGCCAGGCCCTATGCGACGTCATCGTCACCAGCTACGAAACCGAGCGCCGGTTCCCGTTCTTCTTCAAGAGCCGCCATGCCCGAATCCGCCCGGATTACGATTTTCCGATGAGGCTTGTGGCGCGCGCCGCCTGCGCCGCTCCCACCTATTTCGAACCTCTGCGCCTGTTCACGGACGGGCCCCGAGAATACTACTCGCTCATCGACGGCGGCGTCTACGCCAACAACCCCGCCTTGTGCGCCTACGCGGAGGCCCGCGTGGCTTGGCCCGAATGTGAGGACGTGCTGCTGGTCTCGCTCGGCACAGGCGAACTGACTCAGCCGCTGCTCTACTCTCAGGCCCGCCGCTGGGGGCTGGCCGGATGGGCACGGCGCATCCTTCAGGTGGTACAGGACGGGGTCAGCGCCACGGTGGATTATCAGCTCCAACAATTGCTCCCACCCGGAGCGGACGGCGCCCGGCGCTACTGGCGCTTCCAGGTCCGTCTCAAGCGGGGCAATGAAGCCCTGGACAACGTCCGGCCTGAGAATCTGCGCGAGCTGAAGCTGCTGGCTGAAACGCTGATCCGGGACCGCGGCGGGGAATTGGACCAGCTCGTCCAAGCCCTTGCGCCTCATTCCCAATAGCCTGCCCTCGCCGCCCCGCGCCCGTTTGCAATCCGCGCCGGGCCCGCTTGACCCTACGCTGCTCCGGCTTTGTTCCAGGGCCTGTGTCTGGCGCCTCCCAGGAACTCCAGGAGCCGCTCGGCAAGGCCCTCCTGGCCGGCTAGCAGCCGCGCCACCACGTCCGCCGAGCGCGGGCAAGCCAGGATCCGCTGGATGAGGCTCTGAACAGCGTAGCGTAAACCCAGTTGCTGATTGCGCCGGCGCGCGTGCCGCCGCAGCAACTCTTGCGTGAGCCCGCCTTGCCTCAGGGCCGCTTCGATGGTTCGAGCCGCCAGCCGTGCATCCAGCAGCGCCATGTACACGCCCTCGCCCGTGAAAGGGTCATAAAACTTCGCCGCATCGCCCACCAGCAACACCCCCGGCGCACCGGGGCGGACCGCTTCATGAGCCAGCGGTCCCAGGGCATGAACCCGCTCCGCAGGCCTGGCGCCTTCCAGGCGATCGCGCAAGCGCGGTAACTCATTCATCAAAGCTTTTAAGCCATTCTCCAGGTTGCCCTTCCATATTCCTACGCGCTCTTGGCCGCAGACGATGCTCAGGTTGGCCCGTCCGTGGCCCTGCTGGTTCAGAATTCCATACAGCCCGCGCCCGGCGTAGATTTCGCCGTAAGCGCTGGCCGGGTTTACATCCTCCCAGTGCAGCCCCACGGAGAACCGCCGATGGCCGCCGTTCCAGCGGAATAGCCCCAGACGCCGGGCGAGAACCGAATTGCGCCCATCCGCCCCGACGACGACCCGGGCCCGCAAGACCACGGGCTTCCCGCCACCCTGCCGCGCCACGACCCCGCAAGCCACGCCGTCCTCGACCACCGGAGCCTCGACACGCAGACCTTCCCGAACGGTCACCGGCGGCTGGCGCCGGGCGCGTTCCAAAAGAATCGAGTCCAGCTCTTCTCTCGGCAGCGAGAAGGCTGGTTCCGCCTGCCGGTAAGCCGCGCTAAACTCCACCCCGCCCGGCGAGACGGCTCTGATCCCCAGGCTGCGGTGCGCCCGCCGAAGCACTTCTGCGGCCGCGCCGATCTCCTCCAACAGCGGCAAGCAGCCCGGCCCGAAATACTCGCCGCAGATCTTCCTTCGAGGGAACCGCGCCTGATCCAGCAAGAGTACGGACCACCCGCGCGCCGCCAGACGGGCCGCCAGAGTGCTTCCCGCCGGCCCCGCGCCCACCACCACGATGTCCCACGCTTCCGGCACGCCGCTCACACCTCCAGTACGCCCGAAATTCGGAACAACGGGCCGCGCCACCACCGCATCCGCGCACAACCGGCCCGCTCGCTGAGCACCCGCAACTCTTCCAGCGTGTAGGCGCGCCGCACGCTGAGCGGCCCGTCGTGGCGAGTCCACGGGCTGCGGCAAACCACCCGCGTCGCCAGCCAAACGCCCGCCCAGGCCGCCCGGCTCCGCTCCAGGTCGTTGACGATCAGCGCATGGCGGGCCACAGTGCGCAGGGAGCTTAGCAACGCTGTCACCTCATCCGGGTTCAAATGGTGGAGCAATAAAGAACAGGTCACAAAATCGAAACTGCCAGCCCGGAACGGAGGCCGCACACCATCGGCGTTCACCAGCCGGATTCCATAGCGCGAGTCCGAAAGCCCCGCCGCCACCGCGAGCACCTGTGCGTTCCGGTCGCAGCCCACGCCGCAGACCCGCAGCCCGCTTCGCGCGCCCCATCGCGTCAAGGCCCGGAGAATGTCTCCGCCGCCGCATCCCACGTCCAACACGGAAATGATTCCGGACAGCGTCCGCGCAGCCGCCAGCCGCAGGATGAGGTCAGCCACAGCGCGTGTGCCTCCGAACCAGCGGTTCAGCCGGGCTACGTCAAGCAGGCTTCTCCGCAATTCATCCGCATCCAGCCCGGCTTGATCCAGGATTTCGATCCCCGCTTCCTGGATTCGCTTCAAACTCATTCCACCCAGCGCAGCAGCGCCCCCTCCGCCGAAAAGCCCGCTCCCATGGCCGCCATCAGCGCCAGATCCCCCGCGCGCGGTTCCCCGCTCGACATCACGTGCTCCAGAACAAACAGCACCGTCGCCGAGGACATGTTCCCGAAGTTCCGGAAAATGTGCCGCGACGGGCGCAGCGCCTCCTCGCTCAGGCCCAGCCGCCGCCCGGCGATATCCAAAACCTTTCTGCCCGCCGAGTGGAGGATCCAGAAGCGGATGTCGGATCTTCGGAGGCCATGCGCGGCCAGAATCCCGTCCGTCAACTCCTCCAAGACCTCCGCGCCAATCTCGGGCAGCTCCTTCTTCAGAACCAGACGCCGGCGCCCTTGGGGAAACTCGAAGCCGGTCAGCCCCATGTGCTCGGTGCGCATCAGCGTGCGGTGCCCCAAGATCTCGAAGCCGCGGCCCGAGTTGGCCAGGCAAACCGCTGCCGCTCCGTCGGCGAAGATCGCCTCTCCCAGTGCCGCTTCCGCCGTCCCGTCGCGGTACAAGGCGGCCGAGCAGATCTCGACCGCGGAAGCCAGCGCCCAACCGCCCGGGTTGGCGCGCAGATAATTCGTGGCGCTTTGCAGGGCGACCATGGCCGCCGCGCAGCCCGTGTCTCCAATGTGCGCCCGCTGGGTGTCCGGCCGCAGCGGCACGTCGCGAATGAACCAGGCGTCCAACTGAGGGCAGAGGCTGACGGTGCAGGTCGCCGTGCTCAGGAACCGGACCTCTCCGGCGGCGACGTGAGCCCGCTCTAAACAACTCTGTATCGCCTGTACCCCGAGTTCGGCCGCGCCCCGCCGCGCCCGCGCCAGCATTTCGTCCACGGTCTCCGTGCCGTCGAAGCCGGGAGGAAAATACAAGTGCCGGAATTCAATGTCGCTGTTCAGAAAGAAGGTTTCGCGCAGCCGGTCCCGGCCGCCCATTTCGAGCAGTTGCGTCTGCGTGTAACGGTGCTTTGGAGTGGCTGTCGCGGCTGCGATGATAGTCAACTGGTCTCCCCGGCCTGTCGGCCCCTCAGAACCTATTGTAGGCGGGAACGCATCCGCGCCATTCCGCGAACCGGTTTCCTGAAATTCGTGGCGCTGCGTTGCCAGCCGGCGCGGCCCCGCTTTTGGCGCGTCTCGTGCTCCTATCCGTCAGCGATTACACTGAAAGTGAGATGAAGGGACTTTGCTTGTCCGGCGCCCTGTGGCTCGCCTCCGGCCTGCTGGCGCAGACGCAGTGCCCGCCCACGCCGATTTACACGTCCTGCGAGATCCTCATCGAGCTTACCTCCGAAGAGATGCAGGCCCATCCCAATCCTTACCAGAGCGTGACCATCGACGTGGAGTTCCGCTCGCCTCGCTTCCGCACCCTGCGCCTGCCCGCCTTCTGGGACGGCGGCAACCGCATGGTAGTGCGGTTCGCCCCCACCGAACCGGGCAATTGGGATTACCGCATCACCAGCAACCTCCCGCGCGTGGCCGGAATGACCGGCAGCCTGCAAGCCACCGCCGGCAGCTCGCCCGGCTTTGTTCGCGTCCGCAATGTGCACCACTGGGGCCACACCGAGACCGACGCGCCGCACCTATGGATGGGCGCCACCAGTTTGCGTTTCGCGTTCCTGGACGCGGCCGAGTTCGGCCGCCTTGTGAGCACGCTGCGGCCGTCGAAATTCAACCATCTCCGGGGTTTGGCCATAGGCGGCATCGATGACGCGCCCCGCGTCTTTCCGGGCGGCAAACCCGACCCCGAGTTTTTCCGCAACTTGGATCAGCGCATCCGCGCCCTGAATGAGGCCGGCATCGTGGCCGACCTGATTCTGGCCGGCGGCGGCAATCATCTTTCGAAACTGTTCCCTTCTGCCGCTGACCGGGAGCGCTACCTGCGTTTCATGGTGGGGCGCTACGCCGCCCTCCACGTCACTTGGCTTCTGGTGGAATCCTTCGAGGACTACGACAACGGGCGCGGGCTGCTGCGCGAAACCGGGACCCTTCTCCGAAAGCTGGATCCTTACGATCACCCGCGCTCCACCGGCGCCGCCGTGACCTCCTCTCCGCTGCTGGGCGACGGCTGGATGAGCTACATCGTCCACAACTCGGCCGATGTCCAGCTCGGTTCGATCGAGCATCAACTCTACCCGGTTCCGTTCGTCAACACGGCGGTGGGTGCGGCCTCCGGCCCGGCGCCCGACGCCGCCACGCTGCTGAGCCATCTTTGGAACGCAGCGATGAACGGCCAGTATCCTACGCTTTCGGAAGCGGCGCTGCCGCTGCTCAACGGGGAAGGAGGGAAGATCGCAGCCAACTGGTTTGAATTTTTCGCGCAGACCCGCTACTGGGACCTGGAACCCTACTTCGATGTCGACGGCGGACGCGCCGTGGCCCTGGAGATTCCCGAAGACGAGGAGATGCGGGGCATCGAATACATCGTCTACGCCGAAAAACCCGGCGCGGTGGAGGCCGTGGTCCAGAAGCACGGCTACGACGTCTCCTGGTACAACCCGCGAACCGGCGAGCGGCGCAAACAGAAGCAGTTCCGCGGCGACCGGGTGAAGATGACCGCGCCCGACTCCAGCCAGAGCTGGGTGCTCCACATCTCGCGCGAAGCCGAAAAGCAGCGCATGCTGCGGCGCTATAAGTTCGAATCCCGGCGGCCGCTCATGCAGGAGGTGGAGCAGAACGTTCAGCGCATCCCCTTCGAAATCGTTCAGCCGGACCAGCCGGCTCTTCCTCTGGACGTCCCCATCCCATATCAGGCCAAAGTGACGCGTGAGACCCGGGCCACCCGTTCCATGATGTGGCTCTGGACCGGCGAGGTCAGCGTCGAGCAGCAGGGCTTCCGGGTGCTCGGCACGGGGGCGGAAGGCCAGATGCGGATTCCAGCGGGCATGGCCCGGCAAACGCCCGCGGTGATGAACCTCCGGCTCACCGGCATGAACGCCAACGGCAAGGTCTATTTCCTCGACCGCATCTACAGGCTTACCCGCTGATGACGCGCATCCTGGCGATCGACACCACCTCGGAGCATGGCAGCATGGCTCTTCTCGAAGCTGGGCGCGTGCTGGAAGAACGTCCCATGCCTTCTGCGGACGGCTACGGCCATGTCTTGTTCCCGCAGATGGAAGACCTTCTTGCTTCGCACGGCTGGGAGCTGCACAGCGTGGATTGCTTTGCGGCTGCGGCCGGTCCCGGCTCTTTCACCGGCATTCGCGTGGGGCTGGCGGCTGTGAAGGGCTTGGGCGAAGCCCTGGGAAAACCGGTGTGCGCCGTTTCCAACTTGCAAGCGCTGGCCCTGTTTGGGACGGCCCCTCTACGCGCGCCCTTCATTGATGCCCGGCGCGGCGAGGTTTATGGAGGGTTGTACACGGCGGAACTGGTCCCCGTGATGCCGGAGGCGGTTCTTCCTCCGGAGCGGTGGCTGGCGTCTTTGCCGGAAGCCGCCATCGAATTGATTGCAGCCGGCTTCGGCTGCCTTGAGGCAGCCCTGGCCGCCTGCGGCCGTCCGAACTGGCTCCGCAGCACGGCCCCGCGCTGGCTTGCTTCCGCGATCGGCCGCATTGCTGCCCGCCGTTTGGCCGCCGGACAGGCGGGCGATGCGATCAGGGCGGAAGCCAATTACGTGCGGCTGTCTGACGCGGAACTGTTCTCAAAACCGCTCTGAAATGAACATTTTGGCGAGGTCTTCCCGAGGTCCAGTTCCAAGTTCATGTAATAAAAGAAGTTACTGTTGTTGACGGAGTACTAGTTCGGCTATAAAATTGGTACATATAAGAAGGAGCGCCATGATCGATTCGGCAGCCAGTACGAATGTGGAAGTTAAGTCCGAGCCTGTCCCGGAGCCGCCACGTAAGATCCGTGTTCTGTTGGCCGACGACCACCCCATCGTGCGAGATGGTTTGCGGAGGCTTATTGATCTCGAACCGGACATGGAGGTCGTAGGGGAGGCGGGTGACGGCGAAACCACGGTGCAGTTAATCGAAAGAACTTCCCCGGACATTGTGCTCTTAGATCTGCGCATGCCCGGTGTGGATGGTTTCGGGGCCTTGCAGCGCCTACAGCGGCTTCCCAATAAGCCGAAGATCCTGGTGGTAACCGCCTCGGAGGAAAAGAGCGAGTATCTCCAGGCCATGAAGATGGGCTGCTCGGGGATCGTACTGAAGCACACCAATTCGGAGTTGATCCTCAAGAGCATCCGTAAGGTGTACGAGGGCGAAATCTGGCTGGATTCGCATACCACGGCCGCGGTGATGAAGGAATTCGCCTCCGGTGGCGAACCGGGCTCACAAGGAACGGTGCGCGGCCGCGACCGCTCGCCTCTGAGCCAGCGGGAGCGCGAGATCGTGGCGCTGGTGGCGCAAGGCTACAAAAACAAAGAGATGGCCGAGAAGATGTTCATCAGCGAACAGACCGTCAAGAACCACCTGCACAACATCTTCGACAAGCTGGGCGTCTCCGACCGCCTGGAGCTCGCCTTGTACGCCATCCACAAGGGGTTGCACACCGAGGATTCCCGCGGCTGATCTGCGGCCCGCCGGTGCGCCGATTGCCTATTGCTTTTTCAAACACTTGGCGATAGCATACGGGTGGAGGACAGCAGATGAGGTTGTCTTATATCGGGTTGGCGCTGGCTGTATTCCTGATCTTCTCCTCTACCCTCAACGCGCAGGCCGTCTTTCCAAGAATGACCACGGTGGAGCCGACCACCACCAAGCCGGGCGGGGAAGTCACCGTCCACGGCGAGAACCTCGACAAGGCGAACGTGGCGGAGGTTTACCTGACCGACGGTCAGAACGACACCAAGGTTGAGGTGCTGGATCAGACAGCGACCGCCGTCAAAATCCGCGTTCCGACCTCGATGAAGGCGGGACGGTTCGGACTTGTGGTGCTGACCACGAGCAAGCCGCAGAGGCTGATCGAGCAGCCGGTCAAGCTGACGATCGCGGAGTAGCCGCCGTGTGCGGCGCTTCGCCGATGCCGGGGCCTTACGGGTCAGGAGGAAGGCCGCCGTTCATAGGGCGTGCGGAGGAAGGGTCGTGCTTGATTCGCGGCATCGGAGCCAGGGGCCCGCTGCTGAAGCGTGCGGTAGGCTTGTAAGGCTAAAGATCGCTTTCCAGCCAAGTCATAGGCTTGCCCTAGCCGCAACCAGGCAAAGCTCTCCGTGTTGAGGTCCAAAAGCTCGGCCCGTGCGGTGACGCGCTTCAGGTTTTCGATGGCTTGGTCCAGGTCGTTGTACCAAAACTGGATGACCCCGCGGGCGAAAAGAATCTTCTCCAGAGGCAGCGTCGCATAGCCGGGCGCACCGGCGGCTCTCAATTTCTCCATTTCCTCCAGCACCGCCAGAGCCGCGCCTTTGTCGCCCAGATCCGAGTACATTTGGGCCAGCTCGAAACGCAGGAGATGATTACGGGGGAAGCGCCGGATTAGGTCCTGAAGCAGAGGCACGGCTTTGGCCGCGCTGCGCTCCCGGCGGTAGATGGCGCACAGCAGCACTTCCGCGTCGACGTCGTTTAAGCGGCCTTTTTGCGCCACTTCCTCCAGGATCCGGATCCCGCGCTCTTTATCTCCCCGGAACCCCACCAGGAAACCGAGCATGCGGATGTGCCAGGGCAGGCTCCCCACCACGTACTCGTGGACGCCCTGCACCAGGCGCGCGTCGTAGTTGGTCGGGTCCAGGTCGGTGACCTTGTTGTGCAGGCGGCGGGCGGCGGTGGCGTCCCGCAGTGAGTCCATATACGCTTTGCGGACCAGGAAGTTGTAGTTGGCCCGCAGGCCGTGGGCCACGCCTAGAGTGTAAAGCGCCTGGACATCGCGGGAGTTCTTCTCCAGGCGCGCCTGCGACAGGCTCATCGAACGCTGAATGGCGGCGAAGAACTCCTTCTCGTCCTCGGGCGCCGGGTTCATCTTGGGACGGCGCAGAAACGGGTTGCCGCCGCTGACCAGCTCGGTTTCAAGCGCGCCCGTGCGGTACATCTCCCGGTACAAGATGGCCATGGCCAGGTGATTGTAAGCGCTGGGCTGGTCCGGTGTAGCCGCGATCTGGCGGCGGAACTCGGCGATGGCCTCATCGTACTCCAGGTTGTAAAAATGCTCCAGTCCTTTGGACAGAGGCGCCCTCTGCCCTGCGGCGGTGAAGGCGCACAACAGAAAGGCTGCCAGCAGCCGGATCATGCGCTGATTTCATTCTAGCGGGGGGATGGGCGGCCGGCGGCTTCGAGCACGGCTCCCAGGTTTCTGCGAAATCCCTCCCAGCCGGTGCGCAGGACCGGTGTCCCGGCAAAACTCCGCCGGAAATCTTCGGCATCGAGCGCTTGCAGCCAGTCGAGCGGGGGCGCGAAATGGCGCGGCTGAAAAGCCGGCTCGCCGGTTGCCGGCGCGCGCCGGTTCCAGGGGCAAACATCCTGGCAGATGTCGCAGCCGAAAAGATGGAAGCCCAGTTCCGCCTTCAGGCTGGATGGCATGGGCCCGCGGAGTTCGATCGTCAGGTAGGAGATGCAGCGCCGTGAATCCACGGCGTAAGCGGGGCCTCCGACTTGTCCGGTGGGCACGATGGCGCCGGTGGGGCAAGCCTCGATGCAGCGCGTGCAGGAGCCGCAGCGGTCCGGCGCCGGCCGGTCCGGCTCGATGTCCAGCGAGACCAATAGCTCGCCCAGGAAATACCACGACCCGGAGCGCTCGTGGATCAAGCAAGAGTTCTTGCCGATCCAGCCCAGCCCCGCCTGCCGCGCCAGCGCCCGTTCCAAAAGCGGCGCGCTATCGCAGGCCGCGCGCCATTCAAAGGGCTCTCCCACAGCCTGCTGGAGCCGCTCAGCCAATCGCCGCAGGCCTCGGCGCATCACCTTGTGATAGTCGCGTCCCCAGGCGTAGCGGGAAATCCAGGCGCGCCCGGGCTCGTGAAACTCGGTGGAATACGGGTGTGGCGTGTTGTAGAGCTTGCCCACGCAGATCACCGAACGCGCCGAAGGCAGCAACGAGCGAGGATCGGCGCGGAGCGCCGCGCGGTGATCGGTGAGGTACTGCATTTCGCCGGCCATGCCGAGCCGGACCCAATCGAAGAACCACTCCGCCTCGGGCAAGGGTTGCGCCCGGGCCACGCCCGCCAGCTCGAAGCCGCACTCATAGGCCAGCCGCCGGACCGTCTTCCCCGTCACGCTTCCATGCTAGCGCAGCAGGACCGGCGCTCCGGGCCTCTCCGTTCAACCCCCAATATTCGCCGTACAACCGCCGGGCGGGGCCGTTCGGCCTATTTAAGTGGTTCAATCCGAAGGGTTTGAATAAACTGGAAATGCAGAGAATCGACCCGGAAATTCCCATTAGGAGGCAAGCAGCGTGAGTACGAGCACCTTCGCCGCCGCCAAGCGCGAAACCTTCGAGATCCTTCAGCCTGCGGCGACCTACACCGGCTCGCCCATCCGGAGCATCCCCAAAGGCTTGCCCAAAATGACCCTCTCGCTGTGCCCGGAGTGCACGCGCAAAATCGAGGCGGTGCTGTTCGAAGAGAACGGCAAGGTCTACATGGAGAAAACCTGCCCGGAGCACGGACACTACCGGGATGTGATCTACTCCGACGCCAAGCTCTACCTCAAAATGGAGGAATGGACCTTCGGCGACGGCCGCGGCGTCTCCAATCCGGCTGTGCCCAACGCCACCGAGTGCCCCGATCAATGCGGCTTGTGCTCCATGCACACCAGCCACACCGTGCTGGCCAACGTCGATCTCACCAACCGCTGCAACCTCACCTGCCCCGTCTGCTTCGCCAACGCCAACACCGCGGGCTATCTTTATGAACCCACGCTAGAGCAGGTCCGGCTCATGTTGCAGACCCTCCGCAACCAGCAGCCGGTGGCGGGCCGCATCGTCCAGTTCTCGGGCGGAGAGCCGACGATCCATCCGAATTTCCTCGAAATCCTGGCCATGGCCCGCGATATGGGCTTCACCCAGATCCAAATCGCCAGCAATGGGCTCAAGCTCACCGATCCGGAGTTCGCTTACGCTTGTAAGGAAGCCGGCCTGCACACGATCTATTTGCAGTTCGACGGGGTCAGCGACGACATCTACCTGCGCACCCGAGGCGAGCGGCTCATCGAGAAGAAGCTCCAGGCCATCGACAACGTGCGCAAGGCGGGCATGAAGATCTGCTTCGTGCCCACCATCGTGAAGGGCATCAACGACCATCAGATCGGCGACATCATCCGGCTGGCCATCGACAACATCGACGTGGTCAGCGCGATCAGCTTCCAGCCGGTCAGTTTCTGCGGCCGCATCTCCAAGGCGGAACTCGAAGCCAAGCGTTTCACCCAGGCGGACTTCGCCCAGGCGGTCATCGACCAGACCGGCATTTGCCGCCCCATGGAGGACTGGTTCCCGCTGTCGTTCGTGGCGCCCTTCTCCAAGCTGGTGGCCGCGTTGCGCGGCGTGCCCACTCCGACCCTCACCCCTCATCCGCACTGCTCCATGGGCACCTACCTGTTCGTGGACAAGAAGAAGCGCGCCACCCCGATCACCCGCTTCGTCGACGTCGGCGCCATGCTTCAGGAAATCGACATGCTCAGCCGGAAGACCGGCGTGATGCATGTGAAGCTCTGGTCCAAGATCAAGGTCTGGAACTCGCTCCGCAAGCACTTCCATGAAGACCGGGCCCCCGAAGGCCTGACCTTCGAGCGATTCCTCCAGACCCTGCAAGGCCTGCTCGACAAGCGCTACGGCCGCGGCGAAATGGAAGCCAAGGAGTTCACCTACAAGACGCTCATGGTGGCTTCCATGCACTTCATGGATTCCTACAATTACGACGTCGAGCGCGTGAAGCGCTGCGTTATCCACTACGCCGCGCCGGACGGGCGCCTGTATCCCTTCTGCGCTTACAACGCCGGCCCCACCTTCCGCGAGAAGATCGAGCGGCAGTTCTCGACGCCGCTGGATCAGCAGCCGGAGTTAGTGAAACTGGCGGGAATGGCGTCCTGAGAAGGCAGCGCCCCCAAGCGGCGCCGGCCTGCCGGCTGCGAAACGCAGCGCGCGCCCTTTCGCTTCTGCGCTCCAGGCCCGGCGGAATCCACTCCCGCCGTGCTTCGGCGATAATAAGCGTGAGCGCGGGCCATGGATTTCATCGAGCACCTGAAGTCCTCCGTCGACATCGTCAAAGTGGTCGGCGAGTACGTGCGCCTGAAGCGCGCCGGCGGCGGACCCCGCTGGGTGGGCCTGTGCCCCTTTCACACCGAAAAGACTCCGTCGTTTTCGGTCCACCAGACGCACCAGTTCTACAAGTGTTTCGGATGCAACGCGGGCGGCGACGTCATCCGCTTCCTCATGGAGATCGAACGGCTGAGCTTCATGGAGGCCGTCAAGCTGCTGGCCGAGCGCCACGGCATCCCAATGCCCGAGCGCCGCGAACCGGCCGACGCCGAGAGCCGCCTGCGGGCTGCCGTCCTTGAGATGCATGAGATCGCCGGGCGGCTCTTCCGCGAGGCGCTCGCCGCTCCGGAGGGGGCCGCCGCGCGGGAGTACTTGGCGCGCCGGCGCGTCAGTCCCACGATCGCCGCGGAGTTCGGGCTGGGTTACGCCGACCGCTCCGGACAGGAACTGGTCCGCAGGCTTCAGCGCGAGGGGTTCAACGAGCAACAACTGGAGGCCTCCGGCCTCGTGCTTCGCCGCCAGGACGGCAGCGGCTTCTATGACCGCTTCCGCAACCGCCTGATGTTTCCCATCCACAGCGAGTCCGGCAAGATCATCGCCTTCGCCGGCCGCGCGCTTTCCGCCGAAGACGAGCCCAAGTATTTGAACTCGCCGGAAACGCCGGTCTACACCAAGAGCCGCGTCGTCTACAACCTGCACCGCGCCAAGGACGAGATTCGCAAGTGCGGCTACTCGGTGCTGGTCGAAGGGTACATGGATGTGATCGGGCTGCACGCCGCCGGAATCCGTCCGGTGGTGGCCAGTTGCGGCACGGCGCTCACCAACTGGCAGGTCCGGTCTTTGAAGCGGCACGCGAGCGAGGTGATCGTGAATTTCGATCCGGACGAGGCGGGCGGCAATGCCGCCGAGCGTTCGATCCAGCTTCTGCTCGAGGAGTCCGCGCAAGTGCGGGTGCTGGAATTGGAAGGCGGCCTGGACCCGGACGAATACGTCAAGCACTCGGGCGTGGACGTATACCGGCGGAAGCTGGAGCAAGCGCCGGGCTACTTTGTGTGGCTCGCGGACCGCGCCCAGCGCCGCTTTGACGTGCGCACGGCGCAAGGCCAGGTGGCGGCGCTTCAATTGCTGCTGCCGGCTATTCAGCGCGTCAGCGACAGGCTGGAACGCGCGGCCATTGCCAGCGAGGTGGCCGGGCGGCTCGGCGTAGCCCCGGGGCTGGTGTTGGACCACTTCCGGCGGGCCGCCACCGAACGCAAAGCAGGCGCGATGCGGCCTCCGGCGCAGCCGGTGCGTCCGGTGGAGAAAATCCTGCTGAATGCCGCGCTGCTGAGTCCCGAAGTGCGCGATGAGGTTTTGCCCAGGCTGGAGTCCATGCCGGAGTTCGATCAGTTTTTGACCCGCCGCATCTTTGAGAAACTGGCGCTGCTGCACAACACGCAGCGGGAGTTCACGTTCGCCGATCTGGATGCGCGGCTGGAGGAGGCGGACCGCGCGCTGGCGGCCTCGCTGGTTTTTGCCGATGAGTTGGATGAGGAGGTCTACACGCTGGAGCAAGCCCGGGCCTGCCTTGCCGCCATGGAGCGGGAGCGCCGGGAAGCGGAAAGGAGGGCTTTGCGGCAACGGGTAAAGGAGGCCGAGCAGGCCGGCGATTATGAAGCGGTGTTGCGCTTGACCCGGGAGCTGGCCCGGCTAAGCCGGCAGCGAGCAGGGTAAGGTTTATGTTGTAGAATGTGGTAAGTTACGCCGTCGGGCGTGAAGCACGGGGATCCCTTGGCGATCGACGAGAAACACGGCCGGTTGCAGCAGCTTGTGGACGCCGGAAAGGAGAAAGGGTTTCTCCTTTACGACGACATCAATGAAGTTCTGCCCGATGACGTCACCAGCGGCGAGACGCTGGACGACATCCTGGCGGGCCTCGATGTAGCCGGCATTGAGATTCTCGAAGAAGAACCCCGGCTCGGCTACGGCCGTAAGCTCGACGAGGCCGAGGAACTCGGCGAGCTGGAGCCGGGGGCCGAATTCGAGGACAAGACCAACGATCCCGTCCGCATGTACCTGCGCGAGATGGGATCCGTCCCTCTGCTGACGCGGGAAGGCGAAATCGAGCTGGCCAAGCGCATCGAGCGCGGACAGCGCAGCGTGCGCAAAGCTCTGTCCCGCGCCCCGCTCGTGATTCAGGAAGTCCTGCGCACGGCGGAGGTGCTCAAGAAGGATCCCTCGGGCTTCCGCGACGTTTTGCAGAGCCAGGAGACGGCCGGCGGAGAAGAGTCCTCCAGCGAACAGCAGGCGCAGTTCTTCGCTGCGGTCAATGAAATCAGCCGGCACATGCGCAAAGCGCAGCAGGCGCGGCAGAAACTACAAGCCGTTCCGCGAAGCATAAAGCCGAAACAGCACCGGAGCCTGCGCTGGGCTTTGGCGCGTTCCCTGATCCATGCCTCCAGGATCTTCCGCCAGATTCCGCTCTCTTTTGAGTTCCAGCGCAAGCTGGTGGACCTGATCTCCCAGACCGTGGAGCGCTTCAAGCCCGTGGAGCGGGAGATTGCCGCTCTCCAGCGGAAACTGGAGGAACTCGGCGGCGCCAATTCCGCCGAGGCGCGCGCCACCCGGAGGTCCTTGCGTCAAGCCATCCAGCGCCTCCAGCAAATGGAGGAGGACGCCGGGTCCACCGCCGCCGAGCTGCGCCGTACGCTCCAGATCATCGAGCGCGGCCAGCAGGAAGCCGAATCGGCCAAGAAGCAGCTCATCGAGGCCAACCTCCGGCTGGTGGTCTCCATCGCCAAGCGTTACACCAACCGCGGCCTGGCCTTCTTGGATCTGATCCAGGAAGGCAATATCGGGCTGATGCGGGCGGTGGAGAAGTTTGACTACCGCCGCGGGTATAAGTTCTCCACGTACGCGACCTGGTGGGTGCGGCAGGCCATCACCCGGGCGATCGCGGATCAGGCGCGCACCATCCGCATCCCGGTGCACATGATCGAAACGATCAATAAGCTGGTGCGGACTCAGCGTCAGCTCCAGCAGGAGTTGCAGCGCGGGCCGACCATCGAGGAGCTGGCCCGCAAAATGGAGATGACGCCCGCCAAAGTGCGCAAGGTGATGCGCATCGCTCAGGAGCCGATCTCACTGGAAACGCCCGTGGGCGAGGAGGAGGAGTCGCACCTGGGCGACTTCATCGTGGACCGGCAAGGGCCGTCACCCAGCGAGTCGGTGATCAACTTGAATCTGCGCGAGCAGACCGCCGAGGTGCTCAAGACGCTCAGCCCCCGCGAGGAAAAGATCGTCAAGATGCGCTTCGGATTGCAAGACGGCAGCGAGCACACCCTGGAGGAGGTCGGCCAGTTTTTCGCCGTCACCCGCGAGCGTATTCGCCAGATCGAAGCCAAAGCCATGCGCAAGTTGCGCCACCCCAGCCGCAGCCACCGCCTGAAAGCGTTTCTGGAGAGCCGGGCGCGCAGCTAGCCTAACCGCGGTAGATGCCCCGCGCCAGGGGCACGACTGCCTCCGGCACGAGATGTTCCCAAGGTTCACCTGCCGAGATTCGTCTGCGGATTTCTGAAGCGCACACGGGGTCATAATCAGGCGGCATGGGGATGGGCCGGACGCGGTCCCGCACCGCCTCGGGTGGCATGAACGGCCCGCCGCGGGGCGCCACCAGCAGCTCGAAAGCCTCCAACATCTCCCGCGCGGCGCCCGGGCGGCCGTAATCCCAATTCAGAAAACGCTCGGCGGCGTCGCGGCCGCATAAGATCTTGAGCGCCACAGCCGGGCCGTAAGCCTGGCGGCACTCGGCGGCGATTTCGGCGAACAAGCCGCCCTCGCTCACGCCCAGCGAAAACCGCGGGTTGGATTCGATGGAGGCTTGCACCATGCGCAGCCGGTCTTCCAGGCTCGCCCCTTCGTAGCGCTTGTGGGGGAAGAGGCGCGGCAGCACAAAGAGAACTTCGTCCGCATGCGCGAGTCCCGCCTCCGCCAGCGCCAGGTGGGCACGGGTGGGAGGGTTAAAGGATCCCGGCAATATGGCGACCGAGCGCGGCTGGCCTGCCGCGCGGCGGATGAATTCCACAGAAGTATCTTAGCCTCCCCGCTGCGTGGCGCGCCGTTGGCCCCCGGCAGCCGCGCCAGCCTCGAAGGGGGCGGATTTGCGGCCTGGCCTGCTGCCCAAATGTCCGCCGGTCCTAGAAGTCGGCGCTGACCGAGGAGGAGCCTCCGTGGACGTTCGACAAGGTCACCGACACGGAGGTGATATCGCCCAAATTCCCCTGCACGGTGAAGGGCTGCGTGTACACGAACGCGCTCCCGAACTGCTGAGACGCCTCGCCTTTGTACCACTGGTTAAAGGCGTTTTCCACATTCACGGTCGACGACAAGGTCTGGTAGCTGCCGGTCAAGTTCGTCTTAAATTCAAACTTCGCCTGCGTGACTTGACGCGGGGTGGAGAAGCCCGTGACTACGACCTGGAAACCGCCCCCGCCTTTGATCACCCGGACCGATCGGATCTGCGGCATGGAGCGGGAAACCGTGATGGTGCGCACCGGGGCGATGGCCGGAGTGAGATTCACTCCGCCCGCGGAGTATGCCAGCCGGAGCCGGATCTTGCCGGCTACCGTGCCGGTTTGCAGCGTGGGCGGGCTGAGCCAACGCGCACTCAACTCGCCCGCCGGGATCATGAAATCGATGGCGCGGCCCCCGGAGGAGAATTGCACGGAAGGATCATCGCTGGGGTTGACAGCGTCCGGCTCGAACGTCAGCGTCACCGTGCCGGTGATGTCGAGCGGGTAGCTCGAGCTCAGCCTGATATCAAAGGCGAGCTGTTCGGCCGGAGAGACCGAATCGGCCACGCCGGTAATCGAGATCGCCGGCGTCGGCGGCAGCGCCACCACCAATCCGAAGCTCCTGGAGGCCGTAGCTCCGGCCGCGTCCTGAACGGACGCGGTGAAGTAGTACGCCCCCGCACGTTCCGGCGTGCCGCTGATCACTCCGCCGCTGCTCAAGGTGATCCCGGGAGGCAGCGAGCCGGAAACCAGCGCCCAGGCGTACGGCGGGGCGCCGCCGGAGGCGGACAATGCCTCGGAATAAGGCTGAGCCAGTGTCGCCCAGGGCAGGGAGGCCGCAGTTTCGATCACCAAGGCGGAGGACTCGTCCGCCAGGGAACTGGGGACCAGCCCATCGGCGGCTGCCACGAACAGCCAGAGGACCATCGCCAAGGCACAACGCCTCACCGCACACCTCCCGTTCTGCGAGGCGCGGGCCCTCGGCCAGTGTCGCGCTGAATTCTAACTGCCTCCGGGACAAACACAATCCTGGGCGCCGCCCCGCCGGCATCTAGCAACCACACGGGAGCGCTTGCTTCCTCCGAAAGGCGGAATGCGGCGCTTTCGCCCAGCCGATCGAGCGTTCCTGGCGTGCAGGGGCATGCCAGCCGCAGCGTCTCTTCGCCCGTCAAACTCAGCCCCACTACGCCGGGCGGATCCTGCACCGCGACAAACACGCGGCGGTCTAGCGGATCGACCGCGACCGCTGCCGGGCGCGAAATCTCCGGCATTGCGCCACCGAGCGGAGAAAACGACGGCTGATGTTTCAGGTCTTCGGCCAGCCACAGCTTGCCCGTTCCGCCATCGGCGATCACCGCCGCCTCGCGCCGGTTCAGAAACGCCAGTTTCGCCTTCGCCTCCGTCCAGCGGATCAGCCGCTGGCCTTGCTCCGGGTCAATGATCCAGACGGGGCAAGGCTCACCGCTGCCCGCCGCCAGGATCATCCTGCCTCCGGCGCTCAGCGCCAACTCCTCCAGTTCCCCTTCCAGAGCAGAGAGCTCGCTGCTCCAGGCCAACTCCGGATTGTCCGGCAGCCCTTGATAAACTTCCACCCGCCCCAACGGCGCGTAGTAAAAGGCCGCTGCGCTCCCATCCGGGCTGAAAGCGATGCGCGTGGGCGAACTTGGCGCCTCCAGCACTGCCGCTTGGGGCGCATGGCTGAGGTTCCGCACCAGTGCCACCGTGCCGCCTTCGGACAGCACCGCGACGGCGTAATCGCCTCCCGGGGCTAGCCCGGCGGCCCGGATCCCGGACGGAGAGAGCACGGCCGCCCCGAGAGTAGCGGCGCCAGGAATGCCAAGCACAGGCCGGATGCCCGTGTTGCGGTCGTAGAGGAACCCCATCACGGGTCCGCGGACCGTGCGGACCTCATTTTGGTCCTGCCCGCACAACCCGCCGCCCGGAATCAGCGCCAGTAAAACATAAATCGGAAGTAAGCCAAATCTCTTCATATTCCGCATCTCAAAGTTTCCCACTGTCTACTGCGGCCCGCCCACGCTTGGCGAACCCGGGGTGATGGCAATCGGGGGCCCTTGCGCCGTTTCCTCGCTGCGGGTCAGCACTAGAGCCAACACGGCGCCTACGGCCACCCCGCCCGCAATGGACAAGAATCGGGAGGAGAGCAAACCGCGCCGCGCCGTTTGCGTCTGAGCGGTGTTGATTTGCACCACCGTGGCTTTGGCGCTGGCGCCCTGGTAGGAGGCCTCGACTTCGATCTCAAACTTGCCCTGCACCCCGTTGGCGCGGAACCCTCTTACTTCGACTTGCCCGGTCCGGTCGGTCCGCAAAAGATAAACCCGCGCGCCGTTGGGGAAGACTACCCCCGGCCCGCTGTCCGGGCTTGTGAACTGGACCGCTGCGCCCATCAGCGGCCGGCGGTTCTCATCCTCCACCCGAACCACCAGCGGAGTCTTCGAGCGCTGGCCCACGCGGTGAAGGGCGCCTTGACCCTCCAGGATGACGACCTGGATCTTTGGGCCCTGGCGGCCGGCCTGCTGCGCCTCCAGCGGAGAAGCTGACGGCAGCGCCAGCAACCCGCAAAGCGCCAGCACAGGCAAGTCACGGCGCCACAGTTGCTGCCAATGAATTCTCATATTCCACCTCTTATCATTTTGCGCGAATTGAACGCCTCAGGGTGCGTCCGGTCCCCCGGGACGAGCGAGCTGTGCGGAGCCGGGATATCCAATGAAACGCGTTGCAAGGTCTGCCGGTTTCAACCGGAGTGCGGAGGGCTCCGGTGCGAACTCCGCGGCGCGAATTCGTCTGTCTGTTATCCGCGGCAGAGAACGTTGCGGTAGAGTAATGGGTGCAGAGGCAATGTTTACCTGGATCTGTCCGAAGTGCGGCGCCGAAATTCCACCGTCGCTTTCCGAGTGTCCGAACTGCACGGGCCAGACGGCATCTGCTCCGGGCGAAGCTATCCCGGTTGCCTCGCCGCTCCAGCCTACCCCGCCGGCGGCCCCGCCGCCACGGGCTGCCGCCGCCCGCCCCCACCCCCCGATGTGGTTGATGGCGGCGGCCTCCGCGCTGGTCTTCGTCCTGCTGGCGGCCGGAGCTTATTTCGCCTACCGCCATTTCCGCGGTGAGGCCGCCACGGGCGTCTCCTTGAAACAGACGGCCGCGCCCGCACCGACGCCAGCGAGCGCCAGCGCCACGCCCGGCATGAAAGCTCTCCTGGACGCCGTCGAGGTGACCGGCATCCGTATGTTCCAGGATAAGGCCAAGAAGACGGAAGTAGTCTTCATTGTCGTGAATCACTCGGCGGCCCCATTGACGGACCTTTCGGGAACGGTCACCCTGCGGCCGAGCACCTCCCAGCCCGGCAGAGAGATCGTCGGCATCTTTGGCTTCCGGAATCTCTCGCTGGGGCCGTTTGAGAGCCGGGAACTGCGGGCGCCGCTGAACACCAGCCTGAGAATGTACGAGCTGCCGGACTGGCAGTTCCTGAAGACCGAGCTCAACCTCTCCTTGCCGTCGCTTAAAGAATGAACCCCGCGCGCGCCTTCACCTGGCTGGTGATCGCGGTGCACGCCTGTCTGCTGGTGTGGTCCTTTCCGGACTATTTCGCGGACAACGACCTGGGGTACCACATTTCTCTGGCGCGCCAGTACGGCGAACACGGGTCCTATTTTTGGGACAAGCTTAACTACGGCCCCAGCGGACGCCCGAATTTGCAGGGTCCGCTTCTGCACTACGGCGTGGGCTTTCTGGGCCACGCTCTGGGCGGCGAGGGTGATGATTACGTTCACGCATTCACCGTGTTCGCCCTCCTTCAATGGGCCGCGGCGGTGTTCACCGCCGTCTACTTCGCCCGTAAGTACGGCGGAGACCTAGCGGGCCTGTTCGCCGGAGCGCTGCTCAGCGGCGGGATTTATTCGGCAGGGTCCTTCTTTGTGGGCGTGCCTTCGGGCTGGATCTTCATCCTGAGCGCGTGGGCCGTTTTCTTTCTCTTGGAGGGCAAGCTCCGGCTCTCCGCGCTCGCCACGGCGGCTGCGGTCTACGTGCATCTGGGCGGGATTACCACTGCGCCCTTTGGCATTCTGCTCGCGGCCCTGATAACGCGGCGCTGGCGGGCGCTCGTGAAAGTGGGCGCCATCACCGCGCTTTTGGCCTCGCCTTACATCTTCCACTTCCTGCGGAGTCTCGACTACTGGGTGGGGCGGCGCGGCCACGTGGCCGGATCCGTCAACCTGCTGCTCTACGCGCTGGCCGTGCCGGCCGTGGTCTGGCTGCTGCGGCGGCCGCGGGAGAACGCGATGCTGTTGTGCTGGGCGGCGGCGCCGCTGGCTTGGTTCTTTCAGGACCGGCTGCGGTTTTTCCTGCAATCGAGCGTCGCGGGGGCGGCAGCGGCGGGGGTCTTCGTAGCATGGCTGCTCGAACGCTATGCCGGCCCGCGGGCCCGCGCCGGGCTGAGCGTTACGTTGGTCCTATTAGCCACTGCGTTTCCTTTGTCGATTCCGAGCCTCCCTGTGGAGATCCTATGGGCCTCGGGCCGAGGCTTCCCCAGAGAGCTGGACTGGAAGGAGGCGAAAATCCTGGCGGGCATTCTCCGCGATGAGGGTTTAGACAACAGGCTGCTATGGTCGTACTACCCGTCGTTGGGTTGCGCTGTGGCCGTCTATACGCCGGTTTGGCAAGAGGGCGGCCACTGGAACGAAGTGCGGCCTCAGGTGAATCCGGCAGCGAAGATGTCCGCCGGAGAGAAGGTTTACCTTCTTCCCATGCCCCCAGGGGACGACATCCTGGTGCAGTACCGCATCTACGGGCTGATTCGGATTCACGGCGGAACGGCGCAGACAAGCGTCGTGACCCTGACTCAGCCGGGGAGGCTGGATTTGGCCGCGCCGCTGGCGGCGGAGGTGCTGCGGAGGGAAGCATTGTGGCTGGCGGACCACGCGGTCAACAACACGATGCCGCCGCTCGGAACGGTTCTAGATCCCGCCGGGCTGGAGGGGTGGCGCGCCGGCATGTGGCGGCAGCGAGTCCGCGCGGGACGCATGAGCCTGGCAGTGCTGGCCTATGCCCACGCTTTGGAGCCGCTCGACCCGGAAAGGGCCCGGGGAGCGCGCAACGCCGCCCGCGATTTCGGCACGCTCGCCAACTTCCTGGGCGACGAAACCGCGATGGATTACATCAGCGAGGAGCGATTTCAGCGCTTCCGGGAGAACCTCAGGACGGTAGCGCAACACGCGCCGGTGCTGCGGCGCCAGACGCTGCCTTCGCCGGAGCTGAGCGATGCGGTCGAGCGCTTGTTCCGGGAGTATTTTTGAGAGGATAAGAGAGTGGAGCCGCATGCAGATGCCGCCGATCTGGATGCGAAGCGGCAGGCGGCCTTGTCCGCGCGGCACGCGCTGGGTTTCGTGGTTCTGCTCGGCGTGGTCAGCCTTCTCTCCGATGCCACTTACGAGGGCGCCCGCAGCGTCACTGGGGCGTTCCTCGCTGCTCTCGGCGCGAGCGGCGCGGCGGTCGGCTTTGTAGCGGGCTTCGGCGAACTGGTGGGCTACGGGTTGCGCCTGGTCTCTGGCGTACTGAGCGACCGCACGCGGCGCTACTGGCTGATCACCATCGCGGGCTACGCCGTCAACCTGCTGGCCGTGCCTCTGCTGGCGCTGGCCGGGCGCTGGGAAACGGCGGCCGCGTTGATGATCGCCGAGCGCGCCGGCAAAGCGCTCCGCACCCCCGCGCGGGACGCCATGCTTTCCCATGCCACCTCGCGCATGGGCCGCGGGTGGGGTTTCGGCTTGCACGAGGCCATGGACCAGATTGGCGCGGCGGCTGGTCCTCTGATCGTGGCGATGGTGCTGCATGCCCGGGAAGGATTCCGGACGGCCTTCGCCATCCTGCTCGTTCCCGCGCTGCTGGCCCTGGGGACGCTGACGGTGGCGCGGTTCCTCTATCCCCGCCCGCAGGATCTGGAAGCCCGCCCGGCGCGGTTGGAGACGGCCGGATTCCCTCGCGTCTTCTGGCTGTACCTGGCGGCGGTGGCCCTGGTCGCGGCGGGCTATGCGGATTTCCCGCTGATCGCTTATCACTTCCAGAAAAGCTCCGTGGTTTCGGCCGCCTGGATCCCGATTCTCTACGCGATCGCGATGGGGGTGGATGCGATTGCGGCGCTCGTGTTCGGATGGGTTTTCGACCGCCTGGGTTTCGTCACGCTGGCGCTGGTCTCGCTTTTATCGGCGCTATTTGCGCCTCTGGTGTTCCTGGGGGGATTCCGCGCCGCGATGGCGGGCATGGCGCTGTGGGGCATCGGCATGGGCGCGCAGGAGTCCATCTTGCGGGCGGCGGTGGCGGAGATGGTTTCGCGCGAGAGGCGCGGCACGGCCTATGGAGTGTTCAACGCGGGCTGCGGGCTGGCGTGGTTTTTGGGAAGCGCCCTGATGGGGGTGTTGTACGACGTGTCTCTGCCGGCGTTGATTGCGTTTTCGGTGGCGGCGCAGGTGGGTTCCGCCCCCCTGTTTTTGTGGGTTGGCCGGAAGCCTCGCGACGCCGCTACCGGCAGGTGAGATCTGGGCGGCTTCCCGGCGGCCGCGCGGACTGGGCCACGCGATCGCAGCCGCAGCTCAGGACAGGCGGGCGCGGACCAGATCGCTGAGCGTCTTGCCGTCCACGCGCTTGCCGGCGAGCTTGGCCTGCGCGGCCTTCATCACCACGCCCATCTGCTTGAGCGAGGTCACGCCCGTTTCGGCGATGGCTGCCGAAATGGCGGCCTCCATTTCCTCGGCGGAGGGCGCCGCAGGGAGGAAAGATTCGATCAACCGGAGCTCGGCCTCTTCCTTTTCCGCCAGCTCGGGCCGGCCGCCTTTGCGGTACATCTCGGCCGCCTCGGCGCGCTGCTTGACGAGGGATTTCAGGACTTGCATCTCGGCCGCTTCGTCCATCGGCTTCATGGCGTCGACGGCTTGCTTTTTCAAGGCCGCCAGGACCATGCGCAAGGCGCTGAGACGGGCCTCGTCGCGGGCCTTCATGGCCTGGGTCATCTCAGACTGGATGCGCTCTGCTAAACCCATGCTGTTTGCTATTCTAAAGGACTAATCACTCCCATGTACATCCGGAAAACACGACTCTTGACTCCCGGGCCGACGCCGCTGTACCCGCCGGCCCTCCACGCCATGATGGGTTCCGACATCCATCATCGAACCGAAGATTTCCGCAATCTTTACCGGGCCGCCCTCGCGGACCTCAAGGCGGTCATGGGCACTTCCAACGATGTGCTGATCATGGTCTGTTCCGGAACGGGCGCCATGGAATCGGCCGTGTCCAATCTGTTTTCAAGCGGCGACAAAGTGATCGTCATTTCGGCAGGAAAGTTCGGCGAGCGCTGGGTGGAGATGACCAAAGCCTTCGGGCTGGACGCTATCGTGCTCAAGGCCGAATACGGCAGCGCGGTCTCGCCCGCGGAGCTGGAGGCGGCGCTGGCCGCCAACCCCGGCGTACGCGGTGTCTTCGTGCAAGCCTCGGAAACCTCCACCGGCGTGCAGCACGACGTGGAAGCCATGGGGAAGGCGGTCGCCAAAACCGATGCCATCTTCGTGGTGGACGCTATCACGGGCTTGGGCACGATGCCCCTCGACATCGACGGCTGGGGGCTGGACGTGGTCGTCGGAGGTTCCCAAAAAGCCTTCATGATCCCGCCCGGTTTGGGATTCCTCTCGATCAGCCCCAAGGCTTGGGCGTTCGCCGAGCGAGCCAACCTGCCGCACTATTACTTCGACCTGAAGAAGGAGAAGAAGAACGCGGCCGGAGGTGAATCGAGCTGGACGCCGAACACGTCGCTGCTCATCGCCCTCCACGCCGCTCTGCAATACATCAAGAGCATCGGCATGGACAAGCTGGTGCGAAACGCGCAGCTTCTGGCGCGGGCCACGCGGGAGGCCGCCACGGCGCTGGGGCTGGAGCTATTCGCGCCCGCTTCGCCTTGCTCGTCGGTGACGGCGATCAAGGCGCCGGCGGGCTGGGACTCGGGCGTCATCGTCAAAGAGTTCCGCAACCGCTTCGGGGCCATCATCGCCAACGGGCAAGGCTCGATGAAGGGCAAGATCTTCCGCATCGCGCATCTCGGCTACTTCGACTTTGCGGACCTGTTCGGGGTCATCGCTGAGCTGGAGCTGATCCTGGCCGCCAACGGCCTGCCCGTGACTTATGGAACCGGCGTGGCCGCTGTGCAGAGGGTCTATGCCGAAGCCGCCCTCCAGACGGGCAAGTAGGAGGTCTCATGAAAATCTTGGTTGCTGAGCCCATGGCTGCGGCCGGTTTGGAGCTGCTGCGCGCGCAGCCTGGCTGGGAGGTGATTGCTTCCAATCCCAAGGAGTACGAGCAGCATCTGGCGGACGCCGAGGCCCTGATCGTGCGGAGCGCCGTCAAGGTGACCAAGCAGGTGCTCGAGAAGGCGCCGAAGCTGCGCGTCATCGGGCGCGCCGGCGTGGGTGTCGACAACGTCGATCTGGCCGCGGCCACCGCCGCCGGGGTGCTGGTGATGAACACGCCGGGAGGCAACGCCGTCTCGGTGGCGGAGCACACTTTGGCCTTGATGCTGGCCATGGCGCGCTCCATCCCGCAGGCCAACGCCTCCACCAAAAGCGGCAAGTGGGAGAAGAAGAAGTTCTTGGGCAATGAGCTGCGCGGCAAGACGCTGGGGATCGTGGGGCTGGGCAGCATCGGGCGCGAAGTCGCCCGCCGCGCACGCGCTTTCGAGATGAAGATCATCGCCAGCGATCCTTACGTCACCCGCGAAGCCATCGAGGACGTGACGGTGAATCTGGTAGACCTGGATACGCTCTACCGGACGAGCGACTACATTACGCTGCATGCCGCTCTGACCAACGAGACGCGGATGATGCTCAACCGCGAGGCCTTCGCCAAAATGAAGCCGGGCGTGCGCCTGGTGAACTGCTCGCGCGGGGAGCTGATTGACGTGGAGGCGCTGAAGGAAGCGATCGAGTCGGGCAAGGTCGCGGGCGCCGCTTTGGACGTCTTTGCGCCCGAGCCGCCGCCGCCGGACTTCCCGCTGTTTGCTCTCGAGAATGTGCTGGCCACGCCTCATATCGCCGGCTCCACTGAGGAAGCGCAGGAGATCGTGGGCGTGCGCATCGCCGAACAACTCGCGCAATACCTGTTGAGCGGCGTGGCTCTCAATGCCGTCAACATGCCGGCGCTTACGCCGGAGCAGTATAAGTCGATCGAGCCGTACATTACGCTGGCCGAGAAGCTCGGCGCTTTCGCGGCGCAGGTGGCCGCGGGCAGTCCCGAGGTGGTTCGCCTGGTGTATTTGCGGCGGCTGGCCGAAGATAACACGCACCTGATCCGCAACGCAGGGCTGGCGGGCGTGCTCAACCAGTGGCTGTCGCAAAGGGCGAATCTGGTGAACGCCATGCAGATCGCCGCGCAGCGCGGCCTGCGCGTGGAAGAGAAGCACGAGAAGCGCGCAGGACACATGGACGCCATCCGGCTGGAGCTGGAGACGGACAAGGGCGTCACGACCGTGGAAGGCGCGGTTGTGCTGGGCAAGGCGCGCCTACTGCATGTGGATGGCATCTATTGCGAGGTTCCGCTGTCGGGCAATTTGATCTACATGCGCAACGAGGACGTACCCGGGGTCATCGGACACGTGGGCACGGTGCTGGGGCGCAACCGGATCAACATCGCGAACTTCGGTCTGGGGCGGCAGGATGCTCCGACCGAGGCGGGCAAGCCCTTGGAGGCGGTCGCGGTTGTGGAGACCGACGAGCCGGTGAGCGCCGATGTGCTCGCTCAGCTCTACGCAAACCCGGCAGTGAAATTGGCGCGCGCGGTCAAGCTGCCCTGACGCGCCCTCAGCACGCAGGCGTGAATTGCCGCGCAGCACAACCGCCGCGCGCATGGCGTTCAGCCTAGGGCCAAGCCGGGCTGAATGTGGCTGTGGGGCGGATGCTCACGTCGCCGGAGAGCAGAGTATGGGCGTGGTGCGAGCGCACGCTGGCAACCTGCCCCACGGGCGGGCGGAGTTGGGGTGTGGCTCGGGCTTTACCTCTGCGGTTTGGTGGGGAATC
>JAIMAR010000050.1 GCA_023511855.1 Bryobacteraceae bacterium
TTGCAGGAGCTACCGACGGATTGGGGTGGAAACCCGGAGCACTCCCTAGCCTTGGCCATTCTGCGTGCCCTCGCTCGCGAGGATAGCCGCAGAATTGCGAGCCGTTACGCGCGATGTTCTATCATGAATACAGAAACCCCTCGCGGTTTTCTTCGTTCCATGTTCGAGATCTCGGTTGAGGAAACCTTCGCTGCCGGCCACGCCCTGCGGGGCTACCGCGGCAAATGCGAGCGCATCCACGGACACAACTATCGCGTCCAACTTCTCGTGGAAAGCTCGCAACTGGACTCGGCGGGCCTGCTCATGGATTTCGTCGACCTCAAACGGATCCTCCACGCCGCCATCGAGCGCCTGGATCATCAGTTTCTTAACGAAATCTCGCCGTTTGACCAAGTCAACCCCACCGCGGAAAACATGGCGAAGTATTTCTACGACGAGATCGCTCCCCAAGTCCCCCCTCCGGCGCGGCTGGCTGCGGTGAAAATCTGGGAGACGGAGACATCCGCCGCCGCCTACCGTCCCTAATATGTTTTCGCGCGATTACAACCAACACTGGCTGGCGACAGGCGCCCCTGAGCCTTTCAGCGAGGACGAGGCTTTGCGGCTGGCCCAAGAATCGCCCCCCGGCGATCTTGCCCTCGCCCGGCTGCTGTTTGCTCCCGGCTTCGGCACGGGCGGCGAACTGGACTCCATCCTACTGGCGCGAAGCGAGCAGGTAAAGGCTGCTCTGTTTCACCGCACCGTCCAAGCAGTAGTGCCCGTGTACGTCTCCAGCATCTGCAACGAAGACTGCCTGTACTGCAACTACCGTTCGGGCAACCAAGGCGCCGCCGTCCGGCGCCTCCGCCTGAACGATGAGGAGCTCCGCCAAGAAGCACAGTTTCTCATCCAGGAGAAGGGCTTCCATTGCCTGGAGCTGGTCTACGCCTCCGATCCGGCCATGCGCGGCGCGGCGATGTGCCGCCAAGTGGAGCTGGTTCGGAACCTGCTCGAGCGCAGCGGGGGCGGCGCGGTCGGACTCAGCGCCCAGGCTCTAGAGGAACACGAGTACCGCAGCCTGTTGGACGCAGGCCTGTCTTTCTCCGTGCTCTGGCAAGAGACCTACGACCGGACGCGCTATCAACAACTGCACCCCGGGCGCGGCCCCAAGGCGAGTTTCGAGTACCGGCTGGAGGCCTACGAGCGCATGCTCGCGGCCGGCTTGCGGGATATCGGCATCGGGGTTCTCACGGGTCTCAGCCCCTGGAAGCGCGACTGGGCCATGCTCATCCGCCACGAAGCTTGGCTGCGTCAACACTGCGGCCACTCCGCCACCATCCTGGGCATCCCGCGGCTGAAACCGGCCCCCGGCGCTTTAGTCCATAGCACGCCGTTTCTGCCGTCTAACCAGGAGTTTCTCGCGACAGTAGCGTTGCACAACCTGCTTTTCCCTGAGGTGCGGCCCTTTGTGAGCACCCGGGAGAGCTTTGAAATGTGCGTGCAACTGGCACGCGGCGGCGGCTGCCTGTTCACCTTCAACTGCACCACCATCCCTGGCGGCTACACGTTGCACAATCCCGGCTATCAGTTCCCCAGCGGCAGCTACGATGCGCCGGTCTACAGCCGCAAGCTCGCCGAGGCCGGTCTCGCCACCGACTGGAACTGGGCCTGGTACGAAGAGAAACTCTACGGTCACTCGCTGGTACCCGCCTCCTGATTCTGTCAGCCAGTGGTACTATTGCTCCCGTGGCCCGCCCGGCACTGCCCGAGGCACCTTAAGCGATGTTCGGAGTAACCTTTTGTTTCGCCGCCGCCTTCGTTCTCTACACCCTCGCCGGCTACCCGCTGCTGCTGGCGGCGCTCGCCAGAATTCGCCCGAGGTCCTTCACCCGGGCGCCCATCCGGCCCACCGTCTCGATCCTGTTGCCCGTCTACAACGGGGAAGCCTGGTTGCGCTCCAAGCTCGAATCCATCCTCGCGCTCGACTATCCCCCCGAGCTGCTTCAGATCTTGGTCATCTCGGACGGCTCCACAGACCGCACCGAAACAATCGCCAGCGAGTTTGAGCCCTCCGGAATTCAACTCATCCGCATCCCGCACTCCGGCAAAGCCGCCGCCCTCAACGCCGGCCTGGAGCGCGCCACGGGCGAAATCCTCTTCTTCACCGACGTTCGCCAGCCGCTCGACCGCCACGCCTTGGCCCGCCTGGTGGAGTGCTTCGCGGATCCCGAGGTCGGCGCCGCCACCGGAGAGCTGATCATCCTCGAAGGCCAGACCCGCCAAGAGGCCGACACCGGGCTGTACTGGCGCTACGAAAAGTGGATCCGCAGGCGGCAGAGCGCTGTCGATTCGGTGCTTGGCGCCACCGGCTGCATCTACGCTATGCGGCGGCAAGTGGCCCGGTCTCTGCCGCCCGGAACCATCAACGACGATATGTACCTACCGCTGCACGCCTTCCTGCACGGCTGCCGGATTGTGTTGGAGGATTCAGCCCGCGCCTACGACGTCCCTGCCTCGCTTCGCACCGAATTTCGCCGCAAGGTCCGCACGCTGGCCGGCGTCTATCAGATCATGCGTCTTCTCCCCGCCCTTCTGGGACCATCCAACCGCATGTGGTTCCACTTCGCCTCCCACAAGCTGGCCCGCCAGCTACTCCCATGGGCCTTGCTGGCGATGGCTGCCTCCAGCTTTGGACTGCCCTCCCCTTGGAGCCACGCCGCCTTGGCCGCCCAAGCTGGCTTCTGTCTTGCAGCCGCTCTCGATCCGTTGATCCCGGAGCGTCATAGGGTGAAACCGCTCACCTCTGCACCTCGCACCTTTCTGGTTCTGATGGCCGCCGCAGCCCTGTCCGTCTACGCCATCTTCCTTCCTGTCAATCGCTTATGGAAAGACGCCCGGACTTAAAACCGGCATTGGCAACTCAGTTGCATATCTTCCGGCATTATCATTGGGCGGCATTTCTAGTTGGGAAAGGATCATCAATTCAATGTCTTCCAGCGTTGCAAAAGCCCACAGCGAGACCCTGCGAACGCTGCCTGGCGACGACGTGCGCCAAATCATGTGGCGTTTCGCGGACCGCTTCGACCTTCAGATGGTTGTTCAGTCCACCCGGGCGGTGGCCCGCGGACCCGTCGCACGTCTGGTCGCGGGCGGCGCTCGCAATACCCATGAATGGACCCAAGAAAAGGCCAGCCTGCTGAAAGCCTTCGATGAGGCCGGCATTACCGCCGTCTTCCTCGACCCCGAACACGGCGGGTTTATTCAGGGACCCAAGAACCTGGCGCTCGCCCTGGTCGCCTTTGAGCTGGCCTGGGTCGATGCCGGCGCGGCTACCAGCAGCCTGGCCAACTGCCTAGCCCTGGCCCCGATTCACGAGCGCGGCACGCCCGAGCAGCGCGATACCTACTTCCGCCGCTGCGCTCCGCCGGCCCCGGGGGAGGATCGCCAGATCTGGCGAGGCGCATTCGCCCTCACCGAACCGATCCCCTACGTCGGCGTCGAAACCGGCCTTCTAGGCGGCAAAGTGCGCGTTGCCGAATGGCAGGAAGGACAGGAGCCAATCCTCCAGGTCGACAAACGAGGCCGTTTCATCACCAATATGGCCTTCGCCAACTTCGTCACCGCCGCCGTCGACTCGGCCGACCCCCGAATCAAGGGAAGCTGCATGATTATCCTCGAGGAGACCGATCCCGGCAGCTTCGACCGCGGCGCGCCCGCCCGCAAGTTGGTCCATCAGCTTTCTTCCACCCGCGACCCGGCCTTCAGCCTCAAGGTCCCCGCCAGCCGCATTATCGGCGGCTATACCGTAAAGGATGGCGTGATCATCCCCCGCTACAGTCATGGGGAGGTTATCGAGGCCGTTTTCCGCCGCACCCGCGTGACGGTCGGATTGATGACCTCGGCCAAGCTGCTTTCCGCGGTCGAGCCTGTCATCCGCTATCACCGCGGGCGCTTCCGCGGCGGCGAAACCGCTACGCCCGGAACGCCCCGCTATGAGCTGGGATTGCAGATGAAGGAGGACGTGCTTCATCGCCTGGTCGACGTCTGGGCCACCGGGGAAGCCAGCGCCTCGCTCGGCTTCGCCGCCGCGCGCCTGTTCGATGAACTGGATCCGCTGGAGCGGCAGAAGGAAGAGATCTTCGCCCGGGACAACGTCGGGCGTGGAACCGCTGCCCTAAAGGCCATGCGCCGCTACCAGAAGGAGGCGCTGGACTGCCTGCAAACCGGCGCCAACTGCGATGACCCCATGGTGCGGTTTGTCTTACTGGACTCGCTGGCCAACGTGCTCTGCCCGGCTTGCAAGCTCTGGAACACGGGCCACGGCGCCAACATGATGCGCGAAGCCGTCAGCCTGATGGGCGGCTACGGCATCACCGAGGACTGCCCCGGTTTCCTGGGCCACAAGTGGATGGACGCGCAACTGGAAGCCACCTACGAAGGACCGGAGGCGGTCCAGCGGCGCCAGTTGTCGGTCACCATGACCAATGAGCTTTTCCTGGCGCAGTTCCACCGCTGGATTGCTGAGATGCGCGAGATCGGCAGCCGCCATCCCGGCACCGGCGCTTGCACGCTGGCCACCGCCATGCACCTGTGGCTGTGGACTTTGAACCACCTTCAAAAAGCCACTGACGCAGACGGGGTCAAACTATATCAGAGCTCCCGCCAGGGAGTCACCTTCCCTTTGGCCGACGCCCTCTGCTGGCTGCTGGCCGCGCGGTACTTCATCCTCGACGTCTTGGAGCTGGCCGAGAAAGGCCCTGCCCACCCGGTTGTGGCTGAGGGGCTGCCCGGTCTGCTGGCTTTCTATACCGATTTGTGCCATGTGCAGTGCGCCCGAGCGGCGGGCGAGGTCGGGCGGATCACCGCCGAGCTGGTCTTCGGCTACCGCCGCCATCCCGCGTGGGACGAGGGGAACCCGGACATCTGCTACCGTGAGGGCGAACTTGTAGCTCTGGAGGGAATCATTCCCGGCTTGACCAGCACCGCCACAGATACGCTGGCGGATGACGGTTCCCACCCCTTCAAGGCCGGGCCCTGCGTCCGCTTCGAAGGTTATGAGCAGTTCGTACGCCTGCGCTCCCGCCTGGACGGCTGCCTGACCGGCGCCCAGCTCGCCAAGGACCGGGCCGCTGACGCGCTCACCAAGGTCATGATCCCCGAAGCGCTGGATTACCCCGCATGAGCACCCCGGAGATTGAGCGCCAGTCCCTGGTGACCGACATCGTCTGCGTCGGCTTCGGCCCGGCAACGGCCGGTTTCTTAACCACCCTGTCGCGTGAGTTGCTCGGGCCGGACGGATCTCCCCGCTTCGAGAGCCGCGTCGCCCCAGGACTTCCCCTCCAGGTGATCTGTTATGAACGTGCCGACGGCCTCGCTTTCGGCGTCTCCGGGGTCGTCACCAAGGCGCGCGGCATCCGGGCCAGTTTCCCCGATCTCGACCCGGCCCAAATCCCCATGGCCGCCCCAGTGCGGCAGGAGAAAGTCCTATACCTGCTCGACCCCATCGGGGCCAGCCGCCGGCCGTCTTCGCTCCGCGTCGCCGACCGGCTGATCCGGCTCTCCTCCGCCTTCCTGCCTGTCGAGCACCACGCCATGGAGCTCCCCTTCACGCCGGAGTTCCTTCACAAAGAAGGTGGACTGGTGCTCTCCCTGGGCCAGTTCCTCCAGTGGGTCAGCGAGCAGGTGCTCTTAACCGGAGCGGTGCAAATCTGGCCCTCCATGCCCGTCGCCTCGCCTCTCATGGAAGGCCGGCGCGTCGTGGGCGTGCGCTTAGCGGAGCAGGGCACTGACCGGGCTGGCAACCCCCAGCCCGGCTATATGCCCGGAATGGACATCAGAGCTTCTCTTACGGTAGTAGGAGATGGACCCTTCGGCCCGGTCGGACGCCAGCTTAACGAGCATTTTGGCATGCCCCCTGGCCACCACGAGCGGGATTGGGCCGTCGGAATGAAGATGGTTATCGACCTTCCACCGGATTGTCCGCTGGAACCCGGCACTGTGTATCACACGTTTGGCTTTCCGGAGCCGGAGATCTTCGGCTTCCTCTATGTCCATCCTGGCGGGGTCGCCTCAGCGGGAATCTTTGTCCCCTCCTGGTTTGTCAATCCGGTCCGGACATCCTACCGCTATCTGCAACATTTCATTCAGCATCCTTATTTTTGGCGGTACTTGAAGGGGGGAACTTTAAGGAGCTGGGGCGCCAAATCGTTGTCCGAATCCGGACGCCTCGGACAGCCCTACCTCGTCCTGGACGGCTGCGCCCGCATAGGGGAAGGCTCGGGTAGCACCAACGTGCTCACTGGCTCCGGCGTGGATGAAGCTTGGGTGACCGGCGTCCTCCTTGCGGAAGGCGCCATCGAGATTCTTGACAGAAACGAAGCTTTCAGCAAGGAGAATCTTGAAAAGTTCTATGTAAGTCGTAGAAAGGCGAGCTGGGTCGAGAAGGAAGGCCGGATCGCCGAGCGGGCCAGGGTCGGATTCCATCGGGGATTCTTGACAGGGATGATCGGAATGGCTCTGGCTGGAGCGACCAAGGGCATCCTCACCGCCCCTGGAGAGCCTCTACCTCCACACAAGCATGTGGTCTCCCATGAGGAATACTACCGCAATAAGATTTCGGCGGGCGAAATCGCCCAAATCCGTCAGGAGGCTCAGCAGAAGGGCTCATCCCTGCACGATGCGCTGATGGAGCGCGCCGGCTGGCCGCGGATCCAATTGGACGGCAAGCTCTTGGTCTCCCATCAAGATGCGCTCCTGGTCGGTGGCAAGGTGCAAGCGCCGGAAGGATACGCGGATCATGTCGTGTTCCTCTATCCCCACCTCTGTGAGAGCTGCGGCACAAAGCTCTGCATTGAGATTTGTTCTGGGGAGGCCATCCGTCCCGGCGAGAACGGCCTGCCCGTCTTCGACCGCGAAAAATGCGTCCACTGCGGGGCCTGCGTCTGGAACTGCGTCCAGACGCTGCCGGATAACCCGGAGAAGACCAACGTGGAGTTCCGGGCCGGGGCCGGCGGACTCCATTCAACGGAGAATTAGCGCCGCCCAGCAGGCGAAATCGGCCGGTGGATGGCTTGGCGTTGCGGATAAAAAGGTCTCGTTGGTAGGATCAGGGGGGAGCGGGCTCTGCTAATACAGAATGCGTAAAGTCCCATTCATTTCCTCGTTGCGGATCATCGGGCGGGGATCCCTAAACTGGATCGCCCGCCGTCCCCTCGTGGTCTCCTTCGAGGTCACCGATAGCTGCACCTGTTACTGCAAGCATTGCGATCACGGCGGGCCCCGCGACGATTCTCATCTGATGCCCCCCACCGCCTATCGCCGTTACGTGGAGGAGCTGCGTCCCTGCGTGGTGCAGGTTTCCGGTGGCGAGCCTCTGCTGCGCAAAGACGTGGCCGAGATCGTCCGCAATATCAAGTACGACGGCCGGCTGCCCTACACGATTCTGGTTTCCAACTGGTCACAGATGACCGAGGAGCTGTATCTGGAGCTGCACGAGGCGGGGGTGGATCAATTCTCCGTAAGCCTGGACTTCCCCGACGAGCGGCATGACGTCTTCCGCGGATATCCTGGCCTTTACAGCCATCTGAGCGAGCTGATTCCACGCTGCGCCCGGTACGGATACGACGACATCGTGCTCAACTCCTGCATCAGCAGCGAAAACGTGGGCGAGATCAACGCCATGGCCGACAAGGCGCGCCAGTGGGGCGTCAACATGTGCTACAGCGCCTATTCGCCGCGCCGCACCGGCTGCAAAGACTATTTCCTCAATGCCCCGGAGCAGATTGAGACGTTGAACCGCGAGCTGGACCGCGTGGAAGCCCGCCGCGACCCCAGCAACTGGATCGTGAACTCGCCCACAACCCTCGAGGCCACCCGCGAATACTTCGCGAAAGGCGGCAGGCCCGGCTGCAAGGCCGGCCTGCGCTTCCTGGTGGTCACGGCGCGCGGCGAGCTACAGCCCTGCTCCATGCAGTTCCAGCGCTATCCGCTCGATCAACGGCAGCAGATGATCGAGGAGTTCACAGCGAACAATACGTGCGATCAGTGCTACGTCTCCATACGGTCCTATTTGGACAAGCCGTTTCCGCGGCTGTTGTGGGAGAACGTGAGCGGCTTTCTTTCATTCCAGCCGGAGCGGCCAAGAACCTGACTCCGCTTTGCATACGGAACCGAAATGCCTGTGTACCACATCGTTGTCTGCGGGGGCATCGTCCCCGATCCTTTACAGACTCTCGAGCCCGTCACCTCCCCAACCGGGCCCGCGCTCAAGAACGAAATGATGTTGCCCGCGGTGCTCGACCCGTGGGCGGCGCACGCCCTGTACGAGGCCGCTCATTTGGCCAAACAAGCTCAGGGCAGCAAGGTCTGGCTGGTCAGCCTTGCGCCCAAGGCAAAGTTACAGCAGGTCATGATGAGTGTCGCCCAAAAAGTACCCTTCGAGCTGGTCGCGGTCGACGGTCCCGCCAGCGGCTTTACCGATTCCTATGAAGTGGCAGCCGCCTTGGCCGGAGCCATCGAAGCCATCCCCGGTCTGGACCGCAGCCGCCTGCTCGTCTTTGGCGGCTGGGAGTCGGCCTCACGCGGCGCGGGGACCACCATGCAGATGGTCGGCGAACGGCTGGGCATCACCGAGCAGTTCCAGGGCGTCGATGAGCTGAGCATCGGCGAGGACGAATCGCTTCGGATTCTGGAGCGGGTCGAAGGCGGCCAGCATCAGGTGTCCGTATGCCAGGGGCTGCCTGCCTTGTTAGGCTGGGCCACCGGAAACCTGCCGGAGCCTCCCAACAATCCCAAGATCGGCATGGACAATATGCGCACCCTAATGCCGGCTTTGCAGCGCGCCAAAGCCGCGAAACTGATTGGCGAAGGGCTGACCTTCTCTGCCGTCAGCGTCCCCAGCCAGCGCCGCGAGACGCGCATCGTCAAAGACCTGGCTGCCGAGCAAGTTGCCGAGGAAATTGCAGCCTGGATTCGAGGCGACTAGAACCGGAGATTGGCCATGGAGACCATTCTTTTCCTTGCACACACTGAACAAGACGGATCGCTGGCCAAACCCGCGCTAGAGGCCTTGTCCGCCGCCCGGTTCTTGGCCAGGCAGGTGGCTGAGGCAACGCTGGCCGTCGGGCTTGCGGGAGAGGATCCTGCTCCAGCCGCCAACCAGATCGGATCTTGTGGCGCAGCCCGCTTCCTGGGAGTCTGCGGGGCGGAGTTTGCCGTGCCGCGGTACTCCACCGACGCCGCGGCAGCCGAAGCGCTGGTCCGTGCCGCAGGAGCGACGCTCATTGTGGCGCCTTCGACCTCGCGCTGGGCCCGCTGCCTGGGTGGAGTGGCGCAGCGGTTGGGCGGACGAACCGACACTCACATCACCGGCATCGCGGTCCCTGAAGGCCGGGTCACGGTTTCGCGCTGGTACTACCGCCAGCGCATGGAAGCGCTGCTGGCGCGCTCGCACCGGCCTTGGTTCCTGCTGGTGGATCCCGGCTGCTTCGATCCCTGGGTTGGCGAGCCGGCGCAGGCGGCGCTGGAGCCCGTCGCCGCTCCCGCCGAGTCCCGCACCCGATTCCTCGAATTCCGCTCGCCTCAGGCGGGGGAACAGACCATCCGCCCCGACGCCAAGCTGTTGTTCGTGGCCGGCGCGGGCTGGACCAAGAAACAGGCTGACGGCAAGGTCCACGTCGAGGAAGCCGCGGATCTGATTCTTACCTTCTTGCGCAAGACCCAGGCTTCGTTGGGAAGCAGCAAGTCGCTGGTGGATCTGAGCGGCGAGGGGCAGGCCGTGCTGCCCTTCCTCAGCCACCTCAACCAGGTCGGCCAGACCGGCGCCACGCCGCGTCACCCCAAGGGCCTTGCGACCTGCTGCCACGGAGAGGAGCCCCACGTGGTCGGCTGGCGGTTCATCCACGAACGCCGCGCCGTGAACCTGGATCCGAACTGCGGCTGGGCTCAGGGCAAGGCCGATGTGCTTTACGTGGCAGACGCCTTCGCCGTGCTGCGCAAGCTCAACGAGCTGCTTTGATCTCCGGGCGGCGCGCCGGGCCCAAGTTGGCTCGCGGGACGGCTTCGGCCCGCTCCGGCTCCCAGGGCTCCGCAAGACGGCCCTTCGGCGCGGACCGAGCCAAGCTCAGAAGGCCGAAACGGGTTGGCCGCGCGCCGCGGTCAACAACTCGTGCAGGCGCTGTGGCGCCTCCTCCACGCTGACCTCGGTCACCGCCCGCGTGCGGCGGTCGTAAATTTCGACTTTGCCCTGAGCCAGCTTCTTTCCTGCGGTAATGCGGTACGGTACGCCGATCAGATCCGCGTCCTTGAACTTCACCCCCGGGCGTTCGTCGCGGTCGTCGAGTAGAACGTCGATGCCGAGCGATCGGCATGCCTGGTAGAGCCGGGCGGCCGCGTCCATGTGCACCGGCTCGGCAGTGTTAACGGGGGTGATAATCACCTCAAACGGCGCGATGGACGCCGGCAGCGCCATACCGTCTTGATCGTGATAGCTCTCCACGGCCGCGCATAGGATGCGCTCGATGCCGATGCCGTAAGAGCCCATGATGGGCGTGACCTCCTTACCATCCGCATTGAGGACGCGCAGCCCCATGCTCTCGGAGTACTTGTAGCCGAGTTTGAAGATGTGCCCGATCTCGACGCTCTTGTCGAGCCGCACAGGCCGGCCGCAGCGGATGCACGCGTCCCCGGGGGCGGCCTGCCGCAGATCGTGGTACTCCGGCGTGAAATCCTCGCCCGGGGTGACGTGCCTCAAGTGATAGTCGTCTTCGTTGGCCCCCGCGATCATATTGCGCCGCCCCTTGAGCGCCAAATCAGCCAAAATCCGGATGCCGCGCAGCCCCACCGGCCCAAGCGAGCCGGCATCGGCGCCGAAGGTGGCGCGGATTTCATCGGGATGGGCGGGCCGGATCTCGGAGGCCCCGGTGATTCCCGCGAATTTGGTCTCGCTGAGAGCATGGTCCCCGCGCACGAGGACCAGCATGAGGGTTCCATCGGCCACCATCACCAGGCTCTTCATTTGGGAGGTTTCCGGCAAACCGGTGAAGTCCGCCACTTCGGCGATGGTCTTCCGGCCCGGGGTATGGAACTTCTCCGGGGCCAGATCCCCCTCCGGATCAGGCGCCAACGGCGGGGAAGCCACGGTTTCGGCCTTCTCCAGGTTCGCCGCATAACCGCAGGCCGGACAGCTCACCACGTAATCCTCGCCGGCTTCGGTGGCCACCATGAACTCATGCGACTGGCTGCCGCCCATTGCGCCCGAGTGAGCCTCCACCGCGGTGTATTTCAGCCCGCAGCGGTCGAAGATGCGGCAATAGGCCTGATAGTGCTTCTCGTAGGCTGCATCTAAGCCGGCCGCGTCGAGGTCGAAGCTGTAGGAATCTTTCATCAGAAACTGCCGCACCCGCAGCAGGCCGGATTTCGGCCGCGGCTCGTCGCGGAACTTGGTTTGGATCTGATACCAGATCTGCGGCAGCTGCTTGTAACTGCGGAGCTCTCCCCGCGCGACCGCCGTCATGACCTCCTCGTGCGTCATGCCCAGGCACAAATCGTGTTGCCAGCGGTCTTTGAGACGGAACATGTTGTCGCCCATCACCTCCCAGCGGCCCGATTCCCTCCATATCTCGGCCGGATGCAGGGCGGGCAACAACATCTCTTGCCCCCCAATGGCGTCCATCTCCTCGCGCACAATCCGAATGATCTTGAGCAACGAACGCTGGGCCAAAAAGAGGTAGCTGTAAATTCCGGCGGCGAGCTGCCGGATGTAGCCGGCCCGGAGCAGCAAACGATGGCTGGGGACTTCAGCCTCGGCGGGATCTTCCCGCAGGGTCGGAATAAAAAGTCGGCTCCACTGCATGGATCAACCTGAAGGGAAATGCGGACGAAGATGCCATTCTAGCATGTTAGAATTTAGAATGTACCCAATGCGCATCTCCATCGGCGCCGACCATGCCGGCTACGACCTGAAGAACCAGATCGCTGAATACCTCCGCCGGACCGGCCATGAGGTCCTCGACCGCGGCACCCATAGCCCCGAGTCCTGCGACTATCCGGATTTTGCCGCCGCCGTGGCCCGGGATGTGGCAGGCGGGACGGCCGAGCGCGGCATTCTGGTCTGCACCACCGGGATCGGGATGTCTATCGCCGCGAACAAGGTCTCCGGCGTTCGCGCCGCGCTGGCCGGCACCGCATTGGAGGCGGAGATGTCGCGTAGGCACAATGACGCCAACATCTTGACCATCGGGGCGCGGACCGTGCGCGAGGCCCCGGAGCGGCTGGCGGAGGTCTTCCTCAGCACGCCATTCGAGGGCGGCCGCCACGCCCGGCGCACGGGGAAGATTGAGGCGCTGGAGCGCGGCTGCTGCCCGCGTCCAGAAACGGAAGGCAAAGAAGAATGACGCTGAATGAGAGGATGTCCCGGCCCCTGGCCGAGGTCGATCCGGCCGTGTACCGTGCCATTCAGGCGGAATTGGAACGCCAGAACTCCCGGCTGGAGTTGATCGCTAGCGAGAACTTTACTTCGGAGGCGGTGCTGGAGGCCACCGGGAGCATTTGCACCAACAAGTATGCCGAGGGCTATCCCGGCAAGCGCTACTATGGCGGCTGCGAGTTTGTCGACGAGTTGGAGAACCTGGCTCGCGAACGCGCCAAGCAACTGTTCCGGGCCGAGTACGCCAACGTGCAGCCCCACGCGGGTTCTCAGGCCAATCAAGCCGCCTATGCCGCGGTCTTGCAGCCGGGAGACACCATCCTTGGAATGAACCTCTCCCACGGCGGCCACCTCACCCACGGCCACCATCTCAACTTCTCCGGCAAAACCTACAAGGTGATCCCCTACGGCGTGCGGCGCGACGACGAGATCATCGACTACGACGAGCTGGCGCGCCTGGCCGAGGAACACAAGCCGAAGCTGATTATCGCAGGCGGCAGCGCCTATCCCCGCATCATCGACTTCGCGCGCTTCCGCCAGATCGCCGACTCGGTCGGCGCGGTGTTGCTGGTGGACATGGCGCATTTTGCCGGGCTGGTGGCGGCGGGTTTGCACCCGAATCCGTGCGAATACGCTGATATCGTCACTTCCACCACCCACAAGACCCTCCGCGGCCCGCGCTCCGGCATCATCCTGGCCAAGGAGAAGTTCGGGCCCGCCATCGACAAAAGCGTCTTCCCCGGCATTCAGGGCGGGCCTCTGGTGCACGTCATCGCGGCCAAGGCGGTCTGTTTTGCCGAAGCGATGACGCCGGAATTCGTCGCCTACCAGCGCCAGGTGCTCGCCAATGCGCGCGTTTTGGCCGAGGGCATGGCCGAGGCCGGATTCCGCGTGGTCTCGGGCGGGACCGACACCCATCTGCTTCTCGTGGATGTCTTCGCCAAGGGCATGCGCGGCCGGGAGGCCGAAACCGCCCTGGACAAGGCCTACATTACCGTAAACAAGAACACCATCCCGTTCGACCCGAATCCGCCGCTGAATCCAAGCGGCATCCGGCTGGGATCTCCCGCCGTCACCACCCGCGGATTCGGCGAAGCGGAGATGCGGGAGGTGGCCTCCTGCGTAGCGGAGATTCTCCAGCACCTTGGTTCGGAGGAGGCCATCGCCGCCGTCCGCCGCCGCGTGCAATCCCTGACCGAACGCTTCCCCCTTTATCCCTGGAAGCGCGCTTCCATCGCCACGGGATGAATGACCCCTCGCATCGTCATTGATACGCGCCGCATCCGGGATTTCGGAATCGGAACCTACATCCGCAATCTGGTCCGAGCCCTGGGCAGCCTCGATCCGGACAGCCGCTACTTCCTGATCAGCCACGCCGCCGATGAACACGAACTGCCGGAGCTGCCGCCCAACTTCGAGATCGTCATCTATGAGGGATCTGACACCCGGCTGACCGAACACATCGCCTTCCCGCTGTTCCTCCGCCGCTTTTGGGCCGATGTCTACCACATCCCCTTGAACGTCGTCCCGCTGTTCATGCCCAAGCCTTATGTGGTCACCGTACATGACATGAGCAGCCTGCTGTTCGACGACGGCCGCGCCGAAAAGCGGCGCTTCCGCCGCTACCAGTTCCGCCGCGGCCTGGAACGCGCCGAGCGTGTCATTGCGGTGTCGAACGCCACCCTGCGGGATATCGACGATCTGTTCGGCATCCGCGGCGAAAAAGTCTGCCGGATTTACAACGCTCCGGACCCGCGCTTTCTGGATGTTGCCGGGGGTTTGCCGTCTGATTTGTTGGAAGAAACTCTCGAGCGCTACCAAATCCGCCGCCCCTTCATCCTCTACGTTGGCACCATCCGCCCGCAGAAGAACATCCCGCGCTTGGTCGAAGCTTTCGCCGTGCTGCGGGGCGAACTGGAAAGCCACCCCGAGCTCAGCGATTTGCGCCTGATCATCATCGGCGACGAGATCAGTCGGCATCCGGCAGTCCGCAGAACCGTGATTCAAACCCGCATGGAAGATGCCGTGCGCTTCTTGGGCTTCGTGCCGTTCAACACGCTGCGTGTCTTCTACGCCACGGCTTCGGCGTTTGTCTTCCCTTCGCTGTACGAAGGCTTTGGTTTGCCGCCTTTGGAAGCTATGGCGTGCGGAACCCCCGTCGTCACCTCAAACGTTAGCTCCCTGCCGGAGGTGGTCGGAGACGCGGCGCTGCTCGTCAACCCGGAGAACGTGTTCGAGATTGCACGAGGCATCCGCGAGGTCCTTACCAACCCGCAGCTCCGATCGGAATTGATTCAGAAGGGGTTCCGGCAAATCCGGAAGTTTAGCTGGGAACAGACGGCCCGGGAGGTCTTAGAGGTCTACCGCCAAATCGCCCTCCGCGGAGCGGCTCATCCCGCCAGCAAGTAGCGGCCCACCCATACCACCCGCGCCCGCACAATATCCAACATGTGCTCGCCCGTGGCCGGCCACACCCGGACGGTCTCCACAATCCCCGTCTGGTCTCCTACCAGCAACTCTCCCCTGCCCGGCCCCGCCCACAAACGACGCACGATTCCTTCCCCCCGGCGATTGATCACATAATAGCCGCCGCTCTCCAATTGCCGGCGGCGATGACGCGACTGATCCAGCAGAACCAGGTCATTGGGCCGAAAGATGTCGGCCATCCTCGGATCCTCAGCCAGACGCACCACAGCGGCGCCCTCCAATGTGGCGATAAAAGAAGCCCGGAACGGAAAGCTCTGCAACGGATCCGGAACCCTCGGCAGAGGCAGTCCCGGCCCAAGACTCCCTTGAAGCAGCGGAACTTCCACCGTGGACTTGCGCTGTGGGCATCCTGCGCAGACCCCGTCAGGAAACGACACCAGATCGTAAACCGTCATGCCCAATCGGACCATGATCCGGTCGCAGGCTTGTAAGCTGAGGGCCTTCTTGCCCTTCAACACGTTGTGAATGTGCGGTTGCGAAAGTTGGGTCAATCGGGCCAGACGCCTTTCGCTGATCTCGCCGTTGGCAACGCGGCTTCGTAGCCGCTCGGTGAGAGCGGTCGCTAATTCTGATAGGTACATACGTTCTAGAACTACTATATATAGCCGCGGGAAATAGGACATAGGATCTAGGACATTTCTGTGGAGGAGCCTAGAAGGAATACCCCGGAACGAAATACCTCTAGTCCCCTAACACATTGGCCTCCAATCACTTGGCCCGCCCATAGCCCAGCCCCCCAGTCGGCTTCAACTTTTTTGTCTCGCACTATTGACAATTCTCCTCCCCCGGCTACATTGGGAGTCTGCCTCCTGGGGCAGGCGTTCGGCGCAGCCGGGAGGCCATTAGAGGAACGCTATGGAGTGGACTCGATCAGACACAATCGCTTTGGCAATGCAGAAATGCGCACGCTGTCACGGTCTGGGCTTAAGGACGGGCCCGAAGATCGGCATCGGCCCCTGCAATTGCGTTTTGCGGGCCATTTTTCGCGCCTGTTACGCGCGGTTTCGCTATTGTGTAGAGAAGGAGAAGCACATCAGCCGCGCCACTCTGGAGTTCATCCCGGGCCGCGATAGCCGGGTTTGCTGGGGCAGGAAGGACGAGGAGTATATTGCCGATTTTTGCCTGGTCAGCCGAAGGACTCTCAATGAGCTGGAGCACAAGGTTTTCAAATACCACTTCTTGTTAGGCGCCGACTGGAGGCTGTGCACTCGCCGCCTGGGCATGGACCGCGGCAACTTCTTCCACATGGTGTACCGGATCGAGCAGAAGCTGGGGCGCGCCTTCCGTGAACTCAAGCCTTACGCTTTGTATCCTTTGGATGAGTATTTCCACGGTCCGCGGCGCCCGCCGGAGGAAATTCGGACGGAGACCAAACCGGCGCTTCGGCAAACGCAACGCCGTGCCGCGCTGCGCCCGCCGCTGTTGAAGACCGCTTGAGGCAACGCGCCTCAACGCCGTTGCTCAAAAAACGATTGGAGCAGCAGCGCGCACTCGTCTCCCAGCACTCCTTCGGTGATCTTAACTCTGTGGTTGAGCAGCTCTGAGTCCGCCAAGCGGAACTTGCTGCGGACGCCTCCGAAGCGCAAATCGCGCGAGCCGAACACAAGGCGGGCGATCCGGGCGGCCACCAGGGCGCCGGCGCACATCACGCACGGCTCCAGCGTCACGTACAGAGTGGCGCCCTCGAGCCGGTAGTTGCCCAACGCGGCGGCCGCTTCGCGAATCGCCAGGATCTCGGCGTGCGCGGTGGGATCGTTAAGACGGATGGGCGAGTTGAACCCCCTTCCCAGAACCGTCTCGCCCAAGACCACGATGGCCCCCACCGGCACTTCGCCTGCTTGTTCTCCCTGCCGGGCCAATTCCAGGGCCATCTTCATGAAGAACTCGTCGCTGAGATTCCCACTCACACTCACCTGCCTGGACCCGGGCGCCGCAACGGCTGCAAGGCCCGCCGTCGCACCCTCGAATCCCAAGAATACCTTGGCACGGTCCCGGCCTCAGCCCCGGTCAAGACCTCCTCCCCAGCGAGTATGTCTCTCGACGGATCCGACCCTGTTGCAGCTCGCCCCGCGACCCTGGCGGCCCCTCCGCATTACTTCTTCAGGGAAGGATCCGGCCGGGCAGGGTGGAATCTAAAATAGAAGAGGAGATGCCGGCTCGTTGTTGCACTTCACCCTCATTCTCAAAAACACGCTGAGAAACCGGCGCAGGACGATTCTCACCGTATTGAGCATCGGCGCATCGCTGAGCCTGCTGGGCGTATTGATGGCCATCTACAAAGCCTTTTACCTGGCCGAGGCGCCGCCCGAGCAAGCCCTGCGCCTGATTGTGCGCAACCGCATCTCGCTCGCGGTCCCCCTGCCGGTTTCCTACATGAATCAAATCCGCCAGCTTCCCGGCGTGCGTGCGGTGATGATCTCCCAGTGGTTCAACGGCGTTTACAAAGACAGCCGCGATCCCAACAACTTTTTCGCGCGGTTTGCCGTGGAGCCCGAAAAGCTATTCGTGGTGCGCGGAGAGATTTCGATCCCCGAAGACCAAAAGCGCGCCTTCCTCGCCGAGCGGACCGCCTGCATCGTCGGCCGTCCGCTGGCTGAGCGGCTAGGTTTTCAACTCGGCGACCGGATCACCTTGAAGGGTGACATCTTCCCCGTCGACCTGGAGTTGACGGTGCGCGGCATCTACGAAGCCCCCATCAACAGCGAGGCTCTCTACTTCCACCAGAAGTATCTGGAGGAGGGACTGCCGACTGGACGCCAGGGCCAAGTCGGAACGTTCGTAATCCTGGCCGAAAGCCCGGAGCTGGTGTCAGCCATCGCCGCGGCGGTGGACGAAATGTTCCGGAACTCCACCGCGCAGACCCGAACCGAGAGCGAGCAGGCGTTTTCGCTGAGTTTTCTGGCGTTTTTGGGAAACGTCAAGGCTTTCCTGTTTAGCATCTTTGCCGCCGTGACCTTCACCATGTTGCTCGTGGCAGCCAACACCATGGCCATGAGCGTCCGGGAACGGGTCAAGGAGGTTGGGGTGCTCAAAACGCTGGGCTTCACTTCCGGCCAGGTCCGGGGCATCCTCCTGGGAGAGGCGCTGGCGATCTCGCTCGCGGGCGGTCTGTTGGGTTGTTTGCTTGCCGCCGGCGCTTGCGCTCTCATCCGTTCAGGCCCATTGGTGTTCCAGCAGATTCGCATGCTGTCGCTGGGGCCAACCGCCGCCGTTGCGACCATAGCTCTGGCCACTTTGATCGGGCTCATCAGCGCCTGGATCCCGGCTACTGCGGCGGCGCGAATTCCGGTGGTGGAGTCGATCCGGCATGCAGGCTAAGGCGATACCATGAAGATCCCTCTGGCTTACAATCTGCGGAACCTGCTGGTGCGGAAGACCACCACCCTGATGACCGCGCTGGGCATCGGCCTGACCGTAGCGGTGCTGCTGGCGGTGCTGGCGCTGGTCGATGGCCTGCGTCTCGCTCTGGCGGCCAGCGGCGATCCGCAGCATGTCCTGGTGCTGCGTAAAGGCAGCGACTCGGAACTGGTCAGCAACTTCACAAGGCAGATGTTCATGGACCTGCGCGCACACCCGTTGATCGCCCGGGACCTGCGCGGCCAGCCGCGCGCCTCCCTGGAAATGGTCAGCGTGGTGATCCTGGAGCGCGCCGAAAGCTCCGAGGGAATCAATGTGACCTTGCGCGGGCTGACGCCGGTCGGCATCGAGATGCGCGAAGGCCTGAAGCTTTTGAGCGGGCGCTGGTTTGAGCCGGGCAAGCGCGAGGTCGTGGTGGGAGCCTCGATCGCGCACCGCTTCCCCGAGGCTGCCTTGGGCCGCAGCATTCACTTAGGAAAAGCCGACTGGGAAGTCGTCGGCGTCATGGACGCAGGCCGGGGCATTCACAACAGCGAGATCTTCGCCGACCTGAATTTGCTCAGCGCCGACAATAACCGTCTCGAGGTGCTCAGTAGCGCCCTGGTCGAGGCCGTCGATGAAGACTCGGTGCCGGCGCTCATCGAGTCGCTGAACGAGGACCGCCGCTTGAATGCGGACGCCATCCGCGAAAAGGACTACTACGCCGCGCAGACCAGCTCCGGCGCGCCCGTGCAGTACATCGGGACCATGGTGGCCATCATCATGGCCATCGGCAGCAGCTTCGCCGCCATGAACACGATGTACGCGGCCGTCGCCCGCCGGACGCGCGAGATCGCCACTCTGCGGGTGCTGGGTTTCGGGCGCGGCAGCGTACTGGCTAGCTTTCTGGTGGAATCGGTGGCCCTCTCCCTGACCGGAGGATTGCTGGGCCTGCTGTTGGCCCTGCCTTTGAACGGCGTCTCGACGGGAATCGGCAACTTTGTCACCTTCAGTGAGATCGCCTTCGAGTTTCACATCGGCTGGCGTACCGCGCTGACGGGCCTCGCGCTGGCGGCTTGTGTGGGCGTCGCCGGCGGGTTGCTGCCGGCTTGGATGGCCTCGCGCAAGGAGATCCTGACCGCGCTCCGGGAAATTTAGGCCGGACCAGGGCAACGCGCTTTTGGAAGGCGGCCCTTGGGAAACGTTCGACTATAGGGATGGAGACTAAGAAGAATGTCCGAAGATTTGAAATCGCTGCGCATTGACCGGTCCCCAGCCCCGGCTGCTCGTCCGGGCAGGGGCCGGAGGCGCTGGATCGGCGCTGCGGCGCTGGTGATTGTGCTGGCGGCGCTGGCGCGCTTGGCCTATGGCCTGTGGTTTGCGCCGGTCGAGGTCCGGGTGGCCCCTGCCGTCCGGGTTGGGGCAGCCGATGCCGCCGAACCCGAAGTGGTGCTAAACGCTTCGGGCTACATTGTCGCTGCGCGCAAGATCGAGGTCGCCTCTAAAGTGGTGGGCCGGGTGGCCTGGATCGGGGTCGACAAGGGCGACCGGGTTAAGCAAGGCGAAATTCTGGTCCGCCTCGAAGATGATGAATACCAGGCCCAGTTGCAGCAGGCGCGGGGACATTTGGCCAGCCTGGAGGCGAGGCTTCAAGAGCTGTTGAACGGCTCGCGGCCGGAGGAGATCGCAGCCGCGAAAGCCACGCTCGAAGAGGCTCGTGCCCAGTTGGAAAACGCCCGCGTGACCCTGGAACGCACCCGGAACCTGGTGCGCGAGGGGGTATTTTCCCAGCAAGCTTTGGATGACGCCGAGGCTCGCTACAACGCGCAGCAGGCGCGGGTGGCGTCCCTGGAGCGCAACTACGAGCTGGTGCGGATCGGACCCCGCCCCGAGCAGATCGCCTCGGCTCGCGGCCAGGTGGAACAGGCCCGCGGCGCGGTGCGCTTCTATGAAACGCAGCTCGCCAACACCGTGATCCGCGCTCCGGTCTCGGGCACCATCCTGGAGCGGGCCGTCGAAAAGGGCGAGTTCGTCACTACCAGCTTCGTCGGCGAACGGGGCGCCAAAGGATATGTCGTTTCCCTGGCCGATCTCAACGATCTGGAAGTGGAGTTAGACATCAATCAAAACGACTTCGCCCGGCTCAAGCCCCAACACCGGGGCATCGTCACCACCGACGCCTATCCGGACCG
>JAIMAR010000051.1 GCA_023511855.1 Bryobacteraceae bacterium
GGTGAGATATACCCCCTGCCCGGTGTCGGTGTTATTGGTGTTGGGCAGACCGTCAATCAGGTATTCGTTGGCTCGCGCCGGTCCTCCATTAATGGTCACGTTGTCCATGCCGCCGTTGTCAAAGGGCCGCTCGCCGCTGCTCGCCCTCCCCGATCCGTAAACGACACCGGTGGCATAGCGCAGGAGGGTGAACGAATTGCGTCCAAAGACCGGAAGATTTGCAACAAGCTGTTTGTTAATGGTGGTGCCCAGGGAGGCCGAGGCTGCATCCACCAAAGGCGCTTCCCCGGTCACCGTCACGGTTTCAGTCAGAGCGCCAAGCTCCAGCCCAAAGTCGATCTGTCTCCGGTCGGCGGCTCGCAATTCGACCTCCGATTGCACCCGCGTCTTGAACCCGGCCGCGGTGACGGTGATGGAGTAACGTCCTGGGTTCAGCGGAGGCAGCGTGTAGAGCCCGCTCTCGTTTGTGGTGGCTGTTTCAACCACGTTGGTATCCAGATTTCTTGCCTCAACCTTGGCATTGGGAACGGCCGCCCCCTGCGGGTCCACGACCCTGCCGCTCAAAATCGCCCTGCTCTCCTGCGCAAAGCTGAGACTTAGCACCAGACAAAGGCCAACAAGAACTGAAACCGTTAGCCTCATTCGTTGTAACGAGCTTTCCATACAACCTCCCTTTCAGAATTCGAATCAGGTTCTCGTACCGAAAACTCATTTGCTTCTGTGGACCTGACCCCGGTTTGCCCTTCAAGCCTACGCGGGACAAGGATGTTTCGGAAAGTCCCGGACGGTCCTGGACAGGGAAAGACCAGGCCACAAGCCGCCTCTGGTAGCGGTCAATAACTTACTTGAAATCAAGACATTTGGAAACACCCGAGGCGATCTGGGGTGTCTTGCGCGGCCGGTGGTGGTCCCGGACGGTCCGTGTCCCCCAATGGTTCAATCTCGCGGCGGCAAGCTTCGCTCGTCCGTCTGAGTTCTCACCTTCTCTCGGGACTCCGCCTGGATCCGCATCTCGGCCGCCTCCCGCCCGTTTCGAAGGGCCTCCGGCAGGCCGGAAACACCCCTATCTGATTCAGGCTCAAGAGGATCGAGCCCTCCGCGGTGCTGATCAACCTTCAGGGCTCCGCTTTCGCTCTCCTGCCGGATCATCTTCATTTGGACGACTCTGAATCACAAGAATCTCGCCGGGTGTGATACAATGGGCCTCCGCAAGGGGGGATGTCGGCCATGAAGAGCCTCGCGGGCTCAGAAGCAGTGAGGCCGGACCGCAACCACGCGCCGCCGAGCGGGATCAACCAGAGTGCCGTCAGGGGTGAGTTGGAACGGATCCTGACCAGTTCCGTCTTCCGGTCCAGCAAGCGCTGCTCCAGTTTCCTGAAGTACGTGGTAGAAAGAGCCATGGAAAACGGGGGCTTGGAACTGAAGGAACGGATCATCGGGGTGGATGTTTTCGGCCGACCTTCCGACTACGACACGAATACAGACCACGTGGTCCGCAGCGTGGCGGCCGAGGTCCGGAGACGTCTTGCCCAATACTATCAGGAGTGCGAGGAGCCGCCGGAGGTCCGCATCGAGTTGCACCCGGGCTCGTATGTGCCCGAACTCCGCGTCTTTCCTCCGAAGGCTTTGACCGTGGAAGGTTCGGAGGAGCACTCTGTCGAGGCGGCAGGCGACAAACCAGGCTTCATGGAACGGCTGATGGCCGGCCGCCGCAAGTATAGCCTTGCGACGGCGGTTCTGTTGCTCTTGGCTCTGGCCATTATGGCAGGAGCAAGACTGTTCAACCCGCCCAGCGCCTTTGAGCGGTTCTGGTCTCCCATACTGGCGTCGAACGAGCCGGTCTCGCTTTGTTTCGGCGGGGGAACACAGCCGCCGCAGCCTTCCGACTTAAGCTCCTTGACACTGCTGGACTTCGAGCGGTTGCCCGTGCGCCGCATGCACGTTTCGGACGCGGTGGCGCTGGCCGGACTTGTAGGAGTTCTCCAAGGCAGCGGCAAGTCGTACCGGATCTTAAACCGCTCCCACCTGACCTCGTTCAGGGAACTACAGTCCGGGCCGTTCGTTCTGATCGGGGCGCTGAACAACGAGTGGACCTTGCGGCTCACCGAACCTCTGCGTTTCGGCTTTGGGCCTTGGCCAGGCGGGGCAAGGATCGTGGACCGCCAGAACCCTTCCAGCAACGCCTGGAGTCTGGATTTCAAAACTCCGATTTTGCAGCTCAACCGGGATTATGGCATTGTGGCGAGGCTGCGTGATCCCAAAACCCAGCAGTTCACGGTGATTATCGGCGGAATCTGGAGTTGGGGAACCCTGGCCGCGGCCGAGTTCGTCACCAGAGAGGAACACCTTAAGAAGTTGGATGCGCTCGGACCCAAGGGTTGGGAGCACAAGAACGTGGAAATAGTCATCTCGACGGACATCATCCGCACCAGCCCTGGGCCTCCTAACATCCTGGCGGCGCATTTCTGGTAGGCGGTTCTCTTTCGCACCGTTTGCGGTCTTCCACGGCTATTGTCGAGGCGCCAGCCTGCTGGCTGCGCCTGCCTGTTGTGGGCCTTCAACCTTGCAGAAGGCCCTCCCGGCGGCCACGCAAGCCCACGGCGCCCGAATGCCTCCAAGACCTTCCGGAGTTCCGTTTCATCGCCAGAGGGAGGCGATCAGGTCTCGCTTGCTTTGCTCGCGCAGCGCCCACAGCGGCTCGTTGAGGAAGTCGGCCAGAGGCAGCGCCGCGCGGAAACGCCGGACGATCTCGCCGAACAGCTTGGGAGTGACGGCCAGCGCGGGCGGCATCTCGGTCCACAGATACCACTGCTTCATCTTGAGCCACTCGGCGGCGGGGTGGTCGGCAGGGAAGCCCTTGGGAACCCGCGTCAGTGCGTCGCCGTACAGCTCGCCAAACAGGCTGCGGAGCTTCTTGCCGGCCAGAATCTTGCGGAGACGTTCGTGATTCTCCGCAATGTGCCGCCGCACGGCCAATAACTGCTCCGGGCCGGGCATGTAGATGCCGGCAGCCACACCCGCATGGGCCGGCGCAATCTCGAAGTACAGGCTGCCGCAGCCGTGCTTTTCCAGGCCCCGGGGTAGGAAGATGGCGGCCACGTGGGTCTTGTACGGCGTCTTGTCCGAGCTGAAGCGGGTATCCCGGTAGAAGCGGTAGATCGCTTTGGCCGGATCGGTGACGTAGGCGGGCGCCCAGCGGGCCAGCTCGGCGTTCAGGGCTTCCACGAGCGCCACCAGCGGTTTGCGCAGACTCTCCTCGTAGATGTGTTTGCGCGCCTGGAACCACTCGCGGTTGTTGTTGCGCTTCAGGCTTCGCAGAAAGCTCAGGCCTTCCTTGGGAAAACCGGGAAATCCGGCTGCCATGGCAAGCTCTCCCCTATAATTGAGTCGATGCCCGCAACCACGGGCGAGATCTATCAGTGTCTCGCCGCTATCCCCGGCCTGCAAGTCTCGGCCAACGTACCGCTGGCGCAATACACCCGTTTCGGCCTGGGCGGTCCTGCGGCGGTCCTGGCGGAAACCAAAGATCCGGAAGCGTTCGCTGAAGCGATCCGAGCCGCGGAGTCCGCCGGAGTTCCCGTAGCCGCGATCGGCGGGGGGAGCAACGTCGTGGTCTCCGATGAAGGCTTCAACGGCCTCGTGCTGCGCTACACAGCGGACCGCATTTGGGCCGAAGGGACCCGCGTATTTGCCGATTCGGGCGCCGAGCTTCAGGCGCTGGTGGATTTCACCGTCGAGCGAGGGTTGAAAGGACTGGAGACGCTGACCCGCGTTCCCGGCTGGGTGGGGGCAGCAATTTACGGCAACGCGGGAGCTTACGGCCATTCGATTTCCGAGTGCGTGGACCGGGTGCATTTCTTTGACGGGGAACGAATCCGCACTTTCGGAAACGCCGAATGCGAATTCTCTTACCGCGAGAGCGTTTTCAAGCGGCGCAAGCGCTGGTTCATTTTCTCCGCCGAGTTTCAGCTCCAGCCCGGCGATCCGGCTGAGCTGCGCCACACGGCGGAGCAGATCGCCCGGATCCGGGACGAGAAGTTCCCTCCCACTTTGAAGTGCGCCGGCAGCGTCTTCAAAAATCTCTTTCTTGAGGACCTGCCTCCGGAGGTCGCCCGAGAAGTTCCATGGGAAGTGATACGGGAGGGCAAGGTCCCGGCGGCCTGGTTTCTCGAACAGGTGGGGGCGAAGGGGATGAGCCGCGGCGGCATCCGGGTGGCGGATTATCACGCCAATGTGATTTACAACGCCGGGGGCGGCACGGCGGCGGACCTGCGCGGACTTATTCGCGAGCTGAAAGCGCGCGTCCGGGAGCGTTTCGGCATTGAGCTGGAAGAGGAAGTGCAGTATGTGGGCTTTAAGAGCGCTAAAGACGAGCGATAGCGGCCGGCCATGGAGTTAAGCGGCCGTTTTCGGTTCGCTGACGGCGGCGGAAGCATCCACTCGGACGCGGAAGCGCTCACGTGGGTCGGCTGATGCCCAGTCCAACGTGAACGCGCGCTCCCCGAGCATTTCCCCGAAAACGGTCTGCATGGGCGGTTTGAGGAGCCTCCAGGTCTCTTCTGTGTTTGGAGCCAGCAGCCGGTCGTTGACGACGACCTCCAGGGAGGCAGGGTCAAACTTGAGGATGCCGGCGAACTCCGGCTCGCGCTCCAGCATACGCGCGGCCTGGAGCGCACGCTCGTAGGAAAGGCGCAAGCGCTCTTCGAAGGAGCCCTCAGAGCGCGCCTTGCGGTTGTAGAGCAAGCCGAGAAGACCCGCTTCGCAATCCAGACCGTAGTTGGCCTCGTGTCCGATCAGGATCACGCCGGGGCCGTCGGGGACGTGGCGATAGTCTGCGACGTCGATGAGCAGCTCCGGACAAGCGGCGTTCTGGATCCAGCGGTGGAAGACGGGGATGGCGGCATCCAAGACCTGTTCCGGCGCCGGCGCAAGAGCAAACAATTTGACGTTGATGTGTTGTATCGGTTCAAGGACGGCGGAGTTCGGCATTTCTCACTTCTCCTGACGCTTTGTCGCCGCTGCGGCGAGGCGGCCGCGGCAACTATGGCAAGCGTCGATGAAAAGCTGGGCCTCGCTCACCAGGCGACGGACGCCGTCTTGGCTCACAGGCTCGTTGCGCGACTCCCAGGCCCGGAAGAAGTGGTTCGCGAACGTGCCGCCGACGAAGGGGTCGAAGAAGAGCTGCGTGTCATAGAACTGGCGGCGGAACTCGTCAACAATGGCTTGGTCCTCGACGGCTGCGTTTTGGGGAAGGTTGAGCAGCGCGCGGGCGCCGTGGAGCATCGCCTCCAGCGCCAGTTTGGCGGCGGCCTTGACTTCGCCGCGGTCGAGCAGGAGTTGCGCTTCGAAGACCTCGCGCTCGGAGGCGGCCAGTTGAAAGTCAGCCGAGGAGACCACCTCGCCGGCGCACTCGCCGACGCCGATGTCCTCGGTGGTAAACTCGCGGGCGTCGCCCCAGTCGGTGTAGTAGGAAGCGTCCACCTCGTGCGGGGGAACTTCCATCAAGTCCTCCAGGGCCTGCTTGAGAGCCGCCTTGCCGGTCCGTTTCACGTACTGCTGGAAGGTCTCGCCATCGCTGCGCTCGGCGAGGAATTTCTTGGTGATCCGGTCTACGGCTTCCGGAATCCGCTTGGAAGGCACCGCCGCCACCGGCAGGCCATAGGCGCCGCCGTTTTCGGACCACTGGCCGCCGAGGACCACTTGAAAATGCGGCACCGTGTAGTTGTACTTGTTGCGGCTGACGCCGTAGAAGCCCAGGTCGGCCACGTGGTGCTGGCCGCAGGAGTTGAAGCAGCCGCTGATCTTGATCCGCAGGCTGCGGGCGGCATCGTCCAAGGTTTCGCTCGCCTGCTCGAATCGCCGCTCCAGCTCGCGCGCCAAGCCCCGTGAGGCCGAAATTCCGAGTTTGCAGGTGTCGGTGCCCGGGCAAGCGGTGATGTCGGCGATTGTGCCGGCGCCCGGCGCAGCCAGCTTCGCTTGTTTCAGCTCTTCGTAGAGGGAAGGCAGGTCGAGCTCGCTGACCCAGCGCAGGACGATGTTTTGCTCGACGGTCGTGCGGACGGCCTCCGGCGTGTAGCGGCGGGCGGCATCGGCGAGCTTTCGCAATTGATGGGCAGTGATGTCGCCGAGCGGCAAGCGGACAGTGACGGTGACGTAGCCGGGCTGGCGCTGGCGGTAGACGTTGGTCGCCATCCAGCGGGCCATCCCTCCGCCGTTGCCGCTTTGGAGCGACACGAGCTGGGAGGGAGGACGCGAAGGCCTCTCTTCAAAACGTTCAGCCTCAGGCAAGAACGCGGTCCAGGCGGGATCGTGCGGAAGAGCGGCCCGTTCCTCAGCCACCAGACGGCGGAACTCGTCGATGCCCAGCTTCTCCACCAGGAACTTCAGCCGGGCGCGGTTGCGGTTCTTCTTTTCGCCCAGCCGGGCGAAGATTCGCGCGATGGCTTGAGCGGTGGAAAGCAGCTCTTCGACGGGCAGGAACTCAGTGAAGAGCTTAGCCTGGTAAGGGACCGGGCCTAAGCCGCCGCCGACGTAGACCTCAAAGCCGCGGCGCAGGCGGCCGTCTTCGATCCGAGTGGCGGCGATCAGACCGATGTCGTGGATCCGGGCCAAAGCGCAAGGTTTGTCACGGCAGCCGGAGAAGGAGATCTTGAACTTGCGTCCGAAATCCTGGCAGTCGGGATGGCCCAACAGGAAGTAGGCGCAGGCCTTGGCGTAGGGAGTGACGTCGAACACCTCATCGCGGCACACCCCGGCCAGAGGGCAGCCGGTGACGTTGCGCACCGAGTTGCCGCACGCCTCGCGGGTGGTGATGCCCACTGCGGCAAGTCGGCGCATGATGGCCGGCGTGTCTTCGATGTGAACGAAATGAAGCTGAAAGTCCTGGCGGGTGGTGACGTGCGCGATGCCATCCGCGTACTCTTCAGCCAACTCCGCCAGGACTTCCAGTTGACGCGCGTTCAAGCCCCCGAAGGGGATCTTGATGCGCTGCATCCCCGGCGCGTCCCAAAGCGTGTTCGGACCCTTGGTCAGCTCGCCGGAAGGATATTGCAGGGTCCGGGCGGCGATGCCATCATGCCGTTGTCCGTTGTCATAGCGCTGGCCGTAGCAGCCCCGGCGCAGGCGGGTTTCGGCGAAGACCTTTTCGTCTATCTTGCCCTGTTTTCTAAGGGTTAGCTCACTTTCGAAGACGTCGATTTCGCGCGCCAATTGCTGCGGCATCTCGGCCGCCAACCGCTCGCGCCAGAGGTGGTTGCTTGCCTTCATGGTTGCACCGTTTCGGGAATATATATATAACTATATCGACATTGGTGTGATTTGGCAAGCCCAGGGATGGGATTTGCATCGAATTTGTACATTTCATCTGGAAAAGAGGAGCCTCGGGAGGGTAGCGACGGAGGACGAATGGGGTACGGAAAAGGATGCGCGGCTACCACAGAGGGGCTCATGAGGGTGGGCACAACGGGGGATGAACGGGGCGGAGGTGGAGGAGGCCAAGGCCGGCAGACAGGAATGTCTGCCCCACGAACTGGGGACATACGCCACTCGGCCAATGCCTGCTACGATGTAAAATCAGCCCCACGAGAGAGCCTATGGCTTTACGCCTGTTCAATACGCTGATGCAGAAACTTGAGGAGTTCCATCCGGCCGACGGCCGTACCGTCCGCATGTACACCTGCGGCCCGACGGTCTGGAACTACGCCCACATCGGCAATCTGCGGACTTTCACGTTCCAGGACATCCTGCGCCGCTGGCTGCGCTACCGCGGCTACCAGCTCCGGCATGTGATGAACCTGACCGACGTGGACGACCGGATCATTCAGGAGTCGATCAAAGCCGGCAAGTCCATCCAGGAGTACACGGCGGCCTACACCCAGGCCTTTTTGGAAGACGCCGCGGCGCTGCGGCTGGAGCGCCCCGAATACCTGGTGAAGGCCACCGATCACATCGACGACATGGTGGCGCTGATCCAGAAGCTCGCCGAACGGGGCCACACCTACACCAGCGAAGGCTCGGTCTATTTCCGCATCTCGACCTTCCCGGGTTACGGAAAGCTGTCCCACATCGATTTTCAGGGCATTCTGGACGGGGCGCGCGTCGACACCGACAAATACGACAAGGAAAACGCGCGCGACTTCGTGCTATGGAAGGCGCGCAAGGAAGGCGAGCATTACTGGGACACGCCGCTGGGGCCCGGGAGGCCGGGCTGGCACATCGAGTGCTCGGCGATGTCGATGAAGTACCTGGGTGAGACGCTGGACATTCACGCCGGCGGGATCGATCTGACCTTCCCGCACCACGAAAACGAAATCGCCCAGTCGGAGGCGGCGACGGGCAAGCCGTTCGCGCGGTTCTGGCTGCACGCCGAGCACCTGATGGTGGACGGCCAGACCATGTCGAAGACGCTCGGCAATTTCTACACGCTGCGCGACGTGCTGGCCAAGGGCTACGCGCCGGAGGCGGTGCGCTACCTGCTGGCGTCGGTTCCCTACCGCAAGCGGCTCAATTTCACGTTTGAGGCGCTGCGCGCCGCGGGCGCGGCCATCGAGCGCCTGCGCAACTTCAAGCTGAGGCTGGAGACCGAATCGTTCCCGGAGGGTTCGAGCGAGGCGATCGAACGGCGCACCGCGGAGGCCCGCGCGGCCTTTGAAGAAACCCTGGATGACGATCTGAACACCGCGGGCGCGCTGGGGGCCATTTTCGACTGGGTGCGGGATTTGAACACGGCCATGGACGCCGGCGAATTCAAGAAAGGCAACGTCGCCGCTGCGCTGGACTTGCTGGCCCGCTTCGACAGCATCTTCGATGTGCTGCGGCCCACGGTGCACGAAACCGCAATCAGTGACGCCGAGATCGAAGCCCTGATCGCCGAGCGCAACGCCGCGCGCAAGGCGCGGGATTTCGCCCGGGCCGACGCGATCCGCGCTTCGCTCGCCGAGAAGGGCGTCATCCTGGAAGACACGAAAGATGGAGTCCGCTGGAAGAGGAAGTAACTTGAAGATCCATACCAAGTCGGTGCATGCGGGCGACCGCAAGAAGCCGCCGGAGCAAATCCCGGTCACGACGCCGATCTACACGGCCGCAAGCTACATCAGCGCACGGCAAGAGGAGCTGGACCGCATCTTCGGCCACGAGCTGGAAGGCTATTCCTATGCGCGCTACGGCACGCCCACCGGCGCGGCGCTCGAGGAGCTGGTCAACTCGCTGGAGAACGGGCACGGGGCGCAGGCCTGCGCCAGCGGCATGGCAGCGCTCGAGCTGGCCATCCTGGCGGCGCTCGTTGACCGGCCCAAGTCGATTCTGGCCGCCGAGGCCATTTACGGAGCGACGCTGAATCTGCTTGTGCGGGTGTTTGAGCCACTGGGCGCCGGGGTCCGCCACGTGGATATTTATGACCTGGAGGCCGTGGAGCGGGCGATCGCGGCGCACAAGCCCGGATGCGTGCTCATGGAGACGATCTCCAACCCGACGCTGCGGGTGGGCCAGATCGACCGAATCGCGGCGATGTGCAAGGCCGCCGGGGCCGCGCTGATCGTGGACAACACTTTCGCCACGCCGCTCCTGTTGCGGCCCCTGGAGCTGGGCGCGAGCTTCTGCGTCCATAGCCTCACGAAGTATCTGGCCGGACACGGCGACGTGCTGGGCGGCATCGTGATCTGCGACGAAGCGCACTACGAGACGATGCGCACGCTGGCGCGGACGAACGGGCCCGCGCTGGGCGCATTCGAGGCTTACCTAGCCATGCGAGGGATCAAGACGTTCCCGCTGCGCATGGAGCGCCAGTGCGCCAACGCCGCACGCATCGCCGCCTGGCTGGAGAGCCATCCCCGGATTGAGAGCGTGATTTTCCCCGGCCAGAGCTCGCATCCCGACGCGGCCGTGATCGCTCGCCTGTTTCCACCCGGGCTTTACGGGGCGATGGTGAGCTTCCGGATCAAAGACGCGGCGCGGGAGGCGGTGTTCGCCTTCATCGACCGGCTGAAGCTGGTGGTGCGGGCCACCTCGCTTGGGGATGTGCACAGCATGATCCTCTATCCGGTGATCAGCTCGCACCGCGAGATGTCGCCCGCGCAGCGGCAGCGGCTGGGAATCACGGAAAGCCTGGTGCGGCTCTCGGTGGGGATCGAGGATGCGGATGACGTAATCGCGGATCTGGATCAGGCCCTCAAAGGATGACCTGACCGGCGAGGCCGCTTTGGGTCACGCGCTGGATTTCAACCTCGACGAGGAGGTTCGGCGGGCAGGGCTGCTCCAGCTCGATCTTCAGGTAGTTGGTGGAGAGCGCCAGGCGGCCGTCTTCGATGGTGACGGCCGAGAGACGCCGCCCCACCATGCTCTGGCGGAAGGCGAGGTTCTTGGCGGCCGCCAGTTCGCGCAGGATGCGGTTGCGGCGCTTGCGTTCGGCCGTGGGCACCTGGTCCGGCATTTCGGCCGCAGGCGTTCCGGGACGGGCCGAGTAAGTGAAGACGTGGAGATAGGTGAACGGCAGGTTTTCAATGAGCGCCCGGGTCTGCTCGAAGTCGGCTTCGGTTTCGCCGGGGAAGCCCACCAGCACGTCGGCGCCGATGGCCGCCTCCGGCATGAGCGCCCGGGCCCGCCGGATGCGCTCGGCGTAGTGCCGGGCCCGGTACCAGCGCCGCATCCGGCGCAGGACGGCATCGGAGCCGGATTGCAGAGGGGCGTGGACGTGTTTGGCAATGCGGGGCGTAGAGGCCATCAGCTCGAGCAGTCCGTCGGAGAAGTCCATCGGTTCGACCGAGCTGAGGCGGAGGCGCTCGACCGGGGTCTCCTCGAGCAGGCGCTGTAGAAGCCCGGCCAGCCGCATGCGTATGCCCGCTTCCCTGCCCCAGCGGCCGAGATTGACGCCGCTGAGCACGATCTCGCGGTAGCGGCCCGCCAGCTCGCGCACTTGCCGGATGACTTGATCCGGCGGAGCGCTGCGGCTGCGCCCGCGTACGGAAGGGATGATGCAGAAGCTACAGCGGTTGTTGCAGCCGTCCTGAATCTTCAGATTCGGCCGTGTCCGGTCCTCGGAGGCTTCCAGCGCCGGGGCCAGCGCCAGCGATTGTTCCGCGAAGATGTCGCCCACAAAGATGCGACTGTCGCAGGAGGCGGGCTCCCCAAGGAGAAGTTCTGGGATCTGCATCTTATGGGTGTTGCCCACGACCCAAGCGACGCCCGGCAACGCCGCCGCTTCCTGGGGCGCGCGCTGCGCATAGCAACCGGTGAGCACGATTTTGGCTGTGGGGTTCTCCCGCCGCAAGCGGCGCACGCTCTGGCGGACGTCCTGGTCGGCGCCGGAGGTCACCGTGCAGGTGTTGAGAATCACCAGATCGGCTCCCGCGCAGCCGCGGGCCGCTTGGAAACCGCGCGCCTCGAGGGCTGCCGCCAGAGCGGCGCCATCGGCCTGCGTCGCTCTGCAACCGAAGTTTTGGATGTGGAACTTCACCCCGCCTCTGCTACCAAGTTAGCAAAAGCGGGCCTGCGTGCACTCGAGGGGCGTGGCGGCAGGGCGATCCGGCTTCGGTGTCGGCGGGTGAAAGCCCGTTAGCGCTTCTTCAAAGTGATGCCCATATCCTGACCGTCGCCTGCGAAGACGGTCTCGAGGGCGGGATTCGTGGTGACGGCGCGCAAGTAATCCGGAGCGGAGTTTACGTTGTGCGCCAGAATGAGACCGCCCGGCTTGACCAGAGGCAGGAGCTTGTTAAGGTAGTCGATGTACCCCTCCTTATCGGCGTCGATGAAAAGCAGGTCGATGGGGTCCTTGAGTTTGGTGACGGTCTGATGCGCATCCCCTTCGACCACGGTGATAAGATGGTCCACCCCGGCTTGCTGGAAGTGGCGGCGCGCGGTGGCGGCGCGGCCGCGGTCGATCTCGAAGGTTGTGATTCTGCCACCCGTGGACATGGCCGCCAAGCTCAGCCACAGTCCCGAAAGACCCGTTGAGGTGCCGATTTCGATGATGTTCTTGGCGCCGGAGCTTTCGGCGAGGAGCCGCAGGATCCGGCCGTCGCTCGCCGACACATTCGAAAAGGTGGCGCCTGTTCGTATCGCCTCTCGCAAGGTGTCCAGAACGCGCTTTTCGGCTTCGGACTTGGCCAGGGTGGGGACTTCGTCGGCTCTGCCGAATCCACGGAACCCGCCCCGCCGCTGCGCCTCGACCAGCATTGCTGCGGCGGCCACGAGGACTGCCACCGTCAGAATTCTCTTTCGCATCCGAATCCCTCCTGTATATAGGACGCTGGAAAACGGCCGCGGGTGATCCGGCGCAAGGGTGGAGGAGGCGGACCGCCAGGCGGTGAAGGCGGACGGGCGCGCCGTGAAGGTTTGGCTGCACCGCGGGCGCAAGGCAGCTAGGGCGAGAATCCATATTTATGGTAATATGGGAATCCATATGAAGACCACCGTGGAGCTGCCCGACTCTCTTTTTACCGAGTTGAAGAAGCGGGCCGCCGAAGAACGCACGACGGTCCGGGCGATCCTGGAACGCGCGCTGCTCCGTGAAATGACGCGGCCTCAGGCCGCCCGGCGCAAGGCGCGCATTCGCTGGGTGACGGTAAAAGGGGGACTCCCGAAAGGCTTGGACGTTTCCGACCGCGCAGCCATGCACGAGTGGATCCGCGGCAGCCGATGATCGCCCTGGACACCAACGTTCTGGTTTACGCGCACCGGTCGCTGGTGGCGGAACACGCCGGAGCCAGACGCGCGATTCTGGAGGCCAGCCGGAATCCGGACGGCTGGGGGATTCCTTCTCCCTGCCTGGTCGAGTTTTGGAGCGTGGTTACACACCCTCAGTGCACGGGCAAGCCCTCCTCGCCTCAGGAGGCGGCTGCGTTCGTCAACAGTCTCCGAGCCGCCGGCGCGGAACTCTGGCAGCCGGGGGCAGGTTTTCCGGCGAGGCTCTTACGCATTGTCCGGGATCTCGACCTCCGCGGCCCGCGGATCTTTGATCTACAAATCGCGCTCACCGCCCTCGACAACGGCGCCGTCGAGATCTGGACCTATGACCGCAACTTCGCGGCCCTGCCGGGGATCCGCGTCCGGCATCTGAGCGCAGCGGGTCACTGATGGATGTGCACTAGCTTGGCCGGCGGAAAGCCGTTGAACCAGGTACTGGAGGCGCTGCTATAGGCGCCGATGTTCTCGGCGTAGACCAGGTCGCCGATGTCCAGCTCGGGCAGTTCCTGTGCGTGGGAGATGGTGTCCAGGCCGTCGCAGGTCTGCCCGAAGACGGCGCAGATCTCGGTCTTTCCTTTCTTGAAGGCTTTAAGCGTGTACTGGCAGTGATCGAAGATGATTCCCGAGTAGGTGTGATAGACGCTGTCGTCGATGTAATAGCAGGTCTTGCCGTCGCGAACGGCCTTGCCGATGACGGTGGCGACCGCGGCGGCGGCCGTGGCCACCAAGTAACGGCCTGGTTCGGCCAAGATTTGGAGATCGGAGGGGAACAGCCGGGCGATTTCGGCGTTGATCTTCCTTGCCAGTTGGCTCAGCGGCTTGACGTGCCGGTCGTAGGGCACGGGAAAACCGCCGCCGATGTCCAGGATCTTGATCTCATAACCGCGCTGCGCCGCCTCCTGCATCACCGCGGCCGCCATATTCAGGGCCTGGACGAAATTGTCGAAGTTCGTGCACTGGCTCCCCACGTGGAAACTGATCGCTTCCACCACCAGCCCACAACCGAAGGCCTCCTGGATCAGGTCCACCGCCTCGCCGGGATCGCAGCCGAACTTGGAGGAGAGCTCCACCATCGAGCCGGTGTTGGGCACCCGCAGGCGCAGCGCCAGGCCGGCACGGGGCGCATAGCGGCGGATCTTATCCAGCTCCGCGCGGTTGTCGAAAGTCACCAGCGGCTTGTAGCGGTCGAGCGCTTGCAGTGTTTCCTTAGGCTTGATCGGGTTGGCGTAGACGATCTTGTCCCAGATGAACTGCTGGCGATCCTTGGGCGGCAAGCGCTTGATGTTCTCATAAACGAGCATGAACTCCGGCAAGGAGGCCACGTCAAAGCTGGCGCCGACTTGGTACAGCGTGCGGATGATCTCGGGGGCAGGATTGGCCTTCACCGCGTAATAGACCTGCACCTTGGGCAGGTGGCGCCGGAAGGAGGCGTAGTTGCGACGGATGATTTCGTGGTCGATGACGACGACCGGGGTGCCGTGTTCACGGGCGATCTTCTGCAAAAGGCGCGCGTTCATCAAAACACGGGGTCGGACCCGTCGAGCATCTTCACTTTGTTGTGGAGGAAGTACTCCCGGCGAAGAGCCTTGAGGACCTCCTCCCGCCGGTGGTAGAGGCGCTTCAGCTTGCGCGGCTTGTGGCGGCTGAGCGCGTAGTGGGTGAACAGCGGCATGGCGATGGTGGTGTCGGTGTAGCAGACAACCGCATCGGGCAAGGCGGCCGGGTCTACCTTTCCCCAGCTCACCGCCTCGCTGGGGGTAGCTCCGCTGAGGCCGCCGGTGTCCGGCCGGGCGTCGGTCACCTGGAAGAAGTAGTCCTGGCCGTACTCCTTGATGCGGAGCACCTCCTGAATCTGGGGTTCGGTTTGGAGCATAAAGTTCTTGGGGCTTCCGCCGCCCCACAGCACCACGGCGCTTTTGCCCCCGCTGCGTTTGGCCGCCAGCACGTAGGCGGTCGATTCGTTGACGTCAATGGAAGGGTTGATGCGGAGCTTGCTGCCGCGAAGCTCGACGTCGGCGATGTTCATGCCGATGGTGGAGTCGCCCGGCGATGAGGTGAAGCAGGGGACGCCGGCTCGGTAAGCAGCCGCCAGAACGGAGACGTCTTTGAGTCCGGCCTTGCGCTCCCATTCGGCGGCATAGCGGCCCAGAAGGTGGTGCAACTCGGCGGTGCCCATCTCCTTCTGAAACTCGGGTTGGGTCAGAATGTTGCGGAGAATCTCGTCGGTCGCCATCAGGCAATCGCTGTATCCGACGAGGACGTCGTAGATCCGCACGATGTCGTTGGCCCGCAAATCCACGTCGTCCAGGTTGTGGCGGCCCATGTAGAGCGGATAGTTCAAGGCGAAGTGCAGGTCGTGGTAGAGGTTGGCGCCCGTGGCGACGATCCAGTCCACAAAGCCCGCCTTGATCAGGGGAACGATGCAGGAACAACCCAATCCAGCGGGCGTCAGCGCCCCGGCGAAGCTCATGCCGATGGTGACATCCGGCTCGAGCATCTTCTCCACAAACAGCCGGCACCCTTCGCGCAAGCGCGCGGAGTTGTACGCGAGGAACTTCTCGTCGATGATGTCCGCCAACTTCTCCTTGCCGCGGATTCCTTTGGGCAGGATCCGGGGACCTGACAGGTACTTGTCCCGGTGCGGGCACTTCTTCTTGCGCAGCCAGTCGGGCAGATCCGAAAGGTCTTCGCGATAGCGCAGATGTGGCTTCCTGTTCTTTGCCATGATTGAAAATACGATTATGACAGAAGTTCAACAAAAGGATCCGATGGAAACGCCGGCCGCTTTGGGCTTTTCGATGCCCGCCGAATGGGAGCCGCATGAGGCCACCTGGCTCGCATGGCCGAATAACCCCACCGACTGGCCGGACAAGCTCGATACGATCCGGTGGGTGTACGCCGAGATTGTGCGCAAACTGGCCCCGGGGGAGATCGTGCGGATGATGGTGCGCTCCGCCGCCGAAGAGAAGATGGCCCGCCGTTATCTTCAGCGCGCAGGCGCGGACCTATCCCGGGTGGAGTTCATCCGGCATGCGACTAATCGGAGCTGGACGCGGGACAGCGGGCCGGTCTTTGTGCGCCGCGCCGGCGAGACCGCCATCGTCCACTTTCATTTCAACGCCTGGGCCAAATACCCGGACTGGCAGAAGGACCGGCGCGTGCCTGAGGCTGCCGCCCGCCTGCTCGGAAAAGCGCTCTTTCGCGCCCGCCACCAGGGGCGTGAGTTTATTCTCGAAGGCGGCGGCATCGACGTCAATGGCCGCGGCACGCTCATCACCACCGAGGAATGCTACCTCGATCCGAAGGTGCAAGTTCGCAACCCGGGCTTGGGGCGCGCGGATTATGAGACCGCCTTTCGGGATTACCTTGGGGCCACGAACATCCTCTGGCTGGGGGCGGGGATCGCCGGCGACGACACGCACGGGCACGTCGACGATCTGTGCCGCTTTGTGAACCCGCGCACGATGGTGATGATCCGGGAAGACAACCCCGCCGACGTGAACTACCGCCCACTGGCGGAGAACTGGGAACGCGTACGGGACTTTCGCCTGGAGGACGCTTCCCGCCCGGAGGTTATTCCCCTTCCCATGCCTGCGCCGCTGTTCTTCGATGGGGACCGCTTGCCCGCCAGCTACGCCAATTTCTACGTCTCCAACGCCGCCGTGCTGGTCCCCACCTTCAATGATCCCAACGACCGGCTGGCGCTGGGCATCCTGAGCGAGCTATTTCCGGACCGGCCGGTGGTGGGCATCCACGCTGTGGACTTGGTTCTCGGTTTTGGAACCCTGCACTGTCTGACTCAACAGCAGCCCGCCGCCTGAGAAATACTCGCATCGGCGGGGAGGTGTGCCATGGTTTCTGGGAAGAAGACCCGAATTTGGGAAAAAGCGCTTCTTGTCTTGCTTGGCGCCGCATCCCTGGTTTGGTTTTTGGCGCGCGTCCTTCCGAAGCCCTCGCGCGCCGCTTATCCGTGCCAGCGAGCCTCCGCGCCGCTGGCGGGCGGCTTTTTGGTCTGGCTGGCCGGGGTGGCCGGCGCTCGGTTCCTCCGCCACAGGGCGCTGCGTTGTTCGACGGCGGGTGTGCGCTGGGCCGGGGCCGCCGCGGTAGTCATAGCTGCGTTTCTTCTGCTATGGCTTCCTCTGGCACCCACGGAGGAAGCGGCGGCGCAGCGCGGCCCTGCGGTTCCATTCCGGCCCAGCGAAGGACCGAACGCCCCCATGGGCACAGGCCAGGGCATTCATCCGGGACGCGTGGTGTGGGTGCATGACCCAGACGCCACCCGTTGGGATGGAAAGACTGGCAACTGGTGGGATGACGCCAATACCGATCCGGCGGCCGTGGCTCGAATGATGGAGGCAGGCCTGCGCAATCTGACGGGCGCAAAAACCGCATCTCAGGCCTGGGAGATGCTGTTCCGGCACTTCAACCGGACGCACGGCGGAGGCGAGCGGGGCTACCGGCGCGGCGAAAAGATCGCCATCAAAATCAACTGCAACCAGGACCGTAGCCCGGAGTGGGGCAAGGGCGCACGTCCGCTCAACGGCTTACCGAGCCCGCACGCGGTTTATGCTGTGGTTAGTCAATTGATTGAAGCCGGAGTGCCGGGGCAGGACATCCTGTTGTTCGAAGCGGCCCAAGGACGCAACATCGGCTCGCCCATTTACAACAAGATCCGCGCCAACCCTAAGCCGGACTTCCAGGCGGTCCAATTTGTCGTCAACAACGATTACGGCTTGGGGGGCCGGGTGTTGGCGCAGCCTGACAAGAGTAATCCGATCCGCTTCGCGGGGCCGTCCCTCACGGAAGCCTTCCTGCCGCAGCCGGTGGTGGAGGCACGGTACATGATCAACATGGCCCTGTTCCGGCCGCACTTCATGGCCGGCGTCACGCTATGCGCCAAGAACCATTTCGGTTCGGTTTACTTTCCCGCGGCCGGCGGCTGGACGCCCGGCTCATTGCATAACTACATCAGCCGAACCAGCCCACTGGGCTCTTACAATCCGCTCGTGGAGTTGATCGGCCACCGACACTTAGGCGGCAAGACGGTGCTTTACCTCATTGACGGCCTTTATCCGAGTGAGCACAACGAGGGTAACGTCATCCGCTTCGCCTCTTTCGGCGACGGATGGGCAGCCAGCTTGTTCTTCTCGCAGGACCCTGTGGCGATCGATTCCGTGGCGCTGGATTTTCTCGCCGCCGAACCCCGGGCCACCAACGTGACCGGCAACCCGGACAACTACCTGCATGAAGCGGCGCTGGCCGCGAAGCCGCCCTCCGGCGTCAAATATGATCCAGAAGGGGACGGCGTTCCTTTGCAGAGCCTCGGCGTGCACGAGCACTGGAACAATCCCAAGGACAAAAAGTACTCGCGCAATCTAGGCAAGAGCGAAGGCATTGAACTCATCGCCGTGGAGCTGTCCCGAAAGTCGGCCACGGCCGGAGGGTCCAGGTAGCGCTGGCTGGATGCCGCTGCCGACGCTCAACCCCGCGCACGCAGGAGTGGCGGCTCAAGCGCCCTGGTAGGGCTCTCCCAGGATGCGCAGGATCTCGCGCATCGCGTCGTGGGAGGCTTGGATCTGCCCTTCGCCGAAGATGTGCGTCTCCAGCCCAAAGGCGCCGGTGTAGCCGTCGCGGGTCATCGCGTCGAAGATCGCCCGCCAGTGCTGGCGCTCGGGATAGTTCAGCACGCTGCGGCCCTTGATGTGCACGTTGCCGATGCGGTCCTTGGGCAGCAGGTTGTAACCGTCGGGAAAGGGGATTTCTCCGTGCGGCATGCCGTTGGTGATGTCCCAGTTGATGCCAAACCACGGAGAGGGCAAAAGCTCCATCAACGCCGCCAGCTCTTTGGCAGTGGCCACATTGCAGGAGGCTTCGTTCTCCACCAGAAGGCGGACCTTTTCGGAAGCGGCCAGATCCACCATGGGGGCCAAGATCTCGGCGATGCGCGGCATCAACTTCATCGGCTCGGCCACCCGGCCGAAGGCGAACACCCGGACCTTGTCCGTGCCCAGGATCTGGGCGGCGCGGATCGCCTTGCGGATGTGCTCCATTCGGCGCTCGAATTCGGCGCCTTCGCGCTGAAGACGGCGGGCTCGAGCCTCCTCGGATTCGGGCCGCGGCCGGGCCGGCTCCGTCCCGGGAAGGTAGTACTTCATTGAGCCGGCGTCCAGAAACGAAACGCGGATCCCCGCCTCCTTCAGCTCTCTGGCGGCCTCCCGAAGACGCTCTTCGCTGAGGTTTTCGTAAGCGCCTCCGCCGCCCGGAACCTCCCGCAGTTCGGCCAGTTGCAACCCGTACTGCTTCAGGAACTGGATGGCGCCCTGCGGAGAACGGGCGATCTCATCCGTGATGGCGCTAATCCGGGAGCGGTTCACCGGGGGGGCCGCCAAGGCGGGCAGGAAGGCCGGCATGGCGCTGCCCAACAAGAAAGTTCGCCGGCTGAGCATAATCTCATCATAGCTGAGTGGCTTGGCGCGGAGCCGTTACACTCGAGATCCGGCTTCACGGCAGCAAAAAAGGCGCCCGGGACCTTGCGGCCCGCGGACGCCCAAAAGAGTCTGGCCGGAGGCGAACTCTTCAGCTCTGCTCGCCCGTCTCAATCCGCATGCCGTAAAAGCTGCGGTAGACGAAGATCAGCGACAGCACGAAGAAGATGGCCGACAGAATGTGGGTCAGCGTCGGGCCCTGCGTGGCGGTCACCGAGACGGCCAGTTCCACGGCCAGCAGCCCGAACAGGGTGGTGAACTTGATGATGGGATTCAGCGAGACCGAGCTGGTGTCCTTGAAGGGATCGCCCACCGTGTCGCCTACGACCGTGGCCGCGTGCAGCTCGGTGCCCTTGGCGCGGAGTTCCGTTTCGACGACCTTCTTGGCGTTGTCCCAAGCGCCGCCAGCGTTGGCCATAAAGATCGCTTGGAACAGGCCGAAGATGGCGATCGAGATCAGGTAGCCGATGAAGAAGAACGGCTCCAGGAAGGCGAAGGCCAGCGTCGAGAAGAAGACCACCAGAAAGATGTTGAACATGCCCTTCTGGGCGTACTTGGTGCAGATCTCGACCACCTTCTTGGAGTCCTCCACGGAGGCCTTTTCGGAGCCCTCCAGCTTGATGTTGCGTTTGATGAACTCCACGGCCCGGTAGGCGCCGGTGGTCACGGCCTGGGTGGAAGCGCCGGTGAACCAGTAGATCACCGCGCCGCCCGCAATCAGGCCCAGCAGGAAGGGCGCGTGCAGCAGCGAGAGCAGCTCCAGGTTCTGCGTCAGGCCGTGGGTCAGCATGACGATGGTGGCGAAGATCATGGTGGTGGCGCCCACCACGGCCGTGCCGATCAGCACCGGTTTGGAGGTCGCCTTGAAGGTGTTGCCAGCGCCGTCGTTCTATTCGAGGTTGTCCTTGGCCTTTTCAAATT
>JAIMAR010000052.1 GCA_023511855.1 Bryobacteraceae bacterium
CATCCAGCTTGGTTCCCGGCTGAGCGAACGGCGGCAGCGTGGCGGTCACCATGACCGCCGCCACGTTGTTGACCCGGATCGCCGTGGGTGGAACCGATACGCCCATGCGCTCCAGCAGGTTGGTCAGGCTCTGGGCGGAAAAGACGGTCTGACGGCGATCGCCGGTGCCGGCCAGCCCCACCACCAGCCCATAGCCGATCAACTGGTTCTCGCGCACGCCTTCGATCGAGGCCAGATCCTTGATGCGGCTGGCCGCCCGGAGCTCAGTCGGAAGGCAACCTTCGGCGAGGGCCAAAAGCAACGGGAGCGCCGCCAGCTTAGCCTTCCAAGTTTGCCTTCGCATCGCGGCGCACCTCAGAATGGCAATAGTCCCAGCAAGAGACGGTATAGGAAGAACGGCCGTCGGACCGAATCGCCGACCACGCCTTTGCCGTTGATGCGGACCTCCAAATTGGCGATCCGGTCGGAGCGGACCACGTTGCCCGGAGTCAGGTCGATCGGCCGCACCAAGCCGCGCACCTGCACCACCTGTTGCTCGGAGTTGACCTGGACCGTCTTGGAACCCTCAATGGCCAGCAGGCCCCCAGGCCGCACCTCGGTCACCACCGCCGAAAGCGTGGTCGTCAGCACCGTTTCGCGGGTGGTGCGACCCTGGCCGTCGAGCTCAGATCCTCCCGACAGGGTGGCCGGATTAGCCCACGCGCCCAAGCGTCGCGTCAGCGGACCCAGAGCCCCGACCGAGTAATCGGCTTTCGAGCTGCGCGAGGACTTAGTGGATCCGGTTGCCGCGGCCGAGGCGCGCTCCATCACCAGAATGGTGACCACGTCGCCCGGTCGCCTGGCCTTGAGGTCGGCCGCGAGGTTTTCAAGATCCCCGGATGGCGCCCACAACGAGCCCGGCGATGAGTTTGCCTCCGAGGAGCCAGCGCCCGGGACGGCTGTCTGCTCCAGCCGGGCTTGGGCCGGCTGCGCCGACAGGCCCGTAATCTGGGCGGGCGGGACCAACCAAGCCAGCAAAAACACACTCGCGTTTAGCGCTGCGCGGAATTCCATGGAAAGCCTCTTCGTATCGTCGCTACCGTCGATTTTCCGGTCACGGTCGCCCGGTAAAGGCGGCCGTTCTCTAGGTTCTTCACCTGAACTTGCTGTCCGGTCCGGCCCGAGGATTCCGCGCGGGCCGTCGTCGTAAGCCGCACTCCACCGTACACAACCTCCACTTGCACCGTCTGCCCTCGCTCCACCTCCGGCGCAGGTTCCAGCCAGGCGCGCGAAATCGCTCCGCCCTGGCGGATCGTGCGTTTGGGGATCTTGCCGGCCGCCTCAGCGGCCCTCAACGACAGATCTTCCTCGAGCAGGCAGGACTCAAAACGTTGCTCGGCAAGCTGCTCCGCCTGGATCGGACGGCCCGCCGGCAGCGTCTCGGCGGCGACCAGGCGCGTGCAGGGAACCGTGATCTTCACCCGAGCCCAAACCGGGTAGCTTCTGCCTTCGGCCGTGCGGACGCTGCCATGCCACAGCACCGCGCGGGAGGGATCGGCGGCCGGGGGCGGACGCAGCCCCGAGCGCGGGAATTCCAGACGGCCGGCGGGAACCGGAAAAGCGCTCCACTCGGCCAGTTCGATGGAAGCCTCGGGGCGGCTCAACGAAGCTCGCAGGGCCTCTAGGACCGCCTGCCGATCCAGGCGCCGCGCCTTGCGCGCGACGCAAACCTCCGCTGCGGCCGAAACCGCCAGGCCGTGGCGCGCCCCCAGCCGGTTCAACTCGCCCCGGCCCAGGACCCGTTTGGAGCCAGGCGCCGGAGCGTAGGCGAGCGGTGTTTGCGCCGCCAAGGCCGAGAATGCCGGGACGGCTCGGGCCAGATCGCCCGCCGTAATGCGGTCCGCGTCCACTTCCACGCAGCCGAGCGCTGCGGCCAGAACCATCGCCATCATCGCGTCAGATTATTCACCTGCTGGTACATGTCGTCGGCCGCCTTCACCACCTTGGAGTTCGCCTCGTAGGCGCGCTGGCTGACGATCAGATTGATGAACTCCTCCACCACGCTCACGTTGGACTGCTCCAGGAAACCCTGGAGCAGCGTCCCGAGGCCCTCCTGGCCGCCCGGCGTGCCGATGGTGGGATCGCCGGAGGCATCGGTGGGCAGGAAAAGATTACGCCCGATGCCGTTCAGCCCGGCCGGGTTTTGGAACAGAGCCAGTTGGATCTGACCGGCCATCTGAGCCGCCGTCTGCCCCGGCTGGGTGTAGCTGACCGTGCCGTCGGCGGCGATGTGGATCTCCTGAGCGTCGGGCGGGATGGTGACCTGGGGCTCGAGCGGATCGCCGTCGCTGGTCACGATGTTGCCGTCGCGGTCTAGGTGAAACGAGCCCGCGCGGGTGTAGGCAATCTCGCCGTTGGCCAGCCGCACTTGGAAAAACCCCTTGCCCTGGATGGTCAGATCCAGGGGATTGGAGGTCGCCAGTACGTTGCCTTGCGTGAAGATGATTTCGTTCGAAGCGGCCCGGGTTCCCAATCCAAGTTGCAGCCCGGTGGGCACCACCGTCTGCTGCCCGGCCGATGCGCCCGGGGTGACCACGTCCTGATAGAGCAGGTCCTGGAACTGCGCCCGCCGGGCCTTGTAGCCGACCGTGCTCGAGTTGGCCAGATTGTGGGCGATGTTGTCCACGTTCATCTGCTGCGCCGCCATTCCGCTGGCGGCGCTGTAAAGAGCTCGAATCATACGCTTCCTCCTTGCCGCGCCTCCGGCGTCAGCCGCCGACGCGCGCTACCTCTTCCACTGCTTTTCGGTTCATTTCCGCACCCAACGTGATCGCCTTCTGCAACATTTCGAACTGCCGCAGCACCGACACCAACCGGACCGCGCCCTCCGCGGCGCTGGCGTTGGAGCTTTCCAGCCGCCCCTGCCCGAGCTGCGCCGCGGCCGGCGACGGGGTCACGCCCGGAGGCGCCGCGAAGTAGCCCGCCGGCAATTTGCGAAGATCCGCCAGATTGGCAAAGTCCGCGATCTCAATCCGCCCCAGCTCCGCGCCGCCTTGATAAACCGTCCCGTCCGGACGCACCTCCAAAGGAGCGCCTCCGTTGGCCTGGATTCTGCCGCCCCCCGCTCGGCGCACCGGGTAGCCGGCTTGAGTCACCAGCACACCATCCGGGGACAGGCGGAAGATGCCGTTGCGAGTATATATAGGTCCCGCCGGACCCTCCACTGCGAAGAAACCGCGGCCCGAGATCGCCAGATGGAAAGGGTTGCCGGTCATTTCGATGGTTCCCGGCCGGAAATCGGTCCAGGGCCGGTCGATCAGCGGCAGAGTCGTCGGGTAGCCATTGAAGGAAAACGGGTCGAGGGCGTCCGGAGAGACATACAAGCTGTAAAACTCGCGGTCCACTTTGAAGCCCGGCGTCGAGGCGTTGGCCAGGTTGTTGGCCAGCATGTCGAGCGATTCCATGCGGGCCCGCAATCCACTGGCGGCTGCAATCGTAAGTGAGTCCATAGGCTCCGCACGTGCATTTGCAAGCAGCGGGCCGAATCTGCGGGGTCAAGAAAGCTCTTGAAAACCGCCAACAAGCGCCGATACGGTCTATGCGGGCCTGCTGGCGCCGCAGACAAATTCCTGACACCTGCCCGGGGCCGCGGCAATCTTCCGTCACCGCGCTTTCCCTAACCTGTTGACTTTTGGAAGCCCCACGCTGGTCCCGAATCTGCATGGGACTCGGGCGTGACCACATTGCTGCCGCTCACAAACCCCGCCAACTTGGCCGAAGGCGCATTGTGTGAGCTGGTGGATCTCTCCCTGATGCCGGCGGCGTACCCGGCGCCGCCTCAGACGTCCCTGCTGGATGCGTCCTCCTCCCTGTTCGGGCTCTTGTTGGAAGCAGAACTGCCTGAGGGGGAGGAGGCGCGGTCCGGCATGCAGGGAGCTGGAGAGGGGGACTCGGAAGGCAAGGAGCCGCAAGTCTTCCCCTGGTGGCCCGGCTTGACTGCCGTGGGAGCGGCGCAAAGTATTCCCCCGGGAATTCCCAAAAGTGCGGAGGCGACCGGCGGCGAGGCGAAGCTGGGTTGGCCGACACCGGAAACCCGGGGAGGCCAGACAGCGATTGTGGAACTGGCCAAGTCTTGCTCCGCCCACAGCGGGCCCTGGGATGCCGAGTTTCCACAAATCAATTCATCCGGTGGAGTGGTGTCTTTGGCGCCGACGAAGGCGGTTGTTCCGGCAGCGGGAGAGGGATCGAGCCCGGGCAGGCCGTCGCCAACGGATGATTCTCCGCTTCGCATGGCGGCTGAAGCGGCAGAGGGTAAGCCCGAGGTGGGACAACCGGAGTTGAGAGATCCGGCAGCGGCGCAGGCCGGCGAAGCGCGCCGCAACGAAGCGGAACCGGAGCCGAACGGCGTTTACGTGGCAAGTCAAGGTCAAGCGCATGAGGGTGGGGGCGATGATCAAACGGTATCCGATTTCCCAGTCTCCGCCGGAGATGCGGCTGTAGGGATGAAGTTGAAGCTGCCGTCGCCGGAATCTCGGGGCGGGGAAGGTAGGCTGCCAGCGAGCAATCGCCGGCAACACAGCCTGGTTGCGCCAGAGGCGGCCCAGGCAAACGGCCTTGCGCCGGCCATCCGAATGAAGCAGGAAGACGGCTTGCAGACCGGAACTCCGACAGCGCTCCACACAGAACCCGGTGTTGAAAACGCGCCCCGTAACGCCGGCCGCTGGGTGCGGCCGGATCCGTCGAGTTCGGTTCTTATCCGAAGCTCCGCCAGTGATGCGGATTCAGTGCCCGCCGGACAGACAGAGGGGCGACTTACCAACTCGAAAGATTCGGAACCTACTGCGGAGCGCGCGGCCGGAGGCGCGGCGCTTCCGATGTTACCTCCGGAAGCTTCTCGCACGGGGCAGGTCGCTGGAAAGGATCGCCTCGTCGATGCCGGAGCGGCGGCGGATCCGCAGCCGATGCAGGCGCCCGTTGTGACGGATGCGCCGCGGGGCTCCTCCGCTGCGGCTGGCGAGCCAGAGCGCCAGGCAATGCAAGAGCCGGAGCAGCCGGTGGTGCGGCCCAACCAAGCTGCGGCCGAACCACTGGGGCAGGCAGCCGCTGTTCTTTGGGAAATTCACACGGGGCCGGTTTCGAGCAACGCGGCATTCCGGAGCGGGTTGGCCCGCCCTGAAACAGCGCCTCTCCCCTGTGGGGATCCAATCGGAGGCGGGAGTTCGACAACAACGGCGGGGAAAGGATGGTCCGGGTTGCCGGAACGCGCCGTCAGCACTCCGCTGTGGAGCAGTGAGGTTGCTTTTGCGGCGCGGCTGGCGGAGCCCTCGGAGACAGCAACGTTGAATCCTGGCGCCCGGACCATGGCTATGCCCAGCGCACACCAGCCGATCCGGCCGGGCGCACAGCAGGTGCTTTCCCGCGTAACGGCTGGCACGCCAGGCCGAGCCGTCGAAAGCTCCGGCCGCACAGAGATGAATGCGCACGAAACAGGCCAAGAGCTCGGGCGGGCGCAAGCAAATGAACTTCTGAGAAACGACAGCAGGGCACAAACGCCGGGCGAAACGGCTGTCGAGGCCCGCTCCGGTCTGGGGGATGAACCCGCGCCAGAGTGGCGGCGGCCGGTGGCTCACGCAGGGGCGGCCGTGGAGGTCCAGCCGCAAGCGGCCGCAAGCCGGCTCGCTGCGGATTGGAGTGCGGCCAACACGGCCCATCGGCAGGACCCGGCTGCGGAGACCCGCCAGGCAGCAGGCGAGACGCAAGCCAAAAGCTTGCGGGAGGCCGTTGTCGGCGCCGATCCGGCGGAGCGGCTTGTTCAAGGGCAACCGGGCCGCACGGTGCGCGAACTGAGGGTTCGAGTGGCGGAGGCCGGAGTTGAGGTGCGGCTCAGCCCGGCCGCCCGCGAGCTGCACGTGGCGGTGCGGTCGCCCCAACCTGAGCTGAGAGAAGCGCTGCGCAGCGAGCTGGACGAGTTGGCGTCGCGGCTAGCTGAGCGTGGCCTGGAGGCGCAGATTTGGCGCCCGAGCAACTCATCGGCAACGAGCGGTGCAGCCGAGCGCGGCTGGGAAGGGCTGAGGGCGCACTTCGCCGAGGGCGGAGAATCGGGCTCAGGTCGGCGCGGACAGCCGGAGCAACAGCCGGCGGGAGATCAACGGCGGCATCACCCAGACCCGCGCTGGGGTGAGGCTTGGAGCGACCTGGAGGGCGAGGCGTCGCCGCCCGTTTGGAGGTTGCGGCGGTGAGGCCTGGCGAAAGGCGGGCGCGGCCGCGACCAGCAAAGATCAAGGAGGTTTGAGGAGATGGCAAGCGGTCCGATGGGAGTGGAGAGGAATTCAACTCCGGTGTGGCCGGCCGAAGAGAAACCAGCCAAGCCGGCCGGCGATGCGCTGGTGGGCAAGGACGATTTTCTAAAGTTGCTCGTGGCCCAGATCAAGAATCAGAACCCGCTCAACCCCGCCGACGGGATCCAGTTCCTCTCCCAGCTGGCTCAGTTCAGCCAACTGGAGCAACTGCTGTACATCCGGCAAGCGGTGGAGAAGCTGGCCGGCTTAGACAGCGGCCCAGGAAGCGGCGCGGAGCAAAGCGGCACGCAGGGTTTGTAGTCAAAAGGAGGAGACCGAGATGGCATTCACGGCATTTTCAACAGCGCTATCGGCGCTGAGCGCGCACACCACAGCGGTGGATGTGGTGAGCAACAATCTGGCGAACCTGAACACGCCGGGGTTCAAGACGAGCACGGTGGTGTTTCACGATCTGGTGACGCAGTCGCTGGGGTTAGGCGAGACCCAGGTGGGCTTGGGAGTGGCGCGGCCCTTGACCTTGCGGCAGTTTGCGCAGGGCGCGCTGCAATCCAGTTCCGGGTCGCTTGATGCGGCGATTCAGGGCGACGGCTTTTTTGTGCTGCGCGACGCCCGGGGCGCGATGCTGTTGACCCGGGCGGGCAACTTCCATGTGGACAACGAAGGTAACCTGCTGACGGCGACCGGCGAGCGGGTGCAGGGTTGGACCGAGAGCGGCGGGGTGGTGGACACCAACCGCCCGATCGGCAACATCGTGGTTCCGGTGGGCACCTTGCGGGCGCCGCGTTCCACTGCTTCCTTCTGGTTTAACGCGAACCTGAATTCCGCGGGGGTTGTGGGAGAGGCTTCGGGGACGTTTTCGACGCCGATTGAAGTGATCGACTCGCTGGGCTCGACGCACGTGCTCACGGTGACTTTCACAAAGTCGGACGTGAACCAGTGGGACTACGAGATCACGATTCCCGGCGACGATGTTACGGCAGGCACGCCGGGGGAGCCGTTCTCGATCATCACCGGATCGGTGGCGTTCGACGAGAGAGGGCGGCTGACCTCGCCGGATCAGGCGGCGGGGCCGATCAACTTCACGATTAGTGGGCTGGCCAGCGGCGCCGAGGACCTGGAAGTGAACTGGGTGCTGTACCAAAGCGACGGCACCCCCACGCTGACCCAGTATGCGCAAATCTCAGCGGTGGCGGCGGTGTCGCAGGACGGTCTGCCGCCTTCGCAGTTGGTGAAGGTGGGGCTGGTGGACGGCGGGCGGATCCTGGCTCAGTACTCCAACGGCGAGCAGCGCGTGGTGGGGCAGTTGGCGCTGGCGGTGGTTCGCAACCCGGACTCGCTGATGGCGGTGGGAAACAACAACTTCCAGCTCACGGCGTTGAGCGCGATGCCGGCCATCGGTCTGCCGCAGACGGGCGGGCGGGGCAAGGTGCTGGGCTCGTCGCTCGAAAGCAGCACGGTGGACATCGCCCAGGAGTTCACCAACCTGATTGTGTTGCAGCGCGGCTACCAGGCCAACGCGCGGGTGGTTTCGGCGGTGGATGAGATCAGCCAGGAGACGATGGCGATGAAGAGGTAGCGATGGAGGAAAGCGCTCGATGACGCCTTTGGAGCAGGTGGAGCGGCTGGCCGACGTGCCGCTGCGGATTGACGTCGAGATTGGGCGTCCCCGGCTCAAGCTGGGGCAGTTGCTGGAGCTGGAGGAGGGAAGCATCGTGCCGCTGGCGCGCTCAGCCGGCGAAGACATCGACATTCGCGTGGGAGGAGAGATCGTGGCCTGCGGCGAAATCATCGTGACCGAAAACGCGGTCGGAGTGCGGATCACGGATCTGGAAGGGGAAGACTAAGCCGGAGAAGAGGCGGGAGCCAGCGACGCATGGGATGGATGGAGAAGTTCGGGATGGCGCCGGTGTGGAGCCGGCCGCGCCGCGAGGCTCGGCTGGAGCTGCTGGAGCGGCTGGCGCTCGGGCCGCAGCACGGCCTGCATCTGGTCCGGCTGGGGGAAGAGGAGATCCTGATCGGGCGCTCGCCGTCGGGCTTGACGGTGCTGAGCCGGAGGCCGCACCGCGAGGCCGGCGAGGAGGGCGGCGCGTGGTGAGCCCTTGGATGAGGCTGTGCTTGCTGGCGGCGGCGGGAGCTGCGCCGCTGGCCGGAGCCTCGACCCCGCTGGTCGAATTGAATGTGCCGGGGCGGGGCGGGGCAGGCGTCAGCGCGCCGATGCAGATCGTGCTGCTCTTGACGCTGCTCACGCTGCTGCCGGCAGTGGTGGTCTCGGTCACTCCGTTTCTGCGCATCACGGTGGTGTTGCATTTCCTGCGGCAGGCTTTAGGGACGCAATCGACGCCGTCCAACCAGGTCTTGATCGGCCTGGCACTGTTCTTGACTCTGCTCGTGATGCAGCCGGTGGGAAGCGAGATCTATCAGAAGGCCTGGGCTCCGCTGGAGAAGAACCAGATCACGCTCGAGCAGGCTTTCGAAGCCGGTTCCCAACCTTTAAAGAACTTCCTTCTGCGCTTTGCGCGGGAAAAGGACATTGCCTTGTTTGTGGAGCTCACCAAGTCGCCGGCGCCGCGCACGCCGGCGGACCTAGATCTGAAGATTCTGATCCCGGCCTACATCTTGTCGGAGCTGAAGGCCGGGTTTCAGATCGGGGCGGTGCTGTTTTTGCCCTTCCTGGTGATCGATTTGGTGGTGGCTTCGGTGGTGTTGTCGGTGGGCATTGTGCAGTTGCCCCCGGTGATGATCTCGGCGCCGTTCAAGATCCTGCTGTTCGTGCTGGTGGACGGATGGAATCTGACGGTGGGCGCGTTGATGAAGACGTTCTATTCCTGAGGAAGCTCTGAGATGACGCCCGAGCTGGCGGTGCAGATCCTGCGACAGACCTTGATGACAGCCTTCTGGGTGGGGCTGCCGCTGCTGGCGATCGGCTTTGTGGCGGGGCTGATTGTGGGCCTGGTTCAGATTGCAACTTCGATTCAAGATGCTTCGTTCAACACGGTTCCGAGGCTGCTGGCGTTCCTGGGCGGGCTGCTGCTGACGATGCCCTGGATGCTGGAAAAGCTGAAGGCGTTCACGCTGGCGCTGCTCAAGGACCTGGCCCGCTATGCCGGTTAAGCTGAACTTCCCGCTGAGCAGCCTGCTGGCCTTCTTGGCGGTGCTGGCGAGGGTCTCGGGGGCGCTGGCCTTTGTGCCGCTGCCGGGTTTCCGGCAAGGCCCGCAGCCGGCTCGGGTGGTTCTGGCGCTGGCGATGACGGTGGTGCTGTACCCGAGCTGGCCCAGCGTGGAGCCGGATGGGACGCCGTGGCGGCTGATTTCGGTGCTGGTTCTTGAGGCGGCAGTGGGCATTGGCTTCGGACTGATGGCGTCGTTTTTGGCGGAGGCGTTTCAACTGGCGGCGCAGGCGGTGGGGCTTCAAGCAGGCTACGCCTACGCCTCGATGGTGGATCCGCAGACACAGGCCGACTCCGGAATCCTGCTGATTCTGGCACAGCTCGCCGCCGGGCTGTTGTTCTTTGCCTTCGGGCTGGACCGGGAGGTGATTCGCGCCTTCGCCCGGAGCCTGGAGACGATTCCGCCGGGGGCCTGGTTTCCCTCCGGAGCGGTTTGGGAGGCGCTGGCGCGGACCAGCGCGGCGATGTTCACCACCGGCGTGCGCCTGGCCCTGCCGGTGCTGGCCCTGCTGGCTTTAACCGACCTGGCGCTGGCGCTGCTCGGCCGGGTGAACGCGCAGCTTCAACTGCTCACGCTGTCGTTCCCGCTGAAAATGCTGGCGGCGCTGGTGGCGATGGCGGCGCTGGCGCCGGTCTTCGTGCGGGTTTTGGGGAGCTATGCGGGGCAGGTCTCCTCCGCTCTGCGGGTGATGGCCGGCGGCTAAAGGGAAGCAGGTTAGGACGAGCCGATGGCGGACGCATCGCAAAGAACCGAACAGCCGACCCCGAGGCGAATCGAGAAGGCGCGCCAGGAGGGCCAATTCATCTCCTCGCGGGAGTTGGTGGGGGCGGCGCAGTTTCTGGCGTTTGTTTGGATTCTGTCTTCCTGGGGAGGAGCATGGCTGGCCGAGACGCGCCATCTGACGCGGCTGGTGCTGGAGCGGGCGTTCCGCAACGATTTGGGGGCGGACGGGCTGACGGTTCTGCTGCGCGACCTGCTGGCCAAGTCCATGCTGCCGCTGGCGGCGGTGGCGGGTTTGCTTGTGTTGCTGAGCCTTGGAGTTCAACTGGCCTCGACGCGGATGGGTTTCAGCTTGAAGCGGATCGCCCCGGATCTGAAGCGCCTCAACCCGATGGCCCGCCTGAAGGAGCTGGGGCGCAACAACCTCTGGGCGCTGGTGAAGGCGCTGGTGATGCTTCCGCTGTTCTCCTATGCGGTCTGGGCGATTGCTCGCGAGAATCTGACCGCCTACAGTCTGCTGCCGCTGGAAGGAGTCGAGCGCGGCGTCCGGGTGTTGGGGGAATCGCTGTTGTCGCTGCTGTGGAAGGCGGCGGGTCTGTTCCTGGTTCTGGGTTTGGTGGATCTGGCGCGGGCGCGGCGGCGCTATTTCAAAGATCTGCGCATGACGCGGCAGGAGGTGCGCGAAGAGATCAAGGACGTGGAAGGCAACCCGCTGGTGAAGGCGCGGATCCGCCGATTGCAGCGGGATCTGGCGCGGCGCCGGATGATGAAGGAGGTCAAGACGGCCACGGCGGTGATCGTCAATCCGACGCACTATGCGGTGGCCATCCGCTACCAGCCGGAGCAGATGGCGGCGCCGGTGGTGGTAGCCAAAGGCAAGAACTATCTGGCGCGCCGGATCCGGGAGATCGCCATCGAGAATCTGGTTCCGCTGGTGGAGAATCCGCCGCTGGCGCAAGCCTTGTACAAATCCGTTCAGGTGGGGCAGGTGATCCCGGTGCACCTGTACCGGGCGGTGGCGGAAATCCTGGCGTACATCTACCGGCTGACCCAGCGGAGGTTGCCGGGCTAGGGGAGGCAGGCTAGGAGCGGAGCAATGGCGGCAGGCGCGCAGACTCAGACGGGCGGATGGAAGCTGCCGGAGTGGTTGGGCTCCGGAGCGATCTCCGACTACGGCACGCCGCTGGCGGTGCTGGGGATCGTGCTGGCGCTGATCGTGCCGCTGCCGGCTTTTGCGCTTGATGTGCTGATCGCCGCCGACATCATGATGTCGGTGCTGGTGCTCATGGTGGCGCTCTACATCAAGCGGCCGGTGGACTTCAACGTGTTTCCGACGATGCTGCTGCTTTTGACGCTATTCCGGCTGGCGCTCAACATTTCGAGCTCGCGCCTGATTCTGCTCGAAGGCAACACCGGCACGGCGGCCGCAGGCCGCGTCATCGAAGCCTTTGGCAGCTTCGTGGTGGGCGGCAATTACATCATCGGGGCGGTGATCTTCCTGGTGCTGATCGCCATTCAGTACGTGGTGATCAACCACGGCGCGGTGCGCATCTCGGAGGTGACAGCGCGCTTCACGCTGGACGCCCTGCCGGGCAAGCAGATGTCGATCGACGCCGATCTGAACGCGGGGATCATCGACGAAGCCGAAGCCCGCGAGCGCCGCAAGCAACTGGCCGCCGAGGCCGAGTTTTACGGTTCGATGGACGGCGCCAGCCGCTTCACGCAGCGGGACGCGGTGGCGAGCATTCTGATCACGGGCATCAACATCATCGCAGGCCTGATGATCGGCGTGCTCCAGCATGACATGGAGCTGCGCCGGGCGCTGGAGACCTACACGGTGCTGACGATCGGCGACGGGCTGGTGACGGTGATCCCGGCGCTGATGATCTCGGTTTCCGGGGGCCTGATCGTGACGCGGGCCGCGGGCGAAACGCGGGTGAGCTCCGAGGTGCGGCGGCAGGTTTTTGGGGCGGCCGAGCCGCTGCTTCTGGCAAGCGGCGTCGTAACGGCCATGGCCGTCTTCCCGGGGCTGCCCAAGATTCCCTTCCTGGTGCTCGGAGCAGGCCTGGGCACGGCGGCCTGGCGCATGCGGCGGAAGGCGGCCGAGGCGGCTAAGCCGGCCGCCGCGGTAAAGCCTCCGCCCACGCGGGAGAACCTGGAAAGCACGCTGCGGGTGGATCCGCTGGCGGTGGAGGTGGGCTTGGGGCTGGTCCGCTATGTCGAGGGCGGGGCCAACTCGCCGCTGCTGCGCAAGATCGCCGGCATCCGCAAGCAACTGGCCATGGAGCTGGGTTACCTGATGCCGGCGGTGAAGGTGAACGACAACCTTTCGCTGGGGGCGCGGGAATATGTGGTGCTGCTCAAAGGCGAGAGGATCGCCCGCTTTGAGCTGATACCGGGCTCCGAGCTGGCGATCGCCGGCGCCAAGACCGATCCGGTGAGCGGGGGCATCCCCACGCGGGAGCCCGCGTTTCAACTTGCGGCCTGGTGGATCCCCAGCGAGCGCGCCGAGCTGGTGCGGGCCGAGGGCTACACGGTGGTCGATCCCATGACCGTGTTTGGCGCACATCTGGCGGAGCTGGTGCGGCGGCACGCCCATGAGCTGTTTTCGCGCCAGGACACCAAGCGGCTTCTGGACCGGGTGGCGGCCGAGCATCCCAAGGTGGTGGAGGATTTGACGCCGAAGCTGCTGCCGCTCGCCACCGTGCAGCGGGTGCTTCAGAACCTGCTGCGGGAGCGGGTCTCGATCCGGGATGCGGTGACCATTCTGGAGGCGCTCGGGGAAGGGGCGGCCATGACCCGCAACCCGGTGCTGCTTACCGAGTATGTGCGGCAGGCCATTCGGCGCACGGTGGTCAAGCCCCATCTGAACGCGGCCGGAGACCTGGCGGCGTATTTCCTGGATCCGTCGATCGAGCAGCTCGTTGAGTCCAACGTCGAGCACGGGGAGAACAACAGCCATCTGACGCTGGCGCCCAAGGCGATCCGCGAGATTCTGAACCGGATCGAGGCGCGGGTGAAAGGCAGCGCGGGCACAACGGCCGTCATCACGAGCGCAGGAGCGAGGTATTTCCTGAGGCAAATCGTGGAAAGCAGCTATCCGAATGTCTTCTTTTTGAGCCACAGCGAGATTCCGCCCGGGGTGCGGGTTTTGAACCTGGGGGTGATCCAGTAAGGCAGGAGGAGAAGTCGAATGAAGCTGAAATCATTCTTCGCGGGCACCGTGGAGGCCGCCCTGGGGTTGGCGCGGGAGGAACTGGGCGAAGAAGCGGTGCTGGTGGATTCGCGCAAAGCGCCTCCGGAGGCGCAGCATTTGGGGCAGTACGAGGTGGTGGTGGCCGCTTTGGACCCTCGGGAAGCCGAGAAGGTTTCCGCCGCCGGCCCGAGGAGCGCCGAAGGGCCCAAGCAGCCGCCCGAAGCAAACCCTCTGGAGCGCGAGCTGGCGGAACTGCGCCGCCAGATGGAGCGCCTGCGCGCGGCGGTGTGGCAGTCCGGGGTGGTCGCACGCGGCTCGGCGGCAGCGCTGCCGGGGGACCGGGAAGCTCTGGGAACACTGCTGGAAGCCGGACTGGATCCACCCCTGGCGCATGAGATCGCGGCGTGCGTTGAGGCGCGCCGGGTGGGGGACCCGCTGCTCGGCGGGGACTCCCTTCGGGTGGGCGCGGGACGGCTTCCGGACTGGAGGCCGCTGCTCAAGCTCGAGTTGGAGCGGAGGATCCATGCCGAGCCGGTGTTGGGCCGGCCCGAGGCTGCGCTCGCGGCAGCCGCGCTGGTCGGACCTCCCGGCTCGGGCAAAACGACGACGCTGGTGAAGCTGGCCGTGCGCCAGGGGCTGGAGAAACGGCGGCCGGTTCGGATCATCTCCATGGACAACTACCGCGTGGCGGGCGCAGAGCCGCTGCGGACCTACGCCGCCATTTTGGGGGTCGGGTTTCGCTGTGTGGACAGCGCGGCGGCCCTACGGCAAGCGCTGGCGGAGGCATCGGGCAAGGATTTGGTGTTGATTGACACGCCGGGATTTGCGCCGGAGGACGCGGAGGCGGCGGCGGAGTTGGCGGAAATTCTTCGTCAATACCCGGAACTGGAAGTGCATTTGACACTAGCGGCGACGACCAGAAATGCCGATCTAACTTGTGCGGTGGACCGGTTTGAAAGATTCCGGCCGTCCAAGCTGCTTTTTACGAGGCTGGATGAGGCCACCTCGTTCGGGCCGGCTTTCAGCGAGGCGGTTCGAACGGCCAAGCCCGTGTCCTTCCTCGCCGGCGGCCAACGGATCCCGGAGGATCTGGAGGAAGCCGGGCGGGAGCGGCTGATCGGACTATTGCTCGGGTGAGCCGCGGCTCTCAGGCGGATTGGACGCGGCCGGCAGCCGGACCGCAGGTGAAGACCCATGTATCCAGGGGTGCAGAGTGAGGAAGCATGCAGCGAGCGCGAGCGGTTGATTCTGGAACATCTGCCGCAGGTCCGGCTGATCGCGCGGCGGATTCACGAACGGTTGCCGGACAGCGTCAGCCTGGACGATCTGATCTCGACGGGCATCGTGGGGCTGATCTCGGCGATTGACAATTTCGACCCCTCACAGAACGTCAAGCTGCGCACCTATGCCGAGTACAAGATCCGGGGCGCGATCCTGGACAGCCTGCGGGACTTGGACTGGGCCAGCCGGGACCGGCGCAAGAAGGCCAAGCAGATTGAAGCCGCCATGGCCTCGGCCGAACAGCGGCTGGGGCGGGCGGCCAGCGAAGAGGAGATCGCGCAGGATCTGGGCCTGACGCTCGAAGAATACCGGCAATGGCTGCTGGACATCCAGGGGCTTACGCTGAACAGCCTGGACTACTCCTCCGAAAGGGAGGACGCCCGGAACCTGAACGAGCTGATCGCCGATAGCGACCAGAACTGGCCCAGCCACCTGTTGGAATCCCGAGAGTTGGAGAGGCTGCTGGCGGAGGCCCTTGAGCGGATTCCGCCGGTGGAGCGCACGGTGCTGAGTTTGTACTACCAGGAGGAACTGACGCTGCGCGAGATCGCCGAGGTAATGAACCTGCATCTGTCGCGGATTTCGCAGTTGAAATCGCAGGCCATCATGCGGCTGCGCACCTATCTGGAAAAGCGGTGGCCGATGACGCGCGGGAGGTGAGGATGGGCAAGCCGTCACTAGAAAAGCTGAGAGAACTGTGGGGCGGGAGCCTGCTGGAGGCCATCGAAGGGATGGCGGGCGAGGGGCCGCGGATCAGATGGCTGGAGCAATCGGACCTCCCCGCGGAGGAGCTGCTGTGGTGGGAGCAAGGGTTTAGCAGGGACGCCGGTTGGGTGATTTGGATTGGGGTTCCCGCAGCCGAGGCGGACTTGGCCGGCAGGCGGGCGCTGGCAGGGGCGGGCGTACAGGAAGTTTCGGCGGAAGAGGCCCGCGCGACTTGGATTGAGTTGCTCAACCAGGCGTTTTCGGCCATGGCCCAGCAGGTTTCAGAGCTTTCCGGCGAGAGCATCTCCGCGGCAAACGGAAAGGTGGCGCCGGGTCCCCCTCCCGACGGGGAGACACAGGTTGCGGAATTGAGTCTGGCTGGAGGGGAAATCATCCGGCTGCGGATGGCGGTCAGCGGAGCCTTGGAGGCGGCGGCCGAAAAGTGGCTTGCCGAACCGCCGCCGGCCGAAAACCCGGCTTTGCGTCCGCTTGGCGAGCGGGAAGAGCACTCTTACAAGACCCTGGATCTTCTAAAAGACGTGGAGCTGCCGGTCAGCGTGTCATTCGGCCGGACCCAATTACCGCTGCAAGACGTGTTGAAGCTGACCGCCGGTTCGGTCATTGAACTGGACCGGACCATTGACGAACCGGTGGCGCTGATCGTGAACGACACGGTGGTGGCCCTGGGTGAAGTGGTCGTGGTGGAAGGGAACTATGGGGTGCGGATACAGAAGATCATGAGCCGAGAGGATTTGCTGCGCACGAGCGGATTCCGGTGAGGCCCCGAAGAACCGGACCGGCCCTGGATGGAGAGAGGGCAGGGAGAAGCGGCAGACGATGCGGAGGCAAGGCGAACTGCCGGGTGGCCATGAGCTAGGGCTCGCGACGTGCGACAAAAAAGGCGGTCGGCGAAGGGCGCCAAGGCCGACAAGAATGTCGGCCGCAGGCAAGAATGCCTGCCCCACAGCATTGGCGTATGTCTCCAGACTTGCCTCACGCTGGGCGCGGCGTGCTGGTCGAGAAGCCGCAGGCCGACGCCGCGGGGTGGTGCTTCTCGATGAAGAGTACAGGAGGAAAGAATGTTGACCGAATGGCTGCTGCACCCGCTAACAGCCTGGTTGTGTGCGGCGATAGGAATTCTGCTGTGTCTGGTCCTGTTTTTCAGCATGGCCCGGGACCTCAAACGCCGGGCCGTGGCGACCGAACAACGGCAGGCAGAACTGGAGAAGAAACTCGATGAGGCCCGCGCAGGGCTCGAGGAACTCCGTACCCAGGTGCGGCAGCTTGCCGAATCAGCCGAACGCGTCGCCAGCCTGCCGGTGGCCAGCTCCGGGCTGAATCTGAACAAGCGAGGCATGGCCCTGCGAATGCATCGGCGCGGAGAACCGGCCGGCCGGATCGCAGCGGCTCTCGGCCTTCCGGAAGGCGAAGTGGAATTCCTGCTCAAGGTGCACCGACTGTCGGCCGACGGGCCGCGAAACGCCTCCGCCGCGGAATCCTAAGACTGCTGCTGAGGTTTCCACCGCAGAACCGGACGTCGGGCGGCGGTGACCTCATCCACCCGCGCCGTGCGCGTCGAATGCGGCGCCGAGCGAACCAGCTCCGGATCGGTCTCCGCTTCCTGCGCGATCGAGATCAGCGCGTCGATGAAAAGGTCCAGCTCGCGCTTGGATTCGGTCTCCGTCGGCTCGATCATCATCGCGCCCGGCACGATCAAGGGGAAGCTCACCGTGTAAGGGTGAAATCCGTAGTCGATCAGGCGCTTGGCGATGTCCATGGTGCGCACGCCGTGCCGCGCCTGGCGCTGATCGCTGAAGACGCACTCGTGCATGGTGGGCGCGCGGTGCGGAAGCTCGTAGTAAGGCTCCAAACGCTTGCGGATGTAGTTGGCGTTCAAAACGGCGTCCATGGTGGCGGCCTTCAGCCCCTCGGCCCCGTGGGCCAGGATGTAGGCCAGCGCGCGCACCATCACCCCAAAGTTGCCGTAAAAAGCCTTCACGCGCCCGATCGATTGCGGGCGGTCGTACTGGAAACGCCAGCCTTCGGGCGTCTTTTCCAGGCGGGGCAAGGGCAGGAAGGGCTCCAGATGCGCGCGGACCGCCACCGGTCCGCTGCCCGGGCCGCCTCCGCCGTGGGGCGTGGAGAAGGTCTTGTGCAGATTCAGATGCATGACGTCCACGCCGAAATCGCCCGGCCGGGCGATTCCCACCAGCGCATTCATGTTGGCGCCGTCCATGTAAAGCTGAGCGCCCTTGGCGTGGAGAATCTCCGCCGCCCGCACGATTTCGGTCTCAAACACGCCCAGCGTATTGGGGTTGGTGAGCATCAGGGCAGCCACGTCCTCGTTCACCGCGGCTGCCAGCACGCTCAGATCCACCATGCCCAGCTCGTTAGAGCGGATATTCTCCACAGCGTAGCCCGCCATGCGCGCGGTGGCCGGATTGGTGCCGTGCGCCGAGTCCGGGACGAGAATTTTCTTGCGCGGGTTGCCTTGAGAAGCCAGCCAAGCCCGCACCAGGAGGATTCCGGTCAGCTCGCCGTGGGCGCCGGCGGCCGGCTGCAAAGTCACGGCGTCCATGCCGGTGATCTCCGCCAGCGCCTGCTCCAGGGCGGCCATGATCTCCATCGCGCCCTGGCTCAGCGACTCCGGCTGGTAAGGATGCGCCCAAGCCAAACCTTCCACGCGTGCAGCCGCTTCGTTCACCCGCGGATTGTACTTCATCGTGCAGCTTCCAAGCGGGTACAAGCCCAGGTCGATGGCGTAGTTCCAGGTGGACAGGCGGGTGAAGTGGCGGACCGCTTCGGCCTCGCTCACCTCGGGGAACCCTTCAATCTCACGGCGGACGTGGCCCTCGCCCAACGCCACGGCGGGATCGGTCTCGGGCACGTCGAGCGCCGGCAACTGCCAGGCGCGCTTGCCGGGCTCGCTGATTTCAAACAAAAGCGGTTCGTTTTGAACCGGGTGGCGGCGGACCTTGCGGATCATTGACCGAATACCTCCGCGAGCGTGTCCATCTCGGCGCGGCGATTCATCTCCGTGGCGCAAAGAAGCATAGAGCCGTCCAGCTCCGGGTAGTACGGCCTGAGCGGCAAGCCCCCGATGATCTTCCTTGCGAGCAGTTCCTGGTTGATCTGCTCGGGCGAACGCCCGCGCGGAGCCGCAACGAATTCGTTGAAGAACGGGCCGGAGAAACGCGGCGGCACCCGCGAAGCGAGGTAATGGGCTTTGGATAGATTCTGCCGGGCCAGCTCGCGCAGCCCCTGCTTGCCGTAGACGGTCATGAAAACCGTGGCCATCAGCGCCACCAGAGCCTGGTTGGTGCAGATGTTGGAGGTGGCCTTCTCGCGGCGGATGTGCTGCTCGCGGGTGGAGAGCGTCAAGCAATAGGCGCGGTTGCCTTGGACGTCCTTGGTTTCTCCCACCAGACGGCCGGGCATTTGCCGCACGTGCTTTTCCTTGGTGGCGATCACCCCGGCGTAAGGTCCGCCGAAGCTGGGTGGCGTGGCGAAAGATTGCAGCTCACCGGCGACGATGTCCGCCTCCCGTGCGGGCTCCAGAAGCCCCAGCGCCACGGCCTCGGTGAAGACGTGGATCAACAGCGCTCCCTTGCGATGCGTCAGATCCGCCGCCCGATCGAGCTCTTCGACGATTCCGAAAAAGCTGGGCGACTGCAAAATCACCGCCGCGGTCCGCTCGTCGAGCTTCTGATCCAGATCTTCCAGGTCCGTCTGGCCCGAAGCCGGATCGTAGGCGATCTCCTCGATGGGCATCTCTAGGTTGCGCAGCATGGTGGCCAGCACCTGCCGGTATTCCGGATGCAGGCTCCGCGCCGCCAGAATGCGAGAGCGGCCGGTGATGCGGGCGGCCATCAGGGCCGCCTCGGCGGTGGCGGTCGATCCGCAATACATGGACGCGTTGGCAGCCTCCATGCCGGTAAGCTGGCAGATCATCGTCTGGAACTCGAAGATGCTGGTGAGGATGCCCTGGGAGATTTCCGACTGGTAAGGAGTGTACGCCGTAAGGAACTCGCCGCGCGAGGCGACCACGTCCACCAGCACCGGCCGGTAGTGGCGGTAGGCGCCCGCGCCCAGAAACGACGCGTAGCCGTTGGCGCACTCCTCGCCGCGCGAACGGAAATAGTCGAGAATCTCGTATTCCGATTTACCGGGCGGGAGCGCCAGAGGGCGCGCCAGCCGCACTTCGGGCGGCAGGTGGGCGAACAGATCCTCGAGGCTCGAAAGGCCGCAGGCCTGGAGCATCTGGCGGCGTTCTTGGTCGGAGTTGGGAAGGTAGCGCAAGCTTACGACTCCGCGGCCACGTGCGCCTGATATTGAGCAGCGTCCATCAGGTTGGCGGCCTCCTGAGGATCCGTGAGCTTGACCTTGACCAGCCAGCCCTCCCCGTGCGGGTCCTGGTTGAGCTTTTCGGGCGCGTCGCTGAGCGTTTCGTTGACGGCGATCACCTCGCCGGAAACCGGCGAGAAGATTTCGGACACGGCCTTGACCGACTCGACCGAACCCATCACCGCTCCTTTCTCCAGCTTGGCCCCCAGTTTCGGCAGATCCACGTAGACGATGTCGCCCAACTGCTCCTGGGCGTGATGGGTGATGCCCACCGTGCCGGTGTCGCC
>JAIMAR010000053.1 GCA_023511855.1 Bryobacteraceae bacterium
CCAGGGCGTCGTCAGCGCCGGGGCGTTTCTCACCAACGTAATCTTGGCGCGGAATCTGGCCCCCTCCGACTACGGCGTCTATGGCGTGTACCTGTCGGTGTTTTTGGCCTTGAACGCGGTTCATTCCGCGCTCATCACCTATCCGCTTTCGACCACGCCGTCGGCCGGTGACGCTTGGGAACTCGGCAAAGAGACGGCCGCGGCTCTGCACCTAACGATTGTTCTGTTTGCTCCGCTGGCGGCTTTGCTTGCTGTTATTGCGGCGCTTTCCCAGCCCTGGACCACGGTGCTGGCGGCCTGGACGGCGGCAGTGTGCTGGCAGGCGCAGGAGACGACGCGGCGAGGACTGATGGCGGCGTTGCGCCACCGCACAGTGATCGCGGGCGATGCATTGAGCTATCTGGGACAAGCGGTGGCAGTGGGGCTGTTGAGCTTGGGGCAGCGGCCGCGGCTCAGCCAAGTGTTTGTGCTGATGGCGGCCACGTCGCTGGCGGCGGCCCTGTGGCAGGCTCGCCAGTTGCGCCTGCGACGAGCGACAGCCGCCATGCTTCGGCAAGTGCGGCAATCGGCTGCTCGTCTGGGCGGGTGGACCCTGGCTTCAAGCCTAGCCAGTCTTCTGTCCACCCAGGGTTTTGTTTGGGTGTTGACGCTATCGCGCGGGCCGGCCGAGGCCGCTTCGCTGCTGGCGGTGCTGAACGTTTTAGGCGTCAGTCACCCGCTGCTGTTCGGGATGACCAACTGGATGCTTCCGGCGACGGCGGCGGCCTTCCAGCGGGGCGGCGAGCGGGCGGCCTTCCGTGCGGCGTTGCACTCCTGGCGGCCGGGCGCGGCTCTGGCGGCGGCCATGCTGGCCTTTCTGCTGCTCCAGCCCGGCTTCGCCCTACGGCTCTTGTACGGCGCCTCGTCGCCGTATGCGGTCTTGAGTGCGCCGTTGCGCTGGGGCGCGCTGGCCTACCTGCTGATGTTTGGCGGCCAGCTTTATGGGTGTTATCTGCTGGCGTTGCGCAGAGTGCGGCGGGGGTTGTGGATGCAACTGGCCGCGACGGGGGCGGTCTTAGCGGCGGGTTTCCCGCTGGCCATCTGGTACGGGGCCGCCGGGGCCTGCGCGGGGCTGGCGCTGGCGAGCCTGTCGAAGCTGGCCGCCGGGTGGGTGCTGTCCAGCTCACGGCCGGCAACCAAGGACGAAGCGCGCGGGCGAAAAACCCGGTTCGAGCGGCTGGTCCGGATCGCGCGCGCTTGCGAATCAACCACAACCAGCAACCGCTGTTTCCACCTCTAGGGCTGCTCGACCACCAGTTGGCTTGAACGATGGCGCGCGTGTACGGACCGCCAGCAAGCAACGTGAGGAAGATCGCGTGAACCTTTTTACCCGAAGATTTGTGGTGCTGGCCGGCGCCGCTCTCGGAACAACCGGCATCCTGCTGGCGGCGTGGAAGCCGGAGCTCTATTCGGTCAATCTGGTTGCTCTTGCCGCGATCGCGCTGCTGGGATGGTGCGGGACGGATCTCAGCGGGCTGTTGGCGGCGTACTTGGTCTCCAGCTGCCTGATCCATCTGCTGAAGCGGGTGATCTTTCTGTTCGGCCCGCAAACCCAAGAGGTCTATATAGCCTTGCAGCTCGGGCCGGGGTTGCTGCTCATCGCCGTGGTGCTGGCGGCGCTGCCGCGGTTACGCCGTCGAAAGCCTTCGCCGAGCAGCGTCTGGATGGCGGCTTTTCTCGCGGTAGCCCTGCTTTCCACCGGGCTTTCGTTGCGCCGCACCGAGGCGCTTTACGTTGGCACCGCCGTTTACCAGCAACTGCTTCCCTTTGCCCTGTATTGGGTGGGGCAGGTTCTTACCCAGGCAGAAACGATACGGGCCCTGAAGACGACCGTGCTGCTGGCCGGGGCCTCGGCGCTGTACGGCATGGTTCAGTTTATTTCCGGCCCCACATTTGTGGACCGGGCTTGGGCCGCTGGGACCTATCAGTATTCCATCCACGGCGGCAAAGTGCTGGATTACATCGAAGGGAGGAACCCTGAATTCCGGGCCTTCTCCTTCTACGCCGACCCGCTGACCTGGGGACTGTTTTTGCTGGCGGGCATGGCGGCGGCGGCCGTTGCGCGAGATCTGGGCGTGATCTCGCGCGCCGCCTGGCGAACCAGCCTGTGGCTGTGCCTCGCAGGTCTGTTCTGCGCCATGACGCGCACTTCCTGGCTCGGCTTCGCCGTCATGATAACAGCCGTGCTCCTAATGCGCTTCCGTTCGTTGCGCAGGCCGTGGTTGGTGTTCAGCTTGGCCGTGAGTCTGTTTGGGATCACGGTCGTGGGTGGCAGCTACCTCTACCGGGAGGTATTCCTGGCGCGGCGGCTGCCCGTAACGGATAATCCCGTGGCGCAACGATACTTGACCGTGGGGACCATCGAGGCCCGGATGTCCGCCTGGGAGGAACTTCAGGCAGCCTTGCGGGAGGGTTCCGTCATCGGAAGCGGCAACGCCGCCCTGGTGGAAGCGATGAGCGCGCGAGGATCCGCCGCAACCGGGAGCAAAGGACTGGTTCATAACGTACTGGTGCAGATCACGATTCAGAACGGCTGGCTGGGAGCGCTGCTGTTTCTGGGCTTTGTCGCTCAGTGGCTCCGGGAGGCGTTCCGGAAACTGCCTCGTGCGACGAGTCCAACCGAGCGGCGGGCCATTCAGTGGTTGATCGCCTTCGGGGTGGGCAGCCTGGCCACAGGATATCTGAACGGGGGCAACTTTCTGACGCATCTGTACTTTCTGCTCACTGCTCTGGTGGCCGGAGGGGCGAGTTGGCTGCCGGAATGGAGCCGGATCCGCGCGGATAAAGGCCACTGGGTCTGGGGGCAGCGGCTGAACTGGCCTCCGCCACTGCAAGGCTGGCCGAACGCCGGTTTCCCCCGGCAGGCTTGAGCCCGCCCAGAGCCAAGCTGCGCCAATTCCATCGCTGAACACCTCCCGAGCGCGCGGGGCCTAAACCCAGAAGTTGACTTCGGCGCATTGGCGAACAGCGAGGGGCAAAGAGCCTCTCAGGTTACCTCGAGCCGACTTTGGAAAAGAAAGGGGTCATATGGACGAAACTACCGGATCCGTAGGCTGGGCTGCCGAACAGACCACCGTCTCGGCGCCGCCGAATGATCGCCGAGACACGGCGCATCGCCTGTTTGAAGCTTACAACACCAACACCCGGCGGCCAACGGTGCTGGACCCGGCTGCTAGAAAGGTCATGTTCCGGGCTCTGGCCCGGGCGCTCAAAGGCTGGTTCCCTGCCGATCCCGGCGCGGCCATACTCGAAATCGGGTGCGGGGAAGGGACCCTGCTGTGCCTGTTGCGCCAGATGGGCTACTCGAATCTGGATGGCTTCGACCTTTCGCCGGAGAACGTCCGGATTTGCCGCCAGCTGGGGCTGTCCTTCGTGCAACAGTTCGATGCCCTGAAGCTCTCCGAGTGGCCGAAGCGGCGCTATGACGCAATCTTTGCTCTGGATGTCATCGAACATTTGCCCAAGCCGCGGGCTGCGGACTTTGTGGAACAGGCGCGCAGCCTGCTGGCGGCGGGCGGAGCTCTGATCGTGCAGGCGCCCAACATGAGCAACCTTTGGGCGGCCTATCACCTCCACTACGACCTTACGCACGAATGGGGGCTGATCGAACGAACGGCGATCGATCTGTTCCATTTGGCGGGCTTTCGCCTGGACCAGATCGAGGTGCGCCCGTGCTGGAGCGCCACGACGGTGGCCGGCCGGCTGCGCGAGCTCTACTGCCGGCTGGTGCACCGGCTGCTGTGGCTCACCGAGCAAGGCTGCCGGCCGAAGATCTGCACGCCGAACCTGCTGGTTCGGGGAGTGCGTCGATGAAGTGCTTGTTCATCACACTGGGAGTGAACCACGCCATCGGCGGGGAGGAGAGATTCAACCAGCGCCTGCTGCGCTCACTGGCCGAGTTCAGCCGCAACCCAGGAGTGGAATACCGGGCCGTGGTCGTTTGGGACACGCTTGCTCAAGCCGCTGGAATGAGCGGCGCCTATGAGCCTTGCTCGGCCAGCAAATCGAAAGCGGTGGCGAGGTTTCTTCGGCACGTTCTGTTGTGGAGACCGGATGTCATTCTCTACGGACACATTCTGCTGTCCCCGCTGGCCCTGGCGGCCCGCCTGTTGGGTCCCAAATCCCGCCATCTTCTGATCGTGCATGGCCTGGAAGTCTGGCGCGAGCCCTTCCGCCGCCGGGTCCCCCTTTGGGAGCGTGCGGCGGTGCGGTGGGGCATCGACGAAATTGTCAGCGTCAGCCGGCTGACCATGGAGCGCATGCGCGAGGCCTATGAGCTGCCGGTCGCAATATTTCAGCTTCTTCCGAACGCAGTCGATGTGCGGTCCACCGATCGGGTTCCCTCCGCCGAAGCCCGTGGACGGGGCAACATCCTGACAGTCACCCGGCTCGGCAAGCTTAGCCACTACAAAGGCTGCGGCACGGTGATCCGGGCCATGCCGCTGGTGCTGAAGGAATTTCCCAGGGCCACGTATCACATCGTCGGCGAAGGGGAAAGCAGGCCCGGCTTGGAAGCGCTGGCCAGGCAAATGGGGGTCAGCGGCCGGGTGCGGTTCCATGGCCTGCTTGGGGATGCGGAACTGGAGCGGATGTACCAATCCGCCGACGTCTTCATCCTGCCTTCCAAGGGCGAGGGCTTTGGGATTGTCTACCTGGAAGCTTGGAAGCACGGATTGCCGGTGATTGCGGGAAATCAAGACGCAGGTGCGGAGGTGGTGACCCACGGCCACAACGGACTATGTGTGGATCCGGACTCGCCGGAACAGATCGCTGCTGCCCTGATTGAGCTGCTCAGCGCCCCGCACCGGGCGGCCGAAATGGGGGAGGCCGGCCGGCAGACAGTGTCCGAAAAGTATAGTCACGAGGTCTTCCGCGCCCGCCTGGCCGCGATCTTGCAGCGGGAAGACGCACCGGTCGCGGCCGTGCGCAGCTGGGGCGCCGAAAGGGCATGAACATGAGCGGTTACATGTATTCGACTTACTGGAAAGAGCTGCACCTCCGGCACACGGGCGCGCTATCGGCCGTCGGCTACTGCGGTCTCGGCGAGGGATTCAACCAAGCCTCCTACCGGCTTCGCCGCCACGCTCTTCGCAGGCTGTTGCGGAGGCATACCGAACTCCACGGAGCCAGTTTGCTGGAAGCCGCCGTGGGGGTTGGAGCCTACGCGCCGGTTTGGCGCGAGCTTGGAGTGCGGAGCTGGCGCGGAGTGGACATTTCGCCGGAGGCGGTCCGCGTCTGCCAGAACCGGTTCCCGCACGGCGCCTTCGAGGTCCAGGACATCACCGATCGGAATTGGGCTGGGAAGCTGGCCGCGGCAGGCGGGTTGGATCTGGTCACCGCGATCGATGTCCTCTACCACTTGGTCGACGATGAATCGTTCGCAGCCGCGCTGGACAACCTGAGGCTCTGCCTCCGCCCCGGCGGAAGCCTCATCGTTTCGGATACGTTCCCACCGTGCGACCAAAGGATCGCCGCGCACGTCAAGCGGCGTTCCATGGCGGCCTATCAGAGGATTTTTGGAGGCTCGATGCGCCTGGCCGACCGGGAACCGGTTTTCGCCATCCTGGGCGATCCCGTTCCCCGGCCCGGCCGGCGCCTGGATTGGTTACTCAGCGCCGCATGGAAAGCTATGGCCCTCACGTTGCTGCACACCCCTGGCCGGCTCCGCGATCCCATGGGCAAGGCGGTTGTCTTCGCTGCCTGGCCGTTCGACGGCCTGCTGCGGGCCCTGGGTCTGTCCCGAGGGGTCAACCTTGAGCTGGCGCTGTTCACTAAGAACTGACGATTCCCCCCGCCCCCAGCAACTCGGATGAGACTGCTGTTTGTCGCCAACGTAGCCGACCTTTACGGCGCTAGCCGCTCCCTGTTGCGCCTGACGAGCCGGATGGTTTCTGAAGGCCACGAGGTCGAAGTAGTTCTGCCCGAGGATGGCCCGCTGCGGCCGAAACTGGAGGCGGCAGGGGTGGCCACCCGAATCGATGCGGATCTGGCGATTCTGCGCCAGAAGCTGATCAAGACGCCCGGCGGGCTATTGCGCCTTGCAGTGCGCGCTCTGCGTTCGGTCGTCCGCCTGCGGCGGCATATCCTCGCCAGCCGCCCCGACTTTGTGCATACCAACAGCGCCGTCATTCTGACCGCTCCCTTGGCAGCCAAACTGGCCCGAAGGCCGCATATCTTGCACGTGCGGGAGTTTCTTTCCGACGTGAGCGGGTTGTGGACACTCTATCAGTGGTACTTGTGGCTGTTTTCCGACCGAATTCTGTGCATCTCCAAGGCCGTCTCCCGTCAGTTCTGTCCCTTGCTGCGGAAGCGCAAAGTGTCCGTGTTGGACAACGGGATCCCCTCCTGGGAGTTCAAGAACGCAGACGGCGGCCCTGTTTGCGGGCCGGGTGCGTTTTGGCGAACAGCAGGGTGCGTTTTGGTGGGGGTTGCAGGACGGATCAATTTGGAGCAGAAGGGCCAGGACGTGTTTGTGAAAGCCGCAGCGGAAGCCGCTCGAGAGCACCCAGAGGCGCATTTCGTGATCGTGGGCAAGCCCTTCCCAGGCAATGAAGAGCACGAACCGCGGCTGCGGCGGCTCATCCAAGAGCTTGGCATCGCCGATCGAGTGACGCTGGCCGGGGAAGTGGCGCAAATGCGGGAGATGTACGCCTCTGTCGATATCTGGGTGCTTCCCGCGCGAAAGCCCGAAGGCCTGGGCAACGTGCTGATCGAAGCCATGGCCATGGGCAAGCCGGTGATCGGCAGCGCCATTGGCGGGATCCCTGAGATCATCGATCACGGCGTGAACGGCTTGCTCGTCCCGCCCGGAGACCCGCGCGCGCTGGCCGAAGCCGTTTCCCGCCTGCTGCGGGATGCAGAACTGCGCCGCCGAATGGGGGAAGCGGGCCGGCGAAAGTTTTACGAAAAGTTCGAACTGGAACGGTGCTGCCGGTCGATCCTGTCTCTGTACGAGTCGCTGCTCGCCGCACAACAGCCGGTGGGAGCGATGGCCGGAGCACAGCGCGGAGATCGCTCAGAAGCGAGGGCCTCGCTGCCATGACCTCCCGCGTGATTGTGGGCATCCGGGTGGATGGCACCAGCTACCAGGACGCCGCGCGGCGCGTCACAAGCTGGGCGCGGGCAGGCGAGTCGCGCTACGTCGCCGTGGCCACGGTCAACAACGTCATGGAAGCCTACGACTCTCCGGAGTTCCGCCGCATCATGAACGAAGCCGATCTGGTCACCCCCGACGGCATGCCGCTCGTGTGGGGCCTGCGGCTGCTCGGCATTCCGGGAGCCACCCGCGTCTACGGTCCCGACTTGACTCCGGTCTTGTTGCGCGCCGCCGAAGACAACAGCCTCCCGGTTGGCTTCTACGGGGCAACTCCGGAAGTCCTCGAGTTGCTGCTCGCCCGCCTGCGGCGGCGCTTCCCCCAAATCCGGATCACCTATGCCTACGCGCCCCCCTTCCGTGCGCTTTCAGCCGAGGAAGACGCCCGGGTCGTCGACGAGATCGAGCGCGCTGGGGCGCGTATCCTGTTCGTCGGGCTCAGCACCCCGAAACAGGAGCGCTGGATGGCGGCGCACCGGGGGAGGATTCCGGCGGTGATGGTCGGCGTGGGCGCGGCGTTCGACTTTCTGGCCGGAGTCAAGCCGCAAGCGCCGCGTTGGATGCAGCGCGCGGGTCTGGAGTGGCTGTTCCGCCTCGCCACCGAGCCGCGCCGGCTGGGGCGGCGCTACCTCAAGCACAATCCGCGCTTCGCCTGGCTGTTCACCAAGCAGGTTCTGGCGTTCCGCCTCTCCGGCGGACTCTGAGGCAATCCCTTTTGAGCAGCACGGTTCGAGTTCGGCCTTATGCCGCGCTGAGACAGGCGGGACAAGCGGTGCGAACCGCCCGGCCGGCGCTCACCGCCGCAGTCACCTTCACGGTGGACCTGGCGGCGGTGCTGGCCGCTGGCAGCTTGGCAGTCTGGCTTTGGTCTTTCCTCAAGCCGGCCGTCGATCCGTCCGAATACCTGCGATTATGGCCGGCAGCCTTAGCCTACTTGGCGGCTTACGGCATGTTCGGCCTTTACCCGGGCTCCGGCATCGGCCCGGTGGAAGAGCTGCGCCGAATGACCCTCGCCACCACCCTGGTATCGTTGGCGTCGACGGCCGCACTGGTGCTTACACGCGAGGCCGGGTTCTCCCGGGGCGTTCTGCTGGGGGCCTGGATCTTGACCCTCTTCGCCGTGCCGCTATTGCGGGCCGGGGCGCGAACTCTGCTGGCCCCCTGCTGGTGGTGGGGCACGCCGGTTGTGGTGCTGGGAGCGGGAAAGGCTGGGCGCGCCGTGGTCCAGCGGCTGAAGCGGCAGCCGGAACTGGGGCTGAAGCCCGCCGCCTTCTTCGACGACGACGCCGAAAAGCCGCCGGTTTGGGAAGGCGTGCCCCTGGCGGGTCCCCTCAAGGCCGCGCCGGAATGGGGCCGGCGGCACAAGGTTCACTACGCCCTCATAGCCATGCCCAGCCTGAAACGGCCCGAATTGCTGGCCGTGCTGGAGGACTGCGGCGCCAGCTTCCGGCACGTCATTCTCCTGCCGGACTTGTTCGGCATGGCCAGCCTTTGGGTGAACGCGCGCGACTTGGGCGGCTTGCTCGGCCTGGAAGTCCGGCAGAACTTGCTGAGCCCGCTGAACCGCACCCTGAAGCGCACCCTGGACGTCTGCCTCGCCCTGCCGGCCGCCCTGCTGGCGCTGCCCGTGATTGGATTGGCGGCGGTGTGGATCCGGCGAGTCAGTCCCGGCAATCCGTTCTACTCGCAGCAACGCGGCGGGGAGGCGGGGAAGACCATTCGTGTTTATAAGCTCCGCACCATGCATCCTGACGCCGATCAAATCCTCGGCCGCTACTTGGAAGAGCACCCCGAAGCCTGGCTGGAATGGCAGCGGAGTTGCAAGTTAAGAAACGACCCGCGGCTTCTGCCCGGCATCGGCAAGCTCCTGCGTCGCACCAGTCTCGACGAGCTTCCCCAGCTTTGGAACATCCTCAAAGGCGAGATGAGCTTGGTCGGCCCCCGGCCCTTCCCGTCTTACCATCTCCAACGCTTCCCTGCCGAATTCCAGGCCCTCCGCGCCCGTGTTCGTCCCGGCCTCACCGGCCTCTGGCAAGTCACTGCTCGAAGCGACGGCGATCTGGAGGTGCAGCAGGCGCTGGACGCCTACTACATCCGCAACTGGTCGCTCTGGCTCGACCTTCACATCTTGGCCCGAACCCTGCGAGCGGTCCTTTCCGCCCGAGGCGCCTACTGAGCGCCCCTCCCGTTCCCCACCCCAGCACGCCGAATCCGGAATGATCCAAACCGGCTCCCGGCGGATTGCGGCGGCTGAGTCAACTGTGACATACTTGCCGCTTGCGAGCGCCTTCGTCAGCCCGCGGCGCACACTACATTCCTGAACTTCGGGAGGCATTGCATCATGCGGTGGTTTCTGATCTTTTGGGCCTTCCTCATGGGAGCCATCTCCTACCTGGACCGGGTAAATATTTCGATCGCCGGCAAATGGGTCCAACAAGATTTCAAACTCACGGACAACGAGCTCGGTTACGTCTTCAGCGCCTTCGTCTGGGGTTACGCGCTCTTTCAGGCGCTGGGCGGGCGGCTGGCGGACCGCTACGGACCGCGGCTGGTCATCGGCGTCGGGGTTCTGTGGTGGTCGCTGTTTACCGCTGCTACGGCCTGGGTTCCGATCGGCTGGGCTGCCTCGCTGCTGATGCTCGTTTTGGTCCGGTTTGTGCTGGGCTTGGGCGAAGCGGTGGTATTTCCGGCCTCCAATAAGCTGGTTTCCACCTGGATTCCCACTCAGGAGCGCGGCTTGGCCAACGGCATCATCTTCGCCGGAGTGGGGGCGGGCGCCGGAGTGACGCCTCCGCTCATCACCTGGATCATCACCCACTGGGGCTGGCACTGGTCCTTCTACATCAGTGCGCTGATCGGAGTCGTGGCCGGCGTGGGGTGGTACCTGATCGCACGGGATAAGCCGCAGCAGCATCCATGGGTCAAAAAGGAGGAGCTGGCCCATATCGAAGCGGGGTTGACCGTAAAGGCTTCAGCGGCCGTGGGCCAGGCCGCCCCTTGGGGCCGCATCCTGACCAATCGGAACATCTGGCTGATCACCCTCAGCTACTTCGCCTACGGCTACACCGCCTGGATCTTCTTCACCTGGTTCTTCCGCTATCTCAATGACGTGCGAGGGATGGATCTCAAGCAGAGCGCGGTGTACGCGATGCTTCCATTTCTGGCCATGGCGCTGTGCTCCCCGCTGGGAGGCGTCATCGCCGATGTGCTGGTGCGCCGTTTCGGCCGCTGGGCCGGGCGCTGCGGCATCGGAGTGGTGGGCATGGGCGGCGCGGCGATCTGCATCGCACTGGGCACTCAGGTCGAGAGCGCCAAGCTGGCCAGCCTGGCGCTGGCGCTGGGCGTCGGCATGCAGTACCTGTCGCAGAGTTCCTACTGGGCGGTGACGGCCGATATCGCCGGGCGTTCCGCTGGCACCGTCTCCGGCTGGATGAACATGGGCGGCCAGATTGGCGGCGCGCTCACAGCGATCTTGACGCCCCGCATCGCCCACGCCTGGGGCTGGACCGCGTCATTCCTGACGCCCGCCGTGCTGTGCGCACTGGGCGCAATCTGCTGGGCGCTGGTCAACCCGAACGCCAAACTCGAAGAAGGTGACTGATCCGGAAAGCGCCAAGGCTGCCGCCAGAGGCTCATCCCGCCTGGCCGCCGCCTTGGCGCTTCTGTTGTTCTACGGCGTTCTGACCATCTGGGTCCGGGGCCGGTGGGCTCTGAGCCTGCTCCAGGCGGGCGTTTTCCTGACCGCCGCCTTCTGGATCCTCAACTGGGCCCGCCGGCCAAGGAAGATCCAAACCGCCGCACTGCTCGTCCCTCTCGCCTGCGCTCCCCTGTGGGGCCTGTTGCAGCTCTCCCTCGGGACCACCATCTACCGGTTCAACACCTGGGAGGAGATTCTTTTCTGGTTTTCGCTCCTCGCCGCGGTCTTTTTGGCCTTACAGGCGCTGGCGGATGCCGCCGTGCGCGCCCGCTTTCTGACGGCGCTCCTGTATTTCGGCGTAGCGATCAGTGTCCTGGGAACGATCCAGCTTTTCACCTCGGGCGGCAAGATCTTCTGGTGGTTTGACTCGGGTTATCCGGACGCCTTCGGTCCCTTCGTCTACTACAACAACTATGCGGCCTTCGCCGAACTGCTCCTTCCGCTGGCGATCTACCGGGCGCTCCGCGATAAGCACCGCGGCGCAACTTACGCCATCCTGGCGGCCGTCATTTACGCCTCGGTGATCGCCTCCAACTCCCGCGCCGGGGCCGTTCTCTGCACCGCCCTGCTGCTTGCCGTCCCCATCCTGGCCGCCGTGAAAAAAACGGCCGGCGCCCGCCGCCTGATGCTCACCACAGGCACCCTGCTCGCCGCCGCCGCCCTCTTCGCCGCCGTCGTGGGCTGGGGGCGGCTGCTTGAAAGGCTCCGCCATCCCGACCCGTTCGTCCACCGCCGCGAGATGCTGCTCTCATCGCTGGAAATGGCCAAAGAACGGCCCTGGATGGGGTTCGGCCTGGGCACATATCAGGAAGCCTACCCCGCCCACGCCCTTTTCGACATCGGGCGGATCGTCAACCACGCTCACAACGACTGGGCCGAATGGCTGGCCGAAGGCGGCGTTCCCTTCCTTGTCTTGACTCTCGGCTTCGCCGCGCTCACGGTGGGGCCGGCCATCCGCTCGGTCTGGGGATTGGGCCTGCTGTCGGTCTACTTGCACGCGCTGGTGGACTACCCAATGCAGCGGCTGGGGCTGGAGCTTTGGATCTTCGTGCTGGCGGCGGCGGTGACGGCCGCCGAGCGCGAAAGACGCCAGCCGTCTACCCCTTGATCACGCCCATCGGACGCAGGCGCGCCACCTTGCGCGCTAAGCCCGCCTCGTGGACCACCTCGATGACCTCGTCCACGTCCTTGTAAGCCTCCGGAATCTCCTCCAGAATGCCGTCCCTGGTCTCGCTGCGCGCGTAGATGCCGGCTTGCTCCAGCTTCTGGAGCACGGCCCGCGCATCGCGCCCCTTGCGAGCGGCCGTCCGGCTGAGCAGGCGGCCGGCCCCGTGGCACACACTGCCGAAGGTCTCCTGCATGGCGCCCTCTGAGCCCGCCAGTACCCAGGAAGCGGTTCCCATGCTGCCCGGCACGAGCACAGGCTGGCCGACCTGTTTGTAGGCGGCTGGGATTTGGCGGTGACCGGGAGGAAATGCCCGCGTAGCGCCTTTGCGGTGCACAAGCACGTCCCGCTTCTTGCCATCCACCACGTGGCGTTCTCTTTTGGCGATGTTATGGCAGACGTCGTAGACCAAGGCGGCCTGCACCCCGTTGCCAAAAACCTTCCGCAGCGCTCCCCGCACGAAATGCAGAATGGCTTGGCGGTTGGCCCAGGCGAAATTCGCGGCCGCGCGCATCGCCCCCAAATAGGCCTCTCCTTCCTCCGATTGGATGGGCACGCAAGCCAACTGCCGGTCCGGCAGCGTAATGTTGTACCGCTTCATGGCGGAGCCCATCTTGGCCAAATAGTCCGTGCACACCTGATGCCCCAGCCCGCGCGAGCCGCAGTGGATGGAAATGGTCACCATGCCTGGCTCCAAACCGTAAGCCCGGGCCGCTTCGGCATCGAAAACCTTCTCCACATACTGGACTTCCAGGAAGTGATTCCCGCTTCCCACCGTGCCGAGTTGCGGCAAGCCGCGCTCCTTGGCCCTCTCGGAGACATGACCGGGTTCGGCGCCCTCCAGCCGGCCTCCTTCTTCGCAGAATTCCGCGTCGCTTTCCTCCCCATAGCCGTTCTCGACGCTCCAGCGGGCCCCTTTGACCAGCACCTCGTTGAGCTGGCGCTCCTGAATCCGAATACGCCCTTCGCCCCCCGTGCCGCACGGAACATCGCGGAACAGTTGGTTCACCAGCTCTTGAATCCTCGCCCGCACGTCCTCTTCGCTCAGGGTGGTCCGCACCAGCCGCACCCCGCAGTTGATGTCAAACCCCACGCCGCCCGGCGACACCACCCCCGTCTCGTAATCCGTAGCCGCCACCCCGCCGATCGGAAACCCGTATCCCTGATGGATGTCCGGCATCGCCAGGCTCGGCCCAACAATGCCGGGCAGAGTGGCCACGTTCATCGCCTGTTCCAGCGAGAGGTCGTGCCGGATCGCCTCCAGAATCGACTCGCTGGCAAAAATCAGCACGTCCGTCCTCATCCCCCGGCTCTCGTCGCGGGGGATGCGGTAACGCACCCGGTCGATCTTTTCTAGTTGAATTTGGCCTTTCATCGCCTAGATGTCGAGGAAGACCTCGGCGCACCAGCCCTGCGAATCCTTGGTCAACTTGAGCTGGTGGTAGGTGACCCCCTTGACCACCACTTTGGCCCTGTGGCGGGTGTTGTCCCAAGGCTCGCCCCATCCCCGGCCCCGGACCGATCCCCGTTCCAGCTCGTCCACCTGGAAGCGGCACATCACAATCCGCCCCCCATCCAAATAGTACAAAACCTCGCTTAACCAGTTCACCAGCAGCGCCTGGTCGTCCTCGCCGGTGGCGGCGATCGGGTATGCCGACTCAGGACGGACGGACTCCACATCCACGGCTATGGACTCCAGGGCAAGCGCCGCGTTGGCAAACAGCTCGGCTTTCGTCTTGCCGCGGGCCCGAAGCCCGATGTCGGCCGTGTGCTCCAGAATCTCGAACAAGGCGGACTCGCTGCGATTGTACCGCAAACCTAGCGGCTTGTTGTAAGATATCTCTCCGCCGGCCAAGGAGGCGGCGCTTATGCGCATTCGAGGGGGAATCCTGTGGCTCTGTCTCTGCACCGCGCTCGCGCTCGCTCAGCGCGAGGTCCCAACCATCAACACGGAAACTCCGGAGGGGCAACTGCTCCAGCAGATCGGCCAGCAGGAAGATGACGCCAAAAAGGCGGCCCTGATGGAGCAGTTCATCGCCAAGTATCCAACCCACGAGGCGGCCGTGTGGGTTTACTCGCTTATGGTCGCAACCTACACCAAAACCGGCCAGTACGATCAGGCCTTGGCCGCCGGCGAGAAGGTCCTGGCGGCTGATCCCTCCGACCTGCATACCGCCCACGCCACGCTGAAAGCGGCCGAGGCCAAGAAGGATCCCGAGGCCGTGCGCGACTGGGCCCTGCGCGTCTCGGCTCTGGCCCGGAAAGTAGCTTCGGCGCCCAAGAGTCAGGACGAGGATGAAGACGAGTACAAGCAACGCGTGGACTTCGCCAAACAGCTCGATACCTATACCGCATACTCTCTTTTCGCCGCCGGCTTGCAGGCCTCCGACCCCAAGCAAAAGGCGGCCCTTTTCCGGGCATTGCAGGAGAATTCTCCGGACAGCGAATACGTCGCTCAAAGCCGTGACTACTATTTCCTGGCCCTCACCCAGTCTGGAGATGCCGCCGCCGCCGCTGCGCTGGCCGAAAAGTCCGCCGCCGACGGCAAGGCCGGTGAGGAAATGCTGGCGTTCCTCGGCGACTACTACTTGCGCCAGAACAAGGAATTGGGCAAGGTCTCGGATTACGCCAACAAGCTGGTGCAACTGGTTAGCACGCGCCCCAAGCCCGACGGCGTCTCAGAACAGGATTGGGAAAAGCGAAAGAACCAGCTCTTGGGACTCGGCTATTGGATGGCCGGCTCAGCCGCCGCTTTGCAGAATCAGTTCGCCGAAGCCGACAAGTCTCTTCGAGCCGCGCTGCCCTATATCGCCGGCAACAACGAACTGCGCGCCAGCGCCCTGTTCCACCTGGGCGTCGCCAACTACCGCCTCGGCAAGATCCTGGACGCCATCAAGTTCAACCAGGAGTGCATCACCATCAAGAGCCCCTTCCAGGCGCAGGCCCAGAAGAACCTGAAGGCCATTCAGGCCGAGTACCGGGTGGTGCGGTGAATATTCTCGTCCCTAACCTCGGATCGACCTCGCTGAAGTATCAGATTCTGGAAATGCCCGCCGAGCGCAGCCTGGCCCGGGGACGCATGGAGCGCGTGCGCGATTACCGGGAGGCCATCGGCCGGATCCAATCCCAGGACGCCCGCATCGACGCTGTCGCCTTCAAAGCCGTGCTCGCCGGTCCCTGCTACCGCGGCACGTTTCTCGTCGACTCGGCCGTCGAAGAGGCCATGCGCGAGTTCCTGCCCGCGGCGCCCGCCCATAACGCCATCTACTTGGCCGGCATTCAGGCCTTCCGTGAAATGCTCCCAGGGGTACCGCTGGTGGCCGCCTTCGAGACCGAATTCCACGTCACGATGCCGGAATACGCCGCCCGCTACGGCGTGCCGGCCGAATGGCGGGAAAAGCACGGCGTGCGCCGCTACGGCTACCACGGCGCTTCTCACCGCTTCATCGGCGAGCGCGTCGCCGAAATGCTCGGGCGCCCTCAGACGGAACTCCGCACCATCAGTTGCCACCTTGGGGGCAGCTCTTCGATCTGCGCCATCGAGTATGGGCGCTCCATAGACACCACCATGGGCTTCTCCCCGCAAAGCGGCCTGGAAAACGCCACCCGCTGCGGGGAACTGGACGCTTTCGCGGTGCTCTACCTGATGGAGAAGAACGGGTGGAGCGCCGAGGAAGTGCGCCGCCAACTGGCCGCCGAAGGAGGGCTGGCCGGGCTTTCCGGAGTTCCCGGCGGCGACGTGCGCGACATCGAACAGGCCGCTAATGCCGGCAGCCGCGACGCCGAGCTGGCGCTTCAGGTGCTCGCCTATCAAGTGCGCAAGACCATCGGCGCCTACGCCGCAGCCATGGGCGGGCTCGACGCGGTGGCCTTTACCGGCGGCATCGGGGAAAACTCGGCCCGCCTCCGCGCGGAATGCTGCCGCAACCTAGAGTTCCTGGGAATCCGCTTGGACCCGGCCCGCAACGAGAGCGGCGCCGGGGACCGGCTAGTCTCAGCGGACCAATCCGGCGTCGCCGTTCTCGCGCTTGCCACGAATGAAGAATTGATCGTCGCCCGGCGGGCCTACGCCTTGCTTTCGGCCAAGGCTTCTTCGCTCGCCTGAGCCTTGGAAGCCGGAAGCGGCGCCAAGAGCTGCTCCTTGCGCATGATCAGCGTCGAAGTGTTGTAGCTGGCGACCTCAAAGCCGTGACCGTGGGTGATCGCGTCGGTGGGACAGGCCTCCACACAGTAGCCGCAAAAGATGCACCGGCTGTAGTCGATGTTGTACACCTTGGCGTAGCGCTCGCCGCCGCTGATCCGCACCTCATCGGTGTTCTCGGCCGCCTCGATGTAGATGCAATTGGCGGGACAGGCCGCAGCGCACAAGAAACAAGCCACGCATTTCTCTAGGCCGTTTTCGTCGCGCTGGAGCACGTGCACGCCCCGGTAGCGCTCTTGAAACCGCGGGGGCGCATCCGGATAATCCTCGGTCACCGTGGGGGACAACAGCTCCTTCAAGGTGACGCCCATCCCCTTGACGATTGCCGCAGCCGACTTCGCCACTTCCCGAATGCTCTCCGCCATGCCTGCCTCTGATTCTGCGGGCCCCTGCCTCCAGCAGCCTCTTCTCTTTCAGTCTAGCAATCTCAACAGTCGGCGCGCGGCCACCAACAGCGGATCCGCCACCGGCGCCAGAGGCGGCGTGTAGGCCAGATCGAGCTGCTCGAATTCCTCCACCGTCATCCCCGCCGTCAGCGCCGCCGCGATCACGTTGACCCGGCCCGCCGTCCCCTCCGCGCCTAGCACCGTGCCGCCCAGCAGCCGGCCCGTGCGGCGCTCCGCCACCAGCTCGACGGTCGCCGGTTTGGCGTCGAAGTACTTCGCGCGGTCCGGCGCCTGAATGCGCACAGACACCGCTTCGAAACCCTCGGATTGGGCCTCCTCCAGACCCAGACCCACCAGTCCGATGCTCAACCCCAGCACGCGCACGATCGAAGTCCCCACGATGCCCAGAAACCGCTCACGGCGGCCCGCCGCGACGGCCCCGGCCACCCGGCCCATCCGGTTCGCCGTCGTCCCCAGCGGGATCCAAACCGGCCGCCCCGTAATCCGGCAGCGGCTCTCGGCGCAGTCTCCAGCCGCGTAAACTCCGTTCAAGCTGGTCTCCATATGCTCGTCGGTGGCGATGGCCCCGGTGGGGCCCAGCCTTGCGCCAGCCTCAGCGGCCAGGGACACATCGGGCAGCATGCCGGCCGCGGCCACTACCAAGTCGAAAGGCTCGGAAGGAACCTCCCGGGCCTGGGGACCCAGCCGCACCTCCACGCCGTAAGCCTCCAGGTGGTCCCGCACGTCGGCGGTCAGGGCGTAATCTCGCCGCCCCAGCACCGTCTCCTCCCGCTCCCAAAGGGAGACCCGAACTCCGCGCGCATGCAGCACGTCGGCCGCTTCCAGACCGATGTAGCCCGCCCCTAGGACCGCCGCCCGCCGTGGCCGCGCCGAGTCCAGGAATTCTCGAAGGCGGCGGGCTTCGGCCACAGAGTACAGCGAAAAGACCTGCGGACAGTCAAACGGCAGCGCCACAGGTTTGGGGCGCGCGCCGGTGGCGATGATCAATTTATCGTAGCCGACCCTCTCGCCGCCGGCCAGCAGCACTTGCCGCGAAGGGTGCTGAATAGCGGCCACCCGTGCGCCGGTCCGCACCTGGAGGTTGCGCTCGCGCGTCAGCCGCTCGGCGGAATAGGTGACCAATCCCTCTGGCGTTCCGATCCGCCCTTCGACGTAATAAGGCAGGCCGCACAGGCCCACCGAAACCATGTCCCCCTTTTCGAGGACCACAATGTCGAGCTTGGGATCGATCCGCCGGGCGCGGCTGGCCGCGCTCAGCCCCGCCGCCATTCCTCCGATGACGACCAGACGCATGAAGCCACTATCTTAGCCGGAATTCTAGACGCGCTGGGTCACCGCTGGGTCACCAGGCCTGGGAGGCGTGGGGGGCGATCGAGCCCGGATTGAAGATCGGCCAGAATGTCCCCGAGCGAAAAGAACCGCCCGCCGCTTCTCACAAGCTGGCTGGCGACCACTTCGGGAAGTTTGACGCCGGGCTTGACATAGAAAGCGATTTTAGTGTGATGCCAGGGATCGAGAACCGGCTCGGCCCCCCAGAGAGCCTTATGATGGAATACTCCGTCCAGCAGGTTCGGCCGGCTGCCGCAAAAATCAAAGTCTCGATCCCCGCCTGGCGCGCCCACAGAAAGAGGAAGAAATAAAGCGCCGAAAGCCCGCCCTTGTGAAGCTCGTCGGGAGAATCTACGCCCGCCGCAAGCAGCTCCAATCGCTCATTCCTTCGGGCCACCACCAGGCCTGAGATCCAACGCTCCTGCTGCCAAACCTGAAGCAGGAAACCCCGGCGAAGCGCGGCCTTCAACTCAGACAGCCCGCGGATGGAGGCGTCCTCCCCGTGCCGCGCCTGTGCATAAGGAACGCAGAACTCTTCATAAAAGCGCCGGAGCTCCGATTCGCTCTGCGTGATCCGGTATTCGAACCCTTGCCGGCGGACTTGCTGTCCCCAGCCTCTTTGGATCCCTCGACGCGATGCAGGTAACTTTCGCTGCTCAATCTGGTGACTTGCCGGATCCAAGCTTCCGAAATACGGTGCGCGGACCCAGCCGTCCCGTGATGGTGTGAACTTGAGCGTAAGGGTGGGCGAACTCCACGTTGAGCTGCGAGTGATTCCCCCGGCGCTCCACGAAATCGATCAGGAATTGCCAGTCGCGTTGACACAGCCGGTACGAATGCTTCTCGCGGGCCCTGCCAATCTCCATGACGGGCGCCAACTGCCAGTCGGTGGCGGCGGAAGCCTCCAGGCAGGTCGCCAGCTCAGGCAGCGACGGAAGGTTCGCGGGATGGACGATGGTCTTGACCACCCGAGTCCGCACGCCAATCGATGCAAAGTTCTCAAGCGCCGCCATCGCCCGGTCGAAACTGCCCGCCCTCCGCAGCCGGTCATGGGTCTCGCGCGGGCCGTCGATACTGGTCATGAAAGGGAAATACCGGAAATGCCGGATCTCCTCCCAGCGGCTGGACACCAGAAAGCCGTTGCTCAACAACGCTGGCGTGACGGACCTTCTCAACGAGTGTTCCAGGAGAGCAGGCAGGTCGCCTCGCGGCAGCGGCTCTCCCCCGGATAGGAGCAGGCGGCGTGCGCCGATGCGTGCAATGTCGTCGATGAGCTCCCTGGCCTCTTCCGTACTCAGCTCATCCGGCGCCGGCGGGCCTGCTCCGGCTTCGCAAAAGGCGCAGGAAAAGTTGCACCTCCAGGTGCAGATCCAAAGAACAAAGGCCGAGGGAGTCAGGAGGCCGAGGCGGTGGAGCGCCAGACACTAAGTCTTCTTGGCGCGGCCGCCGTGGCTGCCCCAAAACCGCGCAACGAGTGGAGAACCCAGCGGAAGAGTATCCACCCAGTGGCGTGTCGATTTCCGGCTCACGTTCCCCTGATCATACAGGATCTGGCGCTCCGAATTGATTTGCCAGCGATCGGGCTTCATGTGAGGCAGGCCTCCAGGCCTGCGGCCGGCATTCCTGTCGTCCTTGGCCCCCTTCACCCACTGCCGTTCTCCATTCGGCTTTGTGCGCCCCCGCTCATGAGCTAGTCTGTGGGGAAAACCTCCTGCCTTTCCCGCCTCTCCGGGTCATCCACCTCGCGTTTGGAGGAAGTGTGCCGTGTGTGATAGCATCAGAGTCGAACCAGCACAGCCGCGGAGAGGTGGCTGAGTGGTCGAAAGCAGCGGTTTGCTAAACCGTCGTAGGGGCTAAAACCTCTACCGGGGGT